>JAJTDQ010000084.1:9038-18756 GCA_021300505.1 Cryomorphaceae bacterium
CCATGTCGATCTTCAAAGGTACTTGTGCTCTCTTCCATTCGGGTAATCACATAAAAAATGGAGGCTAGAGGGTCAATAACTTTGTTGAAAGAAAGACAGTCCTCATCTTCGAATGTACCTGTTCCAATTTCATAAATAAGTACTTCCTCATCAAACAGTACCGACGCGGGTTTAACTTGAATATAATTAGGAAAATAGCGATCTGAATAATTGATTTTTGCTTGTGAAAAAGAATCAAATTGCTGTGAATCATTCGTTAATGAATACGTTAATCCACGCTCCTTAAACACAAAGTCTAGGGTGTAAATTAAACGTTCTGATATTTCATCAACATAAATAAGCATACTATAGCTCTTCTACCATTTTTTGACAGATAAATTCTGCTGCCTTGCCATCTCCATAAAGTGCTGGGAAACTTTGCTCAGATTGCGCTATTAGATGAACATAAGCGTCTAGAATTTTTTCCTCTGACGCTCCCGTCAATACAGCATTGCCATTTTTCACTATTTCAATCCACTCGGTTTGCTCGCGAAGAATGATACACGTCTTTTTAAAGAAAAATGCCTCTTTTTGCAATCCCCCACTGTCTGTAATCATCATGGTTGCATTTTTTTCCAAGGCTATGATATCCAGGAATCCTGCAGGTGGAATGATTTTAATTTGTTCATTTCCAATTACCGACTGATACAACTCAAGAGACAATTGTTTCTCCAACATGTTCCGTGTTCGCGGATGCAGCGGCAAGACAATGGTTTGATCGTATTTTTGACTTAATTGAAGCAACGCCTTGAAAATAGCCTGAAGATTTGATGCAATATCTGTATTGGAATCACGATGAACGGTTACCAAAAGAAATGGCTTGCCTTCAAGATTCAATGATTTCAGTATTGAAGATGAATGCGACGATAATTCTGAAAAGTGAAGACTGTTGTCGTACATCACGTCACCACAATGGTATACTTTTGGGTGATCAGCACTTGCTTTTTCCACGTGTTCAATAACAAATCCCTCGCGTTTTAAATTTTCAAGTCCTGTGACAGTTGGTGTAAAAAGCAAGGTGGACATGTGGTCACAGGCAATTCGATTCACCTCTTCGGGCATCGACTTGTTGAAACTGCGCAATCCTGCTTCAACATGAATAACAGGAATATGCATTTTTATTGCGGCCAAGGCGGCGGCGATGGTTGAATTTGTATCACCATAAACGAGTACCCCATCTGGCTTTTCTTTTTCAAAAATCTTTTCTAGACCTTCAATCATTGCGGCCGTTTGTGCACCATGTGAAGCACTACCCACTCCTAGATTGTACTGCGGAAGTGGAATCATCAATTCATTAAAAAACACATCCGACATGTTTTCGTCATAATGCTGTCCCGTATGGACAATGATTTCCTCAAGTTGACCTTTGAACGGGCCATTCACCGCGCGACTGATCGCTGAAGATTTAATGATTTGAGGACGGGCACCGACGATTGTAATTATGCGTTTCATGAGCTAAAAATGAATCAATCAGAGTATTCCCTGATCAGCGAAGCTAAAATAACCATTATCAGCGAAAATGAGGTGATCCAAGATAGGCAAATCGATAAAGGAACCAAATTGCACCAGTTTTCGAGTTAAGTTCTTGTCACTATCGCTCGGGAAAAGTTGACCACTCGGGTGATTGTGTACGAGAATTAAACCATGGGCACTGTTTTCTATCGCTGCTTTGAAAATCATCTTCCCATCGGCAACTGTACCAGATAGACCGCCCGAAGAAATTTGAACGGTGCGAATTTCTTCATTCGCTCGGTTCAATAAAATGACATAAAACTCTTCATGCGTGAGGTCTTGCAAATACGGCCGCATGTGATCATATACTATTTGCGAGGATACTACCCGCAATTTTTTCTCAGCAACGTTATCTTTTCGCCGGCGGCCCAACTCTAAAGAGGCTACTAATGTTACCGCTTTTGCAGGACCAATACCATTGACCTTGCACAACTCTGGAACGGTCATTCGAGATAATTTGCCAAGGTCATTCTTCGCCAAGGCAAGACATTCTTTGGCAAGATCCAAGGCTGACTTTTTTATCGAACCTGTGGCAATAAGGATAGCAAGGAGCTCAGAATCGGACATCGCAGCCCGTCCCTTGGTTAACATTTTCTCACGTGGACGATCATCTTCCGCCCATGACTTGATGGATAAGTGGTTTCTCATGTGTTCAGTTTAGATAAAGGAAGATACAAAAATGAACAATTGTTTGCGCCATTGTTTTTAACTATAAAAAAATATGAACGAAAGATGTGGATTAAGCTCTTTTTCTGGGGAATAATCACACATCCGATGTTGGACATGTTCACGAATTATGGAACATCCTTCTTCTGGCCATTCGATATGCGTATAAAGTTCAATACAGTATTTATCATTGACCCTTTATACACTTTACCCTTCATGATTTGTTTGATTATTGCCATGTTTAAGGCTAGAGAAAGCCTTTCGAGAAGAAAATGGAACTTAGGAGGGCTCATTTATTCAACGAGCTACTTACTGTTTGGAGTGATTATTAAGCTTATTGTACTGAATAATGCCAACACTTACTTTACTGAAAGTGATTTGAAAACGCGAAATGCAATGGTGGCCCCAATGCCCTTCACAAGTTTTTATTGGATGATCCTTGCAGAAGATGACGCGAACTATTACGTTGGCTACAAATCTATTTTCTACGATTTTAATCCCAAAGAAATAGATACCATTCCGAAACGACAAGATGAATTGTTCCATTTGAAATGGCCAGACAAAAATTACTCCAGGCAGCTCGCGTTTATTTCCGACGGCTATTACACGACAAAAACGGATGGGAACATCTTTTATTTTTATGATTTGCGTTTTGGATGCGTATCAAAAATTACTGGTGGAGTAAAGACAACACCCGTTATGGGCTTCAAAATGGTTGTTGACAACGGGATTGTGCAAAAAACATCGAGGTTCGTTCCATCTCGCGCTGTGAAGGAATTTAACTTTGGCTACTATTTCAATAAGATCTTTCATCCATGAGAAAATACATCGTATTACACACCATTCTTGTTACACTTTTTTACAGCTGCGCCCAATCTCCAAATACAGCGAAAAAAATCGAGAAAAGAAGTCAACCTGAAGTTCAGAAAGAATTTACCCTCAGTGATTTCTTAACGGACAACAAGGATCTGGATGCAGAGGTAGATCGCATATTTGCTCAACTTGACGACACTGCAATCGTCGCACAACTTATCATGCCTGCAGTTGGACGATTAGGTCAAACGGAAACAATCATTAAATCTCATATTCGTCAACGTATTATTGGAGGTGTATTGATGCTCAATGGAACCAAAGAGGAATTCACGTCATGGATTAAAACGTTTGAAAAAATGAACGATACATTGGGTAACCTGCCATTCCTCTACAGTGCAGATGCAGAACCAAGCTTGGTCAATAGAAAAATTATTGGTTCAACGACAGTGAAGAAGGCCAATGAAATGGTCTCCATCGAAGAAGTTCGCGAATGTGCTGATTTAATTTCTAAAGAGTTAAATGACATTGGAATCAACTACAACTTTGCACCTGTTGTAGACATGTCACCCAATAAAACCGTCGGTTTTAGAAGCTTTGGCGCTATCCCTTCAAACATTATCCCATGGTCGGATGCCTTTATTCAACAAACCCAATCGAACAACATTTTAGCTACTGCGAAACATTTTCCTGGTCATGGTCTAGTTTCCGGTGACACCCACAAATCTTTACAGATGATTGACGGGGAGTTGAAAGAAATTGGAAATTATCCTGAATTGATTAAAAACGGTGTGTTGTCCATCATGGTAGCGCATATTGGCGTTACCAATAACCCAACCTACGATACCAAAGGTATGCCTGCAACAACTTCTGAAACGATTGTGACAAACTTGTTGCGTGGTGAATTTGGCTTTAAGGGGCTGATCGTCACGGACGCCATGAACATGGGTGGTGTAGCAAGTATTCCAAACTGTGAAGAAAAGGCAATAGCAGCAGGTTGCGACATCGTGCTAATGCCTGTCGATGCAAAAAAAGCACACCGCGATATTCTCAAACGATACCGTTCAGATGCGGCGTTCAAGAAAAAAGTAGACGCTGCGTCCAAGCGAGTAATCCGAATGAAAATCGCTCTAGGACTGCTTTAATCAACTTTAATTTCTGCAGCCATTGACTTGGCTTTTTCAACCAATTCAGTCGTTGATTCCATTCCGTACGTCAATGCAACCGCCATACGTCGGTATGGTCGAGTGCTTGGTTTACCAAAAACTCTGAAATCAGAATTGGAGTAAGATGCCGCCTTTTCCAATCCAGTAAAGACAGGAGTATCATTACTTTCTTTTGTTGCCAACACTACAGCACTTGCTCCATTCCGCACTGAGACGATTTCGGGTATAGGCAAAGCCAATACAGCACGAGCGTGTAAGTCAAATTCGGAGAAATTTTGTGTCCCCGCCAAGGTGACCATACCTGTATCATGAGGGCGAGGTGAAAGCTCTGAGAAATAAGCTCCTTCCTTTGTAATAAAAAACTCAACGCCCCAAATACCCGCGCCCCCAAGAGCTTTAGTAACAGCCGCAGCCATCGATTTCGCTTCTTCCAAATGGTCGGTATTCATTGCTTGAGGTTGCCAACTTTCTTGGTAATCACCGCGTTCTTGACGATGACCTATAGGCGGACAAAAGAGTGTTTCACCATTTTTTTGGGTCACTGTAAGAAGCGTTATTTCATAGTCAAAATCAATAAATCCCTCAACAATAACCTCTTTTAAATCTCCACGTGAACCTTCCATTGCATAGTTCCAAGCCTTCTCTATATCTTCTTCTCTTCGAATGACCGATTGTCCTTTCCCAGAACTAGACATCAACGGCTTTACAACACAGGGTATTCCTGTAAATTCTACGCCCTGCTTCAATTCCTCAAAGCTCCTGGCATAGCGATAAGGTGCAGTACGCACTCCTACTTCAATGGCTGCTAAATCGCGAATTGCCTTGCGATTCATCGTGAAATTTGCCGCCTTTGCACTTGGAACAACTTGAATTTTAGATTTTTCATAATCATAAAAGCGCTCGGTACGTATGGCTTCAATTTCCGGAACAATTATGTCCGGTCGATGTTTTTCAACAATTCGATCCAAAGCTTCACCATCCAACATATTAATGACTTCAAACTCATGCGCTACTTGCATCGCTGGAGCACCGGCATAACTATCTACAGCAATCACGTACTGTCCTAGACGTTGACATGAAATCACAAATTCTTTTCCGAGTTCACCTGAACCCAGCAGGAGTATTTTTTTTCTCATGATGCAAAGATAATCATTGATTAAAAACCACATATTTTCGACTGATTTAAACGGAAATGGTCTCGAATGCTGTTGAACTTTAATAATTTCTTAACTTTGCTCGTATGCTAAACCCCGCAATTCAAGATATACTTACTGGTTTTGAATCTGTTACACTTTCAGAAATGGATCGTGTGAAGTTGATGAACCGCGTAGATACCAAATTTGCGTTTTCGTTGCAGAGCTTCATCAAATTTCTTCCAGAACTTTCGCAAGCATACAAAATCTTAGAAATTGAAGGGACAAGAACTCCATTTTACGAAAGTTTATATTTTGACGATGAACGTTTTTCATTTTTTCAGGACCATCACAACGGTCGAACGAACCGCTTCAAAGTAAGATTTCGTAAATATGTTGAATCTAATCTCACCTTTTTAGAAATCAAGCATAAATACAAAGGCCGCACGAACAAGAAACGGATCAAGGTGGATAATATTCCAGAAATTTTGAAAGCGGAGCACAAGGAATTTATCGAAAGTATAATCTCAAAAGAAGTTGATTTAAAAGCAGTTATGTGGAATTCATTTCACCGCATAACACTCGTGAATAAAGTAGAAAACGAACGCTTGACCTTGGATTTTGACCTAACCTTCCGTTGGGATAACAAAACTGAAAAATTTGACAATTTAATCATCGCAGAACTCAAGCAAGAATCAGTAAATAGAAATTCTGCTTTCTTTGCACTGATGAAAACTATCAACATTCGTCCTTACCGCTTGAGCAAATACTGCATTGGCTCCATTGAGTTGTATGGCGGAAGTCGATTGAAATTTAACCGATTCAAGAAAAAACTTTTAACCTTAAAAAAAATAAACACCAATGCTGCCTAATTTCTTACTTCCTC
This sequence comes from Cryomorphaceae bacterium, assembly GCA_021300505.1. Lineage (GTDB taxonomy): Bacteria > Bacteroidota > Bacteroidia > Flavobacteriales_D > Crocinitomicaceae > M0103. Next base: position 15,251 of record JAJTDQ010000084.1, read on the forward strand.
TCTCCAAATCTGATGCTTTAGGGCTTACATTATTTAGCGATGACGCTTATGTTTTGCTACTTCGCTTGGCAGTTAACATGATTGTGTTGACCATATTAATTCGTTACTTCTATTATGAAAAAACACGCCGTAAAGATTATTTGTTTACCTATTATTTGATTGGAACAATCACATTTTTCTTGTGTTTTGGATTGAAAAAACTAGACATCGACACTGGAATGGGGCTCGGTTTATTCGCGATTTTCGGGATTATTCGCTACCGCACTGATGCCATCGAAATTAAAGAAATGACATATCTTTTCTTGATTATTGGTATAAGTGTAGTAAACTCTCTGGCTTCAAAACAAATCAGCATTGCTGAAATGGCGATTATCAATATTTCTGTGATGTTACTGACATACATCTTAGAGAATTTGTGGTTGGTGAAACATGAAACGCGCAAGACAATCAATTACGAACGCATTGATTTAATTCGTCCAGAAAAATATGACGAAATGAAAAAAGACCTGGAAGATCGCACAGGAATTGCAATCAACCGCTTCGAAATTGGAAAAATTGACTTTCTAACAGATACAGCTCAGGTGAGAATTTATTATTATGCCGACGATCAAGAGTTCTCTGACTACTCAGCGAGCTAAATCTCCACTCTGACATATGAAAGTGCTGAAGTACTTGCTCCTACCCTTTTCTTTCATCTATTTGGTAGTAGTTGGTCTGCGTGGCATCCTTTATTCGTCTGGAATTATAAAGTCCTACAAAATTCCTGTAAAGTCCATTTGCATTGGCAATCTAAGTGTAGGTGGTACTGGAAAATCACCACTAACCATCTATTTAGCTCAACATTTTTCGACCACGCGAAGCATTGCTATTTTAAGTCGTGGTTATGGCCGTAGTTCATCCGGATTTTTGGAAATTCAACCCGATACACTCTCGAACATTTCAGGAGATGAACCTTCCATGTATGCCAAAAAGCATTTTCCAAATACCCATATTTTCGTATGTGAAAAACGTGCTTATGGCATTCAAGAAATCATCCAATCTTATCCAAAAACAGACCTTGTTCTCTTGGATGACGCTTACCAGCATCGGGCAGTAACAGCAGGTTTCAACATTCTACTCACCGATTACAACAAACCCTTTTTCGATGATTTACCCATACCTGCTGGACGCCTTCGGGAATCAAAAAATGGAAAAAGTCGAGCAGATATGATTGTTGTCTCAAAAAGTCCAAAAAATCAATCACCCGAACAAAAGGGTATGATTATGGAAAAAATCAATGTGCGAAACACTCCTATTTACTTTGCTAGCATTGACTATTCATCTCCAATTCCCTTTGGAAAATCAAGCGATCTAAGAGCTGTAAAACGCATACTTTTAATCACTGCCATCGCCGATGCGTCAAGTTTAATTCAGCACTTAAAACAAACCTTCGAGGTGGTTCACCTCTCATTTCCTGACCATCATACATATACCGACAAAGACCTATTCAAGGTTCACCAAAAATTTGATACTTTTGTAAGCGACGAAACGGCTATATTCACTACCGAAAAGGATTGGGTGAAATTGACTGATTTGCCGATGAAAGAATCGATGAAAGCTTACCCTTGGTTTTATCAACCAATGTCCGTTGTCATCGATCGAGAAGAAGAATTTTTAGAACAATTGAATAACTATGTTGACACAATTTAAAGAGTCTGTTGATTTTATCAAATCGAAAACATCAGTAGAGCCAACCATTGGAATTATTTTAGGAACAGGACTGGGTGGACTTGTCAAAGAAATCTCTATCATTGATGAGATTCCCTATGACATCATCCCAAATTTCCCAGTTTCAACTGTTGAAAGTCACAAAGGAAAATTAATCTTTGGAGAATTAGGTGGAAAGAAGGTTATGGCCATGCAAGGTCGCTTCCATTTCTACGAGGGCTACAACATGCAACAAGTTACTTTCCCTGTGCGAGTGATGAAACTAATGGGAATTGAACGACTTTTTGTGTCCAACGCATCAGGAGGAGTCAACCCAGACTTCGAGGTCGGTGAAATAATGATTCAAGATGACCACATCAACTTATTTCCAGCACACCCGCTCATCGGAAAAAACCTCGATGAACTAGGACCTCGCTTCCCTGATATGAGCGAGCCTTACGATGCAGAAATGATTGCGCTTGCAAAAGAAATTGCAAAAGAAAACAACATTCGTGTTTCGGTTGGGACATATGCTGGTTTGACAGGACCTACGCTCGAAACACCTGCAGAATACAAATATGTTCGCGTCATCGGTGCAGATGCTGTCGGTATGTCAACCGTACCAGAAGTGATCGTTGCACGGCACATGGAGATTCCTTGTTTTGCCATATCAATCATTACTGACCTTGGTGTTCCAGGTAAAATTCACAAAGTGAGTTTACAAGATGTCATCGATGTAGCAAGTCGTCAGGAGCCTAAGATGACGATCATCATGAAAGAACTAATCTCTAGAATATAATCATGGAGTCATCCATTCGCGAGAAATACGAAGTTGTCATTGGCCTTGAGGTGCATGCTCAAATGCTCACCAAATCAAAAGCCTATTCAAACGACATCAATGAATACGGCTCACAGCCAAATTCAAATGTGAGTGTCATCACCCTTGGTCATCCAGGAACGCTTCCAAAGATGAACAAGAAAACGATAGAATATGCGATAAAACTTGGTTTAGCTTGTGGATGTACGATAGCTGAAGAGCAGTACTTTGCGCGAAAAAACTACTTCTATCCCGATCTTCCAAAAGGGTATCAAATCACACAAGATAAAACGCCAATCTGTACGGGTGGAGTGATTCACATCAAACTGGAAAATGGCGAAGAAAAACAAATTGGACTGACACGCATCCACATGGAGGAAGATGCTGGAAAAAGCATACACGATGTCGATGTGTTTGATACGCTTGTTGACCTTAATCGTGCTGGAGTTCCCCTGTTAGAGATTGTTTCCGAACCAGATATTCGCAGTTCACAAGAGGCTTACAGTTATTTAACGGAAGTACGAAAATTAGTTCGTTACCTTGATATCTGCGATGGTAACATGGAGGAAGGTTCGCTTCGTTGTGATGCCAACATCTCTGTGCGCATCAAAGGAAACCCTGAATTTGGGACAAAGGTCGAGGTGAAAAACATGAACTCTATTCGCAATGTTCAGCGTGCGATTGAGTTTGAAATAATTCGTCAGATTACAGCACTTGAAAATGGTGAGACACTTTACCAAGAAACGCGTTCTTACGATGCATTGAAGAATATTACCATTTCAATGCGTTCAAAAGAAGCTGCAAACGACTACAGGTATTTCCCTGAGCCAGACTTGCTACCGCTCATCGTGGATGAAGTGCAGATCAACAGAATACGCAAAGAAATGCCTGCTTTGCCTCGCGACTTATTTATGAAGTACACAGCAAAATTGGGACTTTCTGAATATGATGCTGGAATTTTAACAGATCAAAAGGGAACAGCCCTTTTCTATGAAGAAGTCAT
>JAJTDQ010000085.1 GCA_021300505.1 Cryomorphaceae bacterium
GAGGCAGCCTATGAAAATGGCGCTTCACCGGAAGAGTTAACCGAGCTTTTGGGTCGAGGACGTGCGAAGAAAGGCATGTTTGAAGGCGACCTTATCGAAGGAGAGCTTGAAATCGGGCAAGTTTCTGGTCTCATCGAAAAAATAATGCCTGCGGCAGAAGTTGTGGAAGAAATTCTAGGCGAATACCGCGCTGCACTCATCGAACAAAACACTGAAAAATATACATTCTAATGATTCATTTCGAACGATTTACACTTCCAAACGGTCTCACCGTACTTTTTCATAAAGACGTTACTACACCTCTTGCTGTGGTGAACACGCTCTACGATGTTGGTGCACGCGATGAGTCGGAGGAAAAAACGGGTTTTGCCCACCTTTTTGAGCATTTGATGTTTGGAGGATCCATCAACATCCCAGACTTTGATGCTCCTCTTCAATTGGCCGGTGGTGAAAGCAATGCCTTTACATCCAACGACATCACGAATTACTACAACGTCCTTCCGGCTGCGAACATCGACACCGCATTGTGGTTGGAAAGCGATCGCATGTTATCCTTGGCCTTCACGCCGAAAAGCCTTGAAGTTCAACGCAATGTGGTGATTGAGGAGTTTAAACAACGTTACTTGAATCAGCCCTATGGCGATGTTTGGTTGGAACTTCGTCCCTTGGCATTCCACACCCACCCTTATAAATGGTGCACCATCGGAAAAGAAATTTCGCACATCGAGAATGCCACGATGGAAGATGTAAAGGACTTCTTTGGCGCACATTATCACCCAGCAAATGCTATTTTGTGTATCGCAGGGAATTTTGAGTTGGAAGAAATCAGAGATAAAGTAACCAAGTGGTTTGGGGATATTCCTGAAAAACTTAAGCCTGCGCGCATCCTTACTTCCGAACCAACACAAATGGAGTTCAGAGAAAAGATCATCGAACGAAATGTTCCGACCGATGCCTTTTACTATGCATTCAAAATGTCTGAGCGCCGCAATGATGGTTACTATTTCGCTGATGTGCTTTCCGATTGCTTAGGACGTGATAAATCATCTCGCTTGTATATTGCTTTGAAAAAAGAGCAAAAGCTTGTTTCTGAAATTGGCGCTTATATTTCTGGTGATTTGGACAATGGCTTGCTCATCATCTCTGGAAAACTGAATCCTGGTGTAAGCTTCGATATGCTCGACAAAGCCCTTTGGGAGGCGCTTGAAGAATTGAGAAAAAGCCCAATGGAGGAGAGTGAATTGAATCGATTGATGATTAAAATTCGAACGGCACGGGAATTCCAAGAGCAAGGTTTACTCAATCGCGCGATGAATTTGTGCTACTTTGAATTGTTAGGCGATGCCAATGGAATCAATGAAGAACACCTCATCTATCAAGCCATTCAACCTGAACATTTACAAGAAACTGCAATACACTTATTTCGCAAAGAGAACTGCTCATTGTTGAAAGTAAAATCGATGACCAATGATTAACAGAACCCATGCACCCGAACTTCAGACGATTAAACACATCGATTTTCTGAAACCTCGCGTTTTCGACGTGTCACCAAACGTTCATCTCTACTCGTAGATTTATACTTTGACGCTGGAACAATTCTAGGAACCATTGGCGTTGCCTCTTTTGTAAATGGACTTTTACTTTCAGGAACAAAAGAACAGACTTCCATCGAAATCAATGAATCCATCGACGCGCTTGGAGGATTTTTTGAATCTGGCGTGAGCAATGAAAATGCGGTAATCTCCATCTATGCATTGAAAGAAAACATGTTGCCTGTACTGCGAATCATTCGCGACTCGATACATGGTGCGATCTTCCCTGAACAGGAGGTGGACGAGCTATTGATTGACCGAAAACAGAAATTCTTGGTCAACATGGGAAAGGTGAACTTCCTCGCTCAACGTGCCTTCCAACAGCGACTTTTCAGTGATTCAATTTATGGTAGAGTGAGTGATGTGAAAGATTTCGATTCTATTTCACGCCAGGAGATCATTGCCTTCCATCGAGACTACTACCTTAACGGATTGAGTAAAATGGTGGTGGTCGGTGATTTGGGTCAAGATGCTGTTGATCACATTATTGATCTTTTCGGTGATTGGTCACATGCGCATCTTCCAACATTTGAAAAAAACATCCAAAACCTTCGAGGAACTGCACATGTCGTGAAAGAAGATGCGGTGCAATCTGCCATCCGTGTGGGAAGAATGCTATTCAACAAAACGCATCCAGACTACCTCGATTTTCATATTTTGAATACCATCCTTGGCGATTATTTTGGTAGCCGTTTAATGTCCAACATCCGAGAGGACAAAGGGTACACCTATGGGATTGGAACAATGATGGCTGAATTGCACGCTTCAGGGTATTTTTTAATTGCCACTGAAGTAGGAAAGGATGTACGCGAAGCGACATTGGTAGAAATTCAAAAGGAAATCGAAATCCTTCAACATGAATTAGTTCCTGAAGATGAGCTCGAATTGGTAAAAAATTACCTGCTCGGCCAACTGTTAAAGAGCGCCGATGGTCCATACTCGATGACCGATTTATACCTAGGCGTTGAGCCCTATAAAATGGATATGGATTTTTACAACAAGGCGATTGAATCAATCAACGGAATTACTGCAGAGCGCATTCAAGAGTTGGCGAAAAAATACCTCAACTGGAGTGATATGACCATCGTTTCGGCGGGCTAGCAACGGCGAATGATTTTCTGCGTTTATACTATGTGACACGCTCTTGCGTTATATTTTGTCCCATGCGAAAAATACTCTTTTTATTGGCCTTCATCTTTACGCTAACACCAGCGTTGATGGCGTCGCATGTGATGGGAGGAGAGATTACCTGGCAATGTCAGAATGGGAACTATGTGTTTACCTTGGTGTTTTACCGCGATTGCAATGGGGCAGAAATAAATATCATAAATGAAAATTTACGGGTTTGGAATCACCCAACATTAACATCTATTGCACTTCCCTTCGTTTCTCGAACAGATATTTCACCTACTTGCAACCCCGTAACGGGATCACCTCAACCCTTAGACTGTGGAAATGGAATCTCAGGAGGAAACGGAGTTGGAGCCATTGAAAAAATCGTTTACCGCAGTGCGCCCATTTCGATAAGTGGGGTTCCCCCGGCCGGAGGTTGGGTATTCACCTACGAAAATTTCTCTAGGAGTGCCAACCTTACCAACATTTCGAATCCATCCAACTATGGAATAACTTTAGCAGCAAAGATTTATGCTAGTCCAGGAATGAGCACCAACTGTGATTCATCTCCTATCTTCTTACAAGAACCTTATTTTGTAGCCTGCGCAGGAACACCTTATCAGTACAATATGAATGCTGTCGATCCAGATTTGGATTCACTCGCCATTGATTTTGGCATTCCGTACAACAACTTTCCGTCAGGAACTTACCAACCGCCAACGAATCCCATTCCAATTCCCTTTGACCCGAATTTTTCTTACACCTCACCTACCCCAGGAACAACACTCAATGCCCTTAATGTTCCAGCGAGCATAAATCCGTCCAATGGACAGCTGAATTTCACTTGCATGAATATCGGCAACTATGTTGTGAAAGTTTTGGTGAAATCATACCGCAATGGAACATTAATTGGTGAAGTTGAGCGCGAAATGCAAATCGTAGTTACGGCTTGCATGGACAACAATACACCACCTGTAATCAATGCACCTTTTGCTGGAGGTTCTTTTGAGACAACGATTAGTGCGGGAAACGTGGTGGCTTTCACCCTAAATTCTGTAGATCCAGAATTATTACAAGATGGAAGTCCACAGCATAATTTATTGACGGCATCTGGAGCCATGTTCGGATCAAATTTCACCTCAACGACTGGATGTGGAACTGCCCCGTGTGCCACCTTAAATACAACACCGATTATTTCAGGTATCCAAGGTTCTACTGTCAATTTTAGTTGGCAAACATCCTGTGACCATCTTGTTGGCGCCGATGGAAATGCCTTGGATCTAGTACCTTATTACTTCGTATTCAAGGTGCAGGATGATTATTGTCAAGTGCCTAAAGTGCGCTACGCAACCGTGACAATCAATGTTATCAATGAAGGTGTCATTCAAGCTCCGAGCATTCAATGCATTCAATCAGATGTGAACGAGAATGTCACGATTCAATGGAACCCTGTGACCGATCCAACAGGTAGTTTTGTCGCCTATCAAATTCATTCTGTTCAAGGTGGGTTGCTTACTACGATCAATACAATAGGCACAAGTAGTTGGACCGATCCTGCAGTGACGCAAGCCAATGACTATTTTATTTCTGTTGTGTCAGGATGCAGTGGAAACGCCATTCGGAATAGTGATACCGTTTCAAATATCTTTTTGAATTTGGTGAATCCATCAAACGGGACAGCCGTTTTACAATGGAACGACCCCGTTGCGACTGCTTGGCCTTCCATGGATGACCAATATTATATTTACCGCGAATATCCTACCGGCACTTGGACTCTGATTGATAGTGTGAATTATGGAGTAAATGCCTTCATTGATACAATTGATATTTGTCAGGCATATTTGAGTTACCAAGTCGTGTTGAACAATACACCATGTGACTTTACCTCCAATATACAGGGCGATGATTTAGAGGATATGTTGACTCCCGATATCCCTGTGATTTCGTCTGTAAGTGTTGATACGGCGACCAATCAAATGCAAATCAATTGGAATCAAAACGGTCAAGCTGACACGTACGGATATGTCGTTTATACCTTCGACGCGAACGGTTTCCTTTTTGAACTCGACACCGTTTGGGGAATTGGAAGTACGAATTATTCATATCCAGCAGATTTAAGCCTTGGAGCACTCTCCTATTCAGTAGCAGCATTCGATTCATGCTATACACCTGCCATACCACCGACCTTCCAAACCTCTGCAAAGGCCGAGGTGCATACGAGCATTTTCTTGTCACATGAATTGTTAATTTGCAGTAGCCAAGTGAAACTCAATTGGACACCTTACGTCGGTTGGGGTGGTATTGATCGTTATGAAGTTTGGGGAAGCATGCAGAATGGTCCTTGGACACAATACGGAACTACGGACAATACCACACTCACTATTTCAGCCGTTGACCTGATGGATTACTGTTTCTTTGTGAAGGCAGTTTCTGATACCGGTATTGAGTCCTTTTCAAACAAACATTGTTTGACCATCCTCGCACCAACACTTCCTGAAAATCACTATTTCAAAGTGGCAACTGTGAACGGCAGTCAAGTTGAACTTCGCCATTTGACAGACAATTCGGGTGGTGTATCTGCGATTGCATTCGAACGAATGGACGACATGGGAACTTTTGTCCAATTGGCCGAAATTCCTGTTTCCTCCAATCTTATTACCTACACCGATTCTGAGGTCGATGTGAATGAATTCAGCTACACTTATCGCGCACGAATTATTGACAGTTGTGGCCGTCCTGGCGTTGTATCGAATGAGTCCCAAACAATTCTCCTTCGAAGTCAGAAGGATGATGTTCGTCTTCTGACCTACTTGCAATGGAATCCTTATCAAGCGTGGAACGGCCCTGTTTTAGGCTACCGATTGTATCGCGGAATTGATGGCATTTTCAGTTCAACACCTCTAGCCTTCCTGCCACATGATGTATTGACCTACTTGGATGATTTGAATAACCTCACATTTACAGGAAAAGTATGTTACTACCTCGAGGCTGTTGAGGGATCAAACCTTTACAACGACCCAGAATTGAGCAAGTCGAATGAAACTTGTCAGGTTTTTGAACCCATTATTTATGTACCAAATGCTTTTATTGTCACAGGTATAAACAACACCTTCTTCCCTGTCATCAGCAATTTCAATCCAACAGAATACCATTTCACCATTCTTGATCGTTGGGGTCAAACCGTTTACCGATCCGATACTCCTGGCGAAGTTTGGGACGGAACCATTCAAGGCACAGGAAAACCTGCTGAAACCGCTACTTATGTTTACATGGTAGAGTTACTCGATGGCAGTGGCACGGAGATCATCAAACGAGGACATGTGACCCTTCTGAGATAGAGAATTTTTAATCAGTCCCTTGTTATCTTTCCTTCAAAAAAGTGTTTTCGAGGTTATTCACTATTAAATCCCTTTAACCATGGAAGCACTAAATCGAATCACTCGCAATGACCACTCTTTTTTAAGCATCGGAATGCTCGTCGTTACATTAATTGCGTTGTTTTTTTCTCTGAACAACACATTCCAATTGAATACTGAGACTGCCTATCAAACCTATTCCTTTATTATTGGAGTGATAAGTTTGATTTGTTTTAGTGTTCACTTATTTTCAACTCTAAGAAATGTTACAAAAGTGAACACTTTCCAATCGAAAAAAATGCTTGTTTTTCGTCTTATCTTGACGTCTTTTATGATTATTTGGTCACTTCTCATGGTCTTTAGTGAGGGAGCTATTTCAGTAAATGAAGTTTTATTCGCTTGGCTGAGTTTCATTACTTTCGAAATTTTTCAGGTTCTTCGATTAGGAAATAAAACCATAGCAAATGAGCAATACTTAGCAAATGATTTTCCAATGAAAAAGACAGTTGTAATTCTTTTAATTTTCTTTGTTGCTGAAATCATTACGTATCATTTAATCCTAGGCCTTCCCACTCTTTATCCAATGTATTTCGTTTATCTCTCACTATTTCTAATTATTATTTCTACACCTGTAGTTTTCGCTTGTCTTGCTTTGAGGGAATTGAATCTCATGAGAAAACGAAGATAAATCATCCAGAAAAACGTACAAATGTTCGGTTGTCCTATTTCAACTGAACATTTGTTTACCTTTACCTTGTGAAACGGATTCTCCTCATACAAACAGCATTCTTGGGCGATGTTATTTTGGCGACCCCAGTTATTGCGGAATTAAAAAGATTGTTTCCAGTATCCGAAATTTCTATTTTAGTAAAGAAAGGAAATGAATCATTGCTTGAGAATAACCCTCACCTTCATGATGTTTTCACTTTTGAAAAATCAAAAGGGAAATACAGGGAAATGGGGCGTTTGGTGCGCAGATTTCGAAATAATAAATACGACCTTGCCATCAATCTGCATCGCTTTGGAAGTTCTGGATTGATGACCATTCTTTCAGGAGCAAAAAAGACCATCGGTTTTAATAAGAATCCTTTTTCCTTTGCCTATTCTAAACGATTGCCACATTCCATTGGCGATGGAACTCACGAAGTGGCACGGAATCTTGCGTTGATCAAAGAATTTGGTGCCGTTGAACTCCGAAGACCTGAGTTATACCCGAGTCAAACAAATATTGACACTGTAAAATCATATATTGTAGGTACATTTTTTTGCTTTGCCCCAGCAAGTGTGTGGTTTACGAAACAACTTCCAGTAGAAAAATGGATTGAACTCGCGCAGAAAAAATCGGCAGAAGGAACAGTCTATTTATTGGGAGGGAAACAGGATCGCGACTTGTGTGAAGGCATACGCGCTTCGCTTCCAAACAATCAAATCATCAACCTTTGTGGTGAGCTGAATTTATTGGAATCCGCGGCGTTGATGTCAGCTGCAACGCGAAATTATGTCAATGACTCAGGTCCTTTACATATCGCATCGGCCATGAATGCACCCGTTACTGCCTTTTTCTGCTCAACAATTCCAGACTTTGGTTTTGAACCTTTATCGGAAGATTCAAAAATTCTTCAAGTGGAAGAAAAAATCTCTTGCCGCCCATGTGGTCTTCATGGTTATGCAGCCTGCCCGAAAGGTGATTTTCAATGTGGATTGGCTATCGATTTAAGTCACGAATAATAAAACCAGATCGTTTCCGTTTAGGAGGACCTTAAACTCCAACCATGAAAACAACTCTCCTCTTTCTTTCATTTCTCTCTAGTTTAATTTTCTCATCTTGTGTTTCACAACGCAGTGCTTCTTACGCATATGAAAGCGGTCCTGCTGGAGGTGTTTACCTTGATCAAAATAATGAATTGTTCGAAGAAGAAGGAAGAACAGAAATGAATAAGAAAGTCATTTTTTCAAGCAGCATATATCTAACCGTCGAGAACCCTGATACAGTAATTGTACGTTTAACCAACATCGCGCAAAAACACAAAGGTTACGTTCAAGAATCAGGGACCACAAAATGTGTCATTCGTATACCGAACGAAACAAGAACGGCTGCGGCTGGAGAAATTGAAACGTGCGGAAAGGTTACCTATAAAAACACAACCGGCGAAGATGTGACAGATCAATATGCCGATTATGCCATTCGTCTAGACAACGCAAAGAAAGCACGTCAACGCTATTTGGAATTGCTTGAAAAAGCAGAAACTGTCGCTGAAGCATTGCTTGTAGAAAAGGAACTTGAGCGATTGAATGAAACCATCGATTTATTGGAAGGCAAAATGAATAGAATCGATCATCTCTCCACCTATTCTACCATCACTATTTATTTAAAAGAAAAGAAAAAGCCCGGGATCATCGGATACATCGGAATCGGAATTTACCATTCGGTGAAATGGTTGTTTGTTAGAAATTAATTCCTTCTACAGCACCAACTCCATGACATAATCTTCCATAAGGTATCCACGCCCGATGTCGATATCTTCTTCTTTGGTAATTTGAAATCCAATGGCCTGATAAAACTTCACGGATTTATTGAAACGATTGACATTTAGCGTAATGGCGGAATTTCCAGTTGAATTTGCCACAGAAATAGCATGTTCAATGAGCAGTTTACCATAGCCTCGTCCTTGCCGGGATGGTAAAACGTAAAGTTTGTGAATCTTGAGAAGACCACTCGATGGATAAGCCACTTGAATGCCCATAAATCCAATGTTGTCTTGCTCATTTTCCAGCAAGAAGAACTGGTGTCCACTTTCAATTTGCGACGAGAGTGTTTCTGGATTGTACATCCACTCTAACATAAATTGTAGTTGCTCAGGTTTAAGGATATCACGAAAAGTATCCGGCCAAATCAGATGTGCCAATTTCGTTACCTCTTCAACCTCCGAAGCATCGATTCGTCGGATAGTGGTCATTATAGTTTGATGAACTGTTGTTGTTGAATACGTCCGTTGAATTCCACACGTACCCAATATGTTCCTGCAGGTAAATCTGAAACATTTATGGCTGCATTTTGAATAGTTCGTGAGTAGATTTTACCCATCTGATCAACGATCTGCACCTTCGTTGGCAATTCATCCACCACTGTAAAACGCAAATCTTTCATCACCGGATTTGGATAAACTGACCAATGCATTTCTTGTTCTATCTCTTCCGTTCCAACGGTCACCAAGGCCAATTTCACTGCAGCATAGGCATTGATTTTTCCCCAACCCCACT
>JAJTDQ010000086.1 GCA_021300505.1 Cryomorphaceae bacterium
TGAGTGGATACTTCTCGGAGGCAACCAGAACAACAGTGTTTCCACCTGAAATGGCAGGTATAAGCAAAGAAACTAATCCAAGAAGTGGACTTTCTTCTGGTGCAATAATCCCTACAACACCTGTTGCTTCAGCCACAGAAAAATTGAAGTGAGAAGATGCAACAGGATTCACTGAACTCACGATTTGCTGGTACTTGTCGCACCAACCCGCATAATAGACAATTCGATCTACGGATGCATCCACTTCCATCGCTGCATTGGCGGCAGTAAGCCCCATGAGTTGAAGTTCCTCGATAAACTGCGAACGACGACCTTCGAGCATTTCAGCGATCCGATAGACTATTTGTCCACGGTTAAAGGCACTGCGCTCCGACCATGACCCAAAAGCCTTACGGGCTGCTACCACCGCATTTCGCGCATCTTTTCGTGAAGACAAGCACACATTAGCAATGGCACTCTCATCTTTCCCTATGAGTGAATAATAGCGTCCAGATTCCGTTCTCGGAAATTGTCCACCAATGAAGATCTTATATGTTTTAAGCACTTGCAAGCGTGTCATCTTATTTCAATTTTACATACGCACGAAGACCATGAAGTCCACCTTCACGACCAAAACCACTTTCTTTATACCCTCCAAATGGAGAAGCTGGATCAAACTTGTTGTAGGTATTTGCCCAAACCACTCCAGCGCGCAACTTCGTTGTTAAGTTGAAAATGCGCGAACCTTTATCCGTCCAAACTCCTGCAGCCAATCCATAAGGCGAATTGTTAGCTTTCTGAATCACCTCATCAACCGTCCTGAATGTTTGAATGGTCAACACCGGTCCAAAAATCTCCTCTTGGGCAATCACATTGGATTGTGCCACATTGGAGAAAAGTGTTGGTTTACAGAAGTATCCTTTTGAGGGTATTTCGCAGTTTGGCTGATACATCTCAGCACCTTCTTCGATTCCAATCTTGATGTATTTATTAATCACCTCCAATTGCTCTTTCGAGTTGATGGCACCAATATCTGTGTTCTTGTCTAAAGGATCACCGATATACAATGAATCCATGCGCTGCTTCAATTTGCGAACCACCAAATCCGCCACAGACTCTTGTACAAAGAGACGCGAACCTGCGCAGCATACATGGCCTTGGTTAAAGAAAATACCATTGATGATTCCTTCGACCGCTTGGTCAATTGGGGCATCTTCAAAGATGATGTTTGATGATTTACCGCCGAGTTCAAGCGTCACCTTTTTGTCTGTGCCGGCCACTGCCCGCTGTATGTGCTTACCTACGGCTGTTGAACCTGTAAATGCTACCTTATTCACTTCAGGATGCTCCACAATAGCAGCACCTGTATCTCCAAATCCTGTTACGATATTCACCACCCCAGCAGGCAGTCCAGACAACTCAATGATTTCTGCCAATTTCAATGCTGTCAATGGCGTAGTCTCTGCCGGTTTTAACACGACCGTATTCCCCGCAGCTAATGCCGGTGCAATTTTCCATGCTGCCATCAACAGTGGAAAGTTCCATGGAATTATTTGTCCTGCAACACCTATTGGCTCGAAGTTTCTATTTGGAAATGCGTATTCAAGTTTATCTGCCCAACCCGCATAGTAAAAGAAGTGATTGCAAGCCAGTGGAACATCGATATCGCGAGATTCGCGGATTGACTTCCCTGCATCCAATGTTTCAATCACCGCCAATTCTCGCGCACGTTCCTGCATCAAGCGGGCAATTCTAAAAATGTACTTTGCGCGTTCAGAAGCCGCCATTTTGGACCACACGGTATCGTATGCCTTTTTAGCGGCTTTCACCGCGCGATCAACGTCCTTTTCATTTCCATGTGCAACTTTAGCAAGCACCTTTTCATTGGCAGGATTGTTTGTTTCGAAGTACTTTCCTGACGATGGTTTCACCCATTTTCCATCAATGTATAAGTCATATGACTCTTTAAGGTTGATGTGTCCAGTACTTTCCAGTGATGGCGCATAGTCCCACATGGATTCTAAGGTTTTATTGGTCTTCTTCGCCATATCAATCAATTGAAAAATAATCCGGAGACTGGTAATTTCCTGTCTCCGTTTTCAAAATTTGCATCAGTACATCATTCGCTAGGCTGCTGGCTCCAAAACGAAACCATTCATTTGTAAGCCATTGTTCACCGAGTACCTCCTTCACCATCACGAGGTTGTGTAATGCTAGCTTCGATGTTGAAATTCCACCTGCGGGCTTCATTCCCACCATTTTCCCTGTGCGGTCGTAATGATCTCGTATCGCCATCAACATCGTATAAGTCACTTGCATTGTTGCTGCTGGTTGAATTTTTCCAGTTGATGTTTTAATGAAATCTGCTCCTGCATGAATCGCAATGTCGCTTGCACGCCGAACATTGTCCAATGTTGAAAGTTCACCTGTTTCCAAGATCACCTTTAATCGAGCCTTTCCACATGCTTCCTTGATGGCTGCGATTTCATCAAACACAAAATTATGCTCACCCGCAAGAAACTTCCCACGAGAAATCACCATATCAATCTCGTCTGCACCTTCACTTACTGCAAAGCGCGTATCTTCCAATTTCACAGACATGGGTGCCTGACCACTTGGAAATGCTGTAGACACGGAGGCGATTTTCACGATGGAATCTTTCAATTCTTTGCGTGCAATACCCACCATAGATGGATACACGCAAACTGCAGCGACGGGTGGTAAATCGGGATAGGAATCATGTAAATGTTGTGCTTTATAGCACATTTGTTTCACCTTTCCTGGGGTGTCTTTTCCTTCAAGTGTGGTTAAATCGATCATATTTAAGACCATCTTCAGCCCTTGCATCTTGGATGCATTTTTTATGCTACGCGTTTGAAATCGCGCACAGCGTTCCTCAACGCCTACCTTATCAATCGAAGGAGATGCAGGTATAGAAAGAAATTGAGGGGAAAGTTTAGGTTTACTCATTCAACAGAAAATCCGAATTCAGTCAAAGATACGAATTCCATTGAAAAGGTTATCCTATCAAAGTTGACCATCGGAGTGATACACTCCATTCTTAAACACCTTAACCTTTAGCAAGATGCCATCGCGGTCGTATTCATAGACCTTCCCGTCCCAGAGATTGCCATTCTTAAAGTCTCCATCCTGCCAGATTTCGTCGTTTGCATTGTATACTTTGTTGTACCCATTCGGCAAGAACTTGGCACCTTTGGTATTTGGCGTGGGAATTTGAGGTGCTGGGGTGACTGATGCTCCCGGATCAGTTACTTTAACGGGAGGATTCACCATTTCACGTGGTTCACTTTTCTTAATGGCACCATCGGTTCCAAAATAAATAACTTCTTTGACATCTCCATTTTCGTAGTATCTCACAGCCTTGCCTTCTGGCTGACCATTACTCGCTTGGTATTGAAATTCAAGCTGGCCGTTGGGATAGTAATACTTTACAGTACCCGTTTCCTGTCCTTCAGAGGAAAAGTTAGCTTCGTATTCCAATTTACCATTTTCGTGATAGCGTTTCAATGAATCTTGGTATTCATTCAAGGTAAAGGTGCCACGTTCTTTGACTTTCCCATTCGGATAATACTTCACGTAGCTTCCTTCTGGACGATTGTTGTGATATTCACCTCTCAGCTTTGGTGTTTTTCCATCGTTGTGGTATTTGATCCAAAGACCCTCCTTGCGATCGTTTAGGTAACTTCCCTCCTCAATTTTCCCTTCTGAGGGGTATCCTTCTTGAGGCCGGTCTTTTCCAAAGTAGATCCATTTCCCCTGTTTACGTCCTTGACCATCTTTCTGATTTACACCATCTCCCACAACAGAAAAGCACAAAAGTGCCATCAACATGGGGATAAAGAATGAAATAGAAAAACGACTCGTACGCATCTGTGGTAAATTAGCTCGTCATAAGTGAGTGAAAGGTAGCTTACTTTTTTGGAATTTCAAAAACTCAATTCAACTTTGAAGGATCCACATTTTCCAACATAATTTCTACCATCTCAGCTGTGCCAAAATGTTCTTTCCAGCCCCAATCATTTCGAGCCGAGCTATCATCTATCGATGCAGGCCAACTATCCGCAATTTGCTGGCGGAAATCAGGGACATAACTCACATTGAAATCTGGGCGATGAACGCGAATCGCAGCAGTTAATTGAGCAGGTGTAAAGCTACATCCAGATAGATTATACGAAGAACGGACACGAACTTTTTCAGCAGGAGCCTCCATCAATTCAATCGTCGCACGTATTGCATCGGCCATATACATCATCGGTAAAGCGGAATCATCGCGCAAAAAGCACGTGTAATCCTTCTTCAATTTTGCTTGATAGAAAATATCTACCGCATAATCCGTTGTTCCACCACCAGGCAAACTTGTGTATGAAATGAGTCCAGGATAGCGTATGCTGCGCACATCTACGCCAAACTTGTTGAAATAATATTCGCACCAACGCTCTCCGGCCTGCTTGGAAATACCATAAACTGTTGAAGGCTCCATCACCGTATATTGCGGTGTATTGTATCGTGGTGTTGTAGGACCAAAAACTGCGATTGAACTTGGCCAAAAGATTTTTTTCACATATTTTTCTTTCGCTAAATCAAGAATGGTAAACAATCCCTCCATATTGAGACGCCAAGCGAAATCAGGATTTTTTTCTGCAGTGGCGGATAATAGGGCTGCAAGCAAATACACTTCATCTACATGATTTTCAATGATGTACTCACGGACAAATGCGCGATCTAGGATATCCATCTTTACATAGGGCCCATCCGCTAAAATGGCGGGACATTCATCCCGAACATCTCCTGCAATCACATTCTCTGCACCCTTCAGTTTTCTTAATTCAAGGACAAGTTCAGTACCGATTTGTCCACATGCACCGATTATAAGTATTTTTGACATTGGCTATACACTAGACAACAAAGGTATCATTTGATAGAATTTGAGAATGTCAATTTGGAA
This sequence comes from Cryomorphaceae bacterium, assembly GCA_021300505.1. Lineage (GTDB taxonomy): Bacteria > Bacteroidota > Bacteroidia > Flavobacteriales_D > Crocinitomicaceae > M0103. The sequence goes on from JAJTDQ010000086.1 coordinate 4,946, forward strand.
AATAATCTCAAATCGTCCAAATTATGACGCCTGTCATTTTTTCCACTTTTGTTGAATAGTTATTTTTGCCTAACTGAGATTTAAAGCACTGCACCAATGCGCTAAAGAAAGAATGTCAGTAGAATGAATACGGCGAGAAATTGCCACAGCAAATTAGGACTGAATAAAACTTATAACTAAACCATATGCCTTTTTACCATAGACTAGGAAGCATTCCTCAAAAACGCCATGTTGTGTTCCGTCAGCCTGATGGATCTTTGTATCATGAGCAATTGTTTGGCACCATTGGATTTGATGGCATGTCAAGTTTACTTTACCACATTCAACCACCGACCATTGTGCGCGAAATCAAAGGCACAACAAATGTGGCTCCTGAAATAGGTTTAGAAAAAAACATGACCATGCGTTCATTGATTGGATTCAATGTTCCACCGCAAGATGATTTTCTTGACAGTCGTGTTCCTGTTTTGGTGAATTCAGACTGCTACATTGAGCTTGCTGCTCCGCGCCATTCAATGACAGACTATTTCTACAAAAACGCGGATGCCGATGAGATCATTTTTGTGCATAAAGGTGAAGGAACACTGAAAACACAACTTGGCAACATCGACTTTAGTTACGGTGATTATCTAGTGATTCCTCGCGGCATGATCTATCAAATGCATTTCAACGATACGGATAACCGCTTATTTATTGTTCAGTCCTTTAGTCCTGTATACACACCGAAGCGTTACCGCAATTGGTTTGGTCAATTGTTAGAGCATTCACCGTATTGTGAGCGCGACATCCGTCCACCGCACACCTTGGAAACCATTGATGCAACAGGTGAATTCCTAGTGCGCATTAAGAAGCAAGATGTGATGTACGACTATGTATATGCGAACCATCCGTTTAATGTTGTCGGTTGGGACGGTTACAATTTCCCGTATGCCTTCTCCATTCACGAATTCGAACCAATCACAGGTCGAGTGCACCAACCACCTCCCGTACATCAAACATTTGAGACTGGTGGTTTTGTCATGTGTTCATTTGTTCCGCGACTTTACGACTATCATCCAGACTCCATTCCTGCACCTTACAATCATAGCAATATCGATTCAGATGAAGTGATTTATTACGTGGATGGTGACTTTATGAGCCGCAACAACATCGATAAAGGTCAGATCACCCTGCACCCTGCTGGAATTCCACACGGACCACATCCCGGTGCGTACGAAAGAAGTATTGGTAAAAAGGAAACACAAGAATTGGCTGTCATGGTGGATACATTCAAACCACTCAAGCTCACAAAGCGCGCCTTAGACTTGCAAGATCCTGATTATCACAAAAGCTGGATAGGAGCCTAGAAATCGTTAATTTAGCAACACGAAAAAAAGACAATACTCCCTATGAGCAAAATAGTTAAAAACGTAGAATACGGCCTTGAGAAAATCTTCGAAGGGGCACAAGATTTCCTGCCTTTGTTGGGAACTGATTATGTTGAATTTTATGTAGGAAACGCCAAGCAAGCGGCACACTTTTACAAGACTGCCTTTGGGTTTCAATCATTGGCCTATGCTGGACTAGAAACAGGTGTTCCAGACCGTGCCTCATATGTGTTGAAACAAGATAAAATTAGACTCGTGTTGACCACTGCATTGAAAAGTGATTCAGCCATCGGAGAGCATGTGAAGAAACATGGTGACGGTGTGAAGGTGATTGCACTTTGGGTGGATGATGCGACGAAATCTTGGCAAGAAACAACAAGCCGAGGTGCGAAATCATTCATGGAGCCAACTGTAGAGAAAGATGAGCATGGAGAAGTGGTTCGTTCAGGAATTTATACCTACGGAGAAACAGTTCACATGTTTGTTGAACGTAAAAATTATACAGGGACATTCCTTCCAGGATACAAAGTGTGGGAATCCGATTACAACCCATCGCCAGTAGGGCTTAAATTTATCGACCACATGGTTGGTAACGTAGGTTGGGGTGAGATGAATACATGGGTGAAATGGTACGAAGACGTGATGGGTTTTGTAAACTTCCTTTCATTCGACGACAAAACCATTCACACAGAATATTCGGCTTTGATGTCCAAGGTAATGAGCAATGGCAATGGTCGGATCAAATTCCCAATCAACGAGCCCGCTAAAGGAAACAAGCGATCACAAATTGAGGAATATATAGACTTTTATGAAGGTCCAGGTGCTCAGCATATTGCCGTAGCAACAGACAACATCCTTGACACCGTTGCTCAATTGAGAGCACGAGGTGTTGAATTTCTTTCTGCTCCACCGCAAGCCTACTATGATGAGATCCCAGCCCGATTGGGTCAACACATGGAGTTGATGAAGGAGCCGATCCCAGAAATTCAAAAATTAGGCATCTTGGTTGACGCCGACGAAGAAGGATACTTACTGCAGATTTTTACCAAGCCAGTGGAAGATCGTCCGACATTGTTTTTCGAAATCATCCAACGCATGGGGGCGCGTGGATTTGGAGCAGGAAACTTCAAAGCACTCTTTGAATCCATTGAACGCGAGCAAGAAAAGCGCGGAACCTTGTAAGATTAAAACAAATTACAGAAAAGCGCTTCAGATTTTTGTTGCGCTTTTTTTATGCTCGAAAGGGTTTCTTACTTTTGTAAAAAAAAAGAACATATGATTGAAGTAGGGATTATCATGGGAAGCGCGTCGGATTTGCCGGTGATGCAAGATGCAGCTGACATCTTGGATACTTTTGGAATTCGCTACGAAATCGATATTGTTTCGGCGCACCGCACACCCGAACGTATGTTCGAATACGCTAAAAGTGCCCATGGTCGTGGGTTGTACCTGTGAAATCATCCAACTCCATTGATGGCTGGGACAGCATCTTATCGATCTTGCAGATGCCAAATGGAATTCCGGTTGCAACAGTGGCTTTGAATGCAGCAAAAAATGCAGGAATTCTTGCAGCAAAAATGATTGGCTCCTCAAATCCTGAAGTTCAAGAGAAGCTCATTGCTTACATGGAAGAGATGAAATCTAAAGTCATTGAGAGCGCTGAAAAACTCAAATAATTAAGGGTACAGTAAGTATTTCTTGCGAATGGTTTTAAACTGATCCAGTCCTGGCTGCCAAGTTGATCTAATTTCCTTTGCAGACCATCCTGCCATAAGTTGTTCTTTCAACGTTGAAGTTCCAGCCAAGCGATTAAAAAATACAGGTTGGTCAATGAAGGGCAATGAATCCAAGATTTCTTTGGCCTGTATGAGGTAATTCAAATTGATCTCATAGCGACGTTTAGACAAGCTATTTTGAAGATTGAAGCCATAGCATACCTTATTTTCATACAATGGATTCTTGGCTCCAGGTTTTGAAACCGGTGTAAACTGAAAACTTGTATCCGTAAATTTTGGGTGACCAAAGAGTTCAAAGGGCCGATCCGTTCCTCTACCAACACTTACTGTTGTTCCTTCAAATAAACATAAACTCGGGTATAATGCTATGGCCAACTCAGACTTTAAATTTGGAGATGGCGGAACAGATATGACATACTTTGTTTTGTGCGTATAATTCCGACAAGGAATCACCCATAATTTACAGGAAATCCCTTCTTGCAACCAATGTTCGCCATTGATCATCATGGCATATTCTCCTATGGTCATCCCATATACAATTGGTACCGGATGCATCCCAACAAAAGAACGATACTCCGGCTCAAGTAGTGGTCCATCTACATAGTGCCCATTTGGATTTGGGCGATCGAGCACTAAGAGAGGTTTATTATTCTCCGCACATGCCTCCATTACATAGTGTAACGTAGAAATATAGGTATAGAAGCGGACGCCGACATCTTGAATATCATAAATAACGATATCGATGTTCGCCAAATCTGTCGACAATGGTTTCTTATTTTGTCCGTATAAACTGATCAGAGGTAATCCAGTTTTCTTATCAATGGAGCTTTGCACCTTCTCCCCTGCATCTGCTTGACCACGGAACCCATGCTCTGGCGCAAAAACTTTTTCCACATGAAGACCCAGCGAAAGTAAGGTGTCCACGAGATGAACGTTTCCCACCATAGACGTTTGATTGCTCACCACCGCAATACGCTTATTTTGTAACGAATCCATAAAAAGATGGAGACGTTCGATTCCCAATATTGGGGTGTTAACGGGGTATTCCACTTGTTCCGATTCCTCGCGTATGCAAAGAGTATCTGTAGGCGCACATTGTTCAATCACCTGATTTTCTGATAAGGTTGATCGCCTTGGGCTTTGGATGCTACAAGAGCTGACCAAAAGAATCAAAATACTTTTTAAGCACAAAAGCTTTGTGTACTTTCGTACATTCAAAACAAGCGCATTGTCCTTTGAGTATTTCATATCGCAGAGAATCCTGAAAAGTGAGGTTGAAGGTAAGAAAGTTTCTAGACCTATCGTTCGCATTTCCATGTTAAGTATTGCACTTGCAGTTGTTGTTAATTTGATTACCATCGCTGTAGTAACAGGGTTCCAACACGAAGTGCGTGACAAAGTTACAGGTTTCGGTTCGCATATTCTCGTCATGAATTCAGGTGAACAGAGTGTGTATGAGGCAGAGCCTTTGTTGCGCGATACTTTACTTCTTAATTCACTGCAAAAGTTTAATGGCATAGCCACGGTGAGCCCTGTAGCCTATAAACCGGTTTTATTTCAATCGGGAAAAGTAGAACGAACGATTCGAACGAAGAATGGTCAAGACTCTGTCTTTGTCCAACAAGAAATCATGGCAGGTCTTCTAAAAGGTGTTGACTCAACCTATGACCTTCATTTCTTCAAGGAAAATTTAATTTCTGGTCGAGTGCCGGACTTTACAACTGATGAAGCGACAACTGAAATTCTTCTTTCTAAGCAAGTTGCCAACACATTGGGGATTAAACTAAATGAAGAAGTGAAAGCCTTTTTTGTGAAAAACCAGCCGATTCGTCGCAACTTTAAACTTGTGGGAATTTACGAGACTGGATTGGAGGAATTTGATAAGAAAATGGCGATTGGAGATCTTCGTCTAGTACAAAACCTTAATGACTGGGGGATCAAAGCGGCCATTACGGTGGAGGACACACTTTACAATGGTCAATTAATTATCCGAGCAGCAAGTACTGGTGGAAATGGGAATTACCGTTATGACTGGGGGAAAGGTTTTGAGAACTACTCAGGCTTTCCACTTTGCCCAACAAAAGACACTATGATTCGATTAATTGTTTCTGATTATTGGAGCAACATCGATGGTCGAAATGAAACGACAAGCCGACCCGATACCGCCTACATGTTTGTCAATGTTTGGCCACATCATGGCCCTGTCAATCACATCGATGAAGATTGCGGTTATCCGACAAATGCCGACGGAACCATAGAAAAGAACTTGACCGACAAAGGATTTAGCATTGAAGGTTTTCATCGAACAATTACTTTTAAACCGACCGACGGTCCGGGAAGTTCATCAGATTACATTGGAGCGTATGAATTAACCGTCAAGGATTGGAACGCACTGCCAGAAATCTATGAAAAGTTAAAACGTCAATTCTCTTTGATCCCAAATGCCTCTGGTGAAATGCTCAAAGTGACAAGCATCACGGATGAGCAGGCAGACATCTTTATGTGGCTTGGGTTCTTGGATTTAAACGTGCTCATTATCCTCACCTTGATGATCTTGATCGGCATCATTAACATGGGTTCTGCCCTACTGGTATTGATCCTTGTTCGCACTAGTTTCATTGGCTTACTTAAATCTATGGGGGCAACAGATTGGAGCATTCGCAAGATCTTCCTTTACCAATCTGGACGTCTTATTTTGCGCGGAATGCTCCTTGGAAATATTGTTGGGCTTACCCTTTGCGGATTGCAGGAATACTTCGGAATTATTCGCTTAAATCCAGAGGTGTACTACTTGGACTCAGTTCCGATTGAACTCAATTTAGGTGCTTGGATTGCGCTCAATGCTGTCACTTTTGTAGTCTGCTTGGCTGCGCTTATCATTCCGAGTATTGTGATTACCCGCATTCGACCATCCAAGGCAATTAAGTTCAATTAATCCTATTGCGTTTTCAATTCAACGAACTGATATTCGCGGTACTTCCCCTGGTCTTCGAAGTCACTTGAATAGTTCGGACCTTGTACCTTTGTGGATTCAATGACAATAGTAACTTTTGATGACATTCCCGCAGCAGCGAAATAACTTTCCAACTCTTTCTTCATACGCTCAGCACGCGCCTCAGCGAGCTTCTGATTTGATCCCTCGTATGCCTTAGTAGGAACGAAAGAAGCCGAAGAGGTGATATTAATTTTCAATCCGGAACGACCATTTTTAACTTGTGCCTCTACTTGTTTCACAAAAGATGCCAATGATTCATTTTCTGCGCATGTAAGATTCGCATTGTTGTAATCGAACATATGCTTGAATGCCAAGTCTTGAACAGGCAAAGGTTCGCCCACTTTCGCTATGCACGATACTTTTTGTCCAAGGGCATCTTTCAC
>JAJTDQ010000087.1 GCA_021300505.1 Cryomorphaceae bacterium
TCTACAGTTGTTGAGGTTGGCGCTGATACACAACCCCCAACATTCGCGGTTAAAGATATTGTGACCGATCCTGCCTGAGCTGGATAAAATGCAATTGTGTCATTCGGAGCCAAGGTATTTCCGGCCTCATCATACCACGTGAAAGCGAGAGGTGCATTGACTTGATTCCAAAATAGGAGTGAATCATCTGCACAGACAGGACCATTCGTAAATAACTGTGGCGCTGATGGAAGTTCAACAATGGTAATCAATACAGAATCGGGCAACAATTCACATGAATTTGGAAGATTACCAGACACGATGTATTGCCCTGCATTGGCCAATTGTGCGTCCGGAATAGAAACAGATACACCTGTAGCAGAATAGCCATTCGGACCTGTCCACTGGTACGTCGCTCCTGGCAATTGGTTAGTGGTGAAATTGATGTCATCTCCAGTACAATACGATTGACCATCCATTTGGATTTCATACCGGTACGAAGCAAAATCACTGAAATAGCCAAAGCGACAACCTGAACTTGCTCCACCATGAATGAGTCCAAGATGGAATTTCTCGACCGTATTTTCCAATCGGGAATTTTGGAGTGCTGTTACGAATGCTGAGGCATCAATCTGCGCATATTTCCATGTATTAGCCGTTCCCGGGACAAAGTTGAAACTTGCAGGATTGATTAAGGCTGGATTTCCATTCAGAACAAAAGAGTTTTCACCACCTGTAGGCACCAAGATATTCAATGCAAAAAACTCATTCGTTGAACGTACAAAAGGAACCACATTCGATCCTGTGCAGACAATGGGAGGTAAGATTGCTTCTCCAACCTCGCAACCAAAGCCAGATTGGTGCAAAACATAAGCTGGCTCGGATGTTTGAATGTATGCCGTAGGTGAGCTCAATGTATGCACATAGGTTTGTGTTGCATTGATTGTTCCTACAACTGCGCCATCAATAGTAATTTGTGTACCATTCGTTGCCGCGACGATGTATAATTTGTCGGGACCATTGAGATAACCTTTAATGGCGATGTACTCAGATCCAATGATACTTGTCGGAATCAATTGGTCTCCCATTAAATCAGCACAACCACCGTATGGAGTACCTTGAGCAGTGTCGTCTGAAAGGGTCACAGCAATAGGCTTATCAGAAATAATTACAGATCCCCCAAGGTGCTGTCCAGCAAGAATACTGACATTTTCAGCTGAATATGTTTGACCTTTATTCAGGACAATGTTAAATGGCACATTTGCGGCATGTCCTACGATATTCTGGGTGGGTATGATTGTGATCGTTGTATTGTCTTGCGTTGCTACAATGTTAAAAGCAGAACGCGCATAAGAGGCATTGTTTAAGAAATTTTGAAAAGGAGTGATAAATGATGTACCTACTGAATTTTTACCCTTCAATGAGAAAATATCCGGATTACATGCGCATGTCGGATTCACCTCATAATAGGCTGTGATATTTGCCGTGGCTGAGATTTTAAACCCGTAGTTGAGCGTTGTATTCGCAGGCTTATTTTCTACAATATCAATCCAAGGCGTCAGGTCTAATGTTTGTGCAGAATTGGCTGCCAGATTCAGCACTTGCGTTGGAAATAATGGATTTGCTGGCTGAGAAATAGTTATAGTAGCCGGATTAGCAAGTGTAGCAAATCGAAAAACAATTGGCCGATCACCATGTTGTTGAGCTACCTCGGGAGCTACGAACCAAAAGACCGTGTCAAGCTGGGCAGATAATTGAAACGTAGCGCAAAGAAAAAAGCATACGATAATCAGTTTTTTCATAATTCAAGTATAGTAGGAATGGTAAAAATATCAAATTCATGAAATTAACAGGCAATTTAAACCAAAACCAATCGATTATTCAAATAATGACTTATTCGAAATACTATTTTCATTTTTCAGTAACTTTAGCAACACAATTTAAACAAACATGAAAACAAGCATACTTTTCTTTTCTCTATTCTTCGGTATTGGTGCTTTTGCGCAAAATTGCATTCCTGGAACAGTTTCAGGTGACGGTCTACATCCAGATCCAAGCACAAACCCTGGATTACCTGTTGGATCAATTGGAAACCCATACGAGGCAATTGTCACGATTAAAGTTCCATTGGCACTCGTTGTTGACCTTTCTGCACAAATCGGATTTCCAACACCACCCGTTGGAACGACGGTAAATTCATTGACATTGAATAACCCCATTGGCTTACCCAATGGATTGTCGCAAAGTTGTTTCCCATCCGCATGTACAATGGCTGCTGGATCAACGGGATGTATTGTGTTTAACGGCACTCCAACAGCGTCGGGAGTTAGTCAAGTCATCGTAACTGGATCCTACAATGTATCTATTCCATCTGTTGTTCCATTAATTGGTGGAACCTCTCTGGATCTTCCTACTGCAAATCTACCATACACCCTAGTCATAAACACCTCAAACGCATCCATCGAAGTAGTAGAAGGAAATCACGGTTGGCTAATGGTACCAAACCCATCTGATGGAACATTTTCCGTTATTGGTGATGTTAAATCTGGTGAGTCATTCACCATTTTCAATATGAACGGACAAGCTGTTGATTCATTCAAGGTTTCCGGAGCAGGAGAATCAATGAGTGTCAATCTAGATGCTGGTGTCTACTTTGTGCAAAAAGAAAATGCCACAGGACCGAGCATACAGCGATTGGTGATTGAGTGAGGATTGGAGAAAAGACCGTCAGCCGCGTCTGACTGATAGAACATGAACCGTCTTCGGCTGATAGAATAAAGATCAATCCATGTTCTATGTTCCACAAGCGAAGCGATCTATGTTCTAAGAAAATACTCTAAATCACGAATTGCCGAAGGCATCAAATCTCCAATTGCCAAGGCATCAAATTCTTTACATCATTTTTCACAATACATAATTTTCTTAGGTATATTTGTTACCTTTGCATAAACAACACGTTTATGTATTCGTCCGAATTGATTAAAGGAACACTAAAGACAATCATTTTGGCCTTGCTTTCTGATGAGGAAAAAATGTATGGGTATGAGATTACGCAAAAGGTAAAAAATCTCACAGGTGGAAAAATTCAGTTGACTGAAGGTGCTTTGTATCCTACACTGCATGCATTAGAGGCTCAAGGAATTTTGACCACTGAGGTGGTGAATGTAGGAAATCGCCTCCGAAAATACTATACAATAACCCCCTCGGGAAAAACAGTGGCGCATGAAAAAGTTACAGAGTTTTCTGAATTTATGGCGACCATGCTCATCTTGCTTGACTTGCAACCTAGGGCAGGAGAAGCATGATTGCGCTCAGCGAAAAACAAGTTCAATTTATCCATGACGACCTATTGCGCAATGGGATTGAAATGGAGGATTTGCGGCTGTCGTTGGTGGATCACATTTGTTGTGTCATAGAAGAGGAGATGACTGATAAAGATCAGTTTGAAGATTTCTACGCACGTATTATTCCACGTTTTTATCATCGAAACCTGGAAGAAATTCAGGAGGAGACCAAATTAGTACTCACTTTTAAAAATTATTATGCCATGAAAAATGTAATGATTCGCAGCGGAGCTTTTACCGCCATCTGTTTCACCACAGGAATCCTATTTAAATTGATGCACTGGCCAGGAGCCGCTGCATTGCAACTCGCTTCCATTGCTGTATTCAGCTTTTTGTTTCTGCCCATTCTTTTTCTTTTCAAAACACGAGAAGTGGATTTACGCAGCCAAAAATTAACCATCGGAATTGCCACAATTTTTTGTTTTCTATTCGGCTTGTCAACCTTATTCAAGCTGATGCATTGGCCTTATGCAAACATCCTTTGGCTTTCATGTTTAGGCATACTTCTGTTCGTATTTCTCCCCCTCTTTTTCTTCTCTGGGATACGAAATGCTGAAACAAAAGTCAACACCATCATTTCATCCATTTTAATCCTTGTAGCGGGTGGAATGTTGTTCGCACTAACAGCCTTGAGAAACAGCAAGTGGTCGGATGAAACCCAGTCACTTTCAAATGAACGCGTTTTAGCGACTGTAGCATTTGCAGGTGAATTGACCACTTCAGATAGTACCTTGAAGGAAACATTATTGACGAACAAATGCAACGCGGTATGTGCTCAAATTGATGCCTTGAAAAAAGCCCTGATTCAATCCTTACCAAAGGAACATCGTGGTCTCTCTGAAGCAAAAATTTGCAGGATCTATGGAAGCGATGCAGATCAATCCGACATAGTCCTCTTCACACACGCCCAGCAACCGGTCCAAGCACTTATTGCCATCAAAAAAGGATTGAATGAGATTTCAATTTTGGCCAAAGAAGCAAAAGTTGATGCGGAAAAGCTATTCAACACGCAAGATGGCTACCGATTTAATGATAAAACTGGTCCGATAGAACCTTGGGAAAAATTGAATTTCATGCATACGAGTTTTTCTGTGGTTATTCAGAATTTGAATATGTTGAAATTGCAAATAAGGTTGGTGGAGCTGAGTGTGGGAAAATAGATGTCAAGATGTTAAGATATTAGGACTAGAGTATTCTTCGAACTTGTTGGGGTTTTCTCGTTATTGACGAAAGACAAAGGACAATGGACAATAGACTTTTGTATTTCTCTGGTGACTGAGGTTCTCGATGGTGACTGAGGTTCTCGAAGTCACACGGCGGAGAAAGACATAAAGATGCTCAGATATTAAGATATTAGGACTAGATTATTCTTCGAACTTGTTGGAGTTTTCTCGTTATTGACGAAAGACAAGGGACAATGGACAATAGACTTATGTATTTCTCTGGTGACTGAGGTTCTCGATGGTGACTGAGGTTCTCGAAGTCACACGGCGGAGAAAGACATAAAGATGCTAAGATATTAAGATATTAGGACTAGATTATTCTTCGAACTTGTTGGAGTTTTCTCGTTATGGACGAAAGACAATGAAGAAAGGACAAAGGACTTGACTTTGCTTCAAAATTCGTGGCTTTGAGTATACTGCGCACCTCACGTGTGCACTGAGGAGGAGCCACCAAATGAGTAACTCGTAACTCGTAATTCGTAATTTACTATTAACTATTCCAATTCTCACTATCTTTGCACTTTCAATAACACATGGCAGATACGCGCTATAATTTACGAGGGGTTTCCGCAGGAAAGGAAGATGTCCACAACGCCATCAAGAATGTCGATAAAGGCTTGTTCCCACAGGCATTTTGCAAGATTGTACCCGACTATCTTTCTGGAGATGAAGATTACTGTATCGTGATGCACGCAGATGGAGCTGGAACAAAATCTTCTTTGGCCTATATGTATTGGAAACGTACTGGCGATCTATCCGTGTGGAAAGGAATTGCTCAGGACGCTTTAATCATGAACATCGACGACCTTCTTTGTGTGGGGGCGACGGATAAAATTCTTCTTTCTTCCACCATTGGTCGAAACAAACACTTGGTTCCTGGCGAAGTAATCTCTGCCATCATCAACGGTACTGAAGAACTATTAAATACGCTTCGCGAACAAGGAATTGGTATTCATTCCACAGGAGGAGAAACTGCAGATGTCGGTGACCTTGTGCGCACAATCATTGTGGATTCTACGGTTGTTTGCCGCATGAAACGTTCGGATGTAATTTCAAATCACACAATTCAACCGGGAGATGTCATCATTGGATTGGCCTCCTCTGGCCAGGCAACATATGAAAGTGAATATAATGGCGGCATGGGATCGAATGGTCTAACATCCGCACGTCACGATGTATTCTCGAAAAAATTGGCGGCAGAATTTCCAGAGAGTTTTGATCCATCAGTGCCAGAAGAACTGGTTTACTCTGGAGAAAAAGACTTAACAGATGTTGTGGAAGGCTCTCCACTAGATGCGGGAAAATTGGTGCTTTCACCCACACGAACGTATGCGCCTGTTATTAAGAAAATTCTTGATCATCACCGCTCGGACATTCATGGTATGGTGCATTGCTCGGGTGGCGCACAAACCAAGGTGCTTCATTTCGTAAATGACGTACATATCATCAAAGATTCGCTCTTCCCTGTACCACCGCTGTTCAGGTTGATTCATGAACAATCGGGCACTGAATGGTCAGAAATGTATAAAGTGTTCAACATGGGTCATCGCATGGAAATCTATGTTTCACCCGAACATGCCGAGGCGATCATGGAAATTTCCCGATCTTTCAATATCGAAGCAAAAATAGTTGGACGTGTAGAAGCACATGAAGGAAAGAAATTGACCATACAATCGGAATTCGGCACATTTGAGTATTAGCGCTGCTTAGTTCTTTCATCCTTCGAAGCTCACAGAGCAAAGAAGGATTGTCTTTCGTCTTTCGTCTTTTGTCCTTTGTCCATTCTCCTTTGTCCATTCTCCTTTGTCCATTAAATAATCCTTTACTTTAACACATTTCCGCATGTCAGATTTACTTTCAAAACTTGAAGCCATCCATTTTCGCTTTGTCGAAGTGGGGAAAATGATTGTCGATCCAGACATCATTGCCGACATGACACGATACGTTAAGTTAAACAAGGAATACAAAGACCTCGAAGAACTTGACATCATTTACAAGACATATAAAAATCTTCTTGGGAACATTCAAAGCTCACGTGAACTCTTAGAAATCGAGACAGATCCTGAGATGCGTGAAATGGCGAAGATGGAGATCGACGAACTTGAAACGAAGCGCCCAGAAATGGAAGAAGAAATCAAGATGATGTTGATCCCTAAAGATCCTGAGGACGACAAAAATGCCATCATGGAACTACGTGCAGGGACAGGTGGTGATGAGTCCTGTATTTTTGTGGAAGACTGTTTCCGCATGTACACCATGTTCTTTAAGGAAATGGGTTGGCAATATGAGGTGATGAATTCATCGGAAGGTTCTGTAAAAGGATACAAAGAGATTGCCATCGAAATTACCGGTGGAGGTGTTTACGGAACCTTGAAATTTGAATCAGGTGTTCACCGTGTACAACGCGTTCCTGAAACGGAATCTCAAGGACGAGTGCATACATCGGCGATTACCGTTGCTGTATTACCTGAAGCTGAAGAAGTTGACTTCAACCTTGACATGAACGATGTCCGCAAGGATACTTTCCGAGCATCAGGAGCGGGTGGGCAGCACATCAACAAAACAGAATCGGCCATTCGTTTGACACACATTCCGACTGGCACTGTGGTAGAATGTCAGGATGGACGCTCGCAACATAAAAACTTGGAAAAAGCCATTTCTGTGTTGCGTTCACGTCTCTACCAAAAAGAATTGGATCGTGTACACAATGAGCGTGCTGCACAACGAAAAACCCTCGTTTCTACAGGAGATCGTTCCGAGAAAATTCGCACCTACAATTATCCGCAAGGGCGTATTACGGATCACCGCATCAACAAGACAATCTACAATTTGAGTGCGTTCATGAACGGTGATGTCAAGGACATGATTGATTCTTTGAAGTTGGCAGAAAATGCTGAAAAGCTTCAAGGTCAAGATGCTTTTTAAATACCATCACGAAACATTTTTGGTCTTTATTTTTTAGTGGTAAGTAGAGGCTTTTTTTTAATTCCGTGTAACTAAAGTTTTATAATAAAGTCTCAGACATGCTTTGGCTAGAAAAAGCATCAAATAGCATTCAATAGTATAAACGTTCAATGAAATTTACCTTAACCATTCTCCTTCTCGCGATTTGCAGCATCACGTTCGGGCAGGATAAATTCACACTAAGCGGAACAGTTTCTGATTCATTAACTGGAGAAGCAATGATCAATGCGACTATTCGAGT
>JAJTDQ010000088.1 GCA_021300505.1 Cryomorphaceae bacterium
GCCAACATTCAAACGTTGTGGATCAAACTGTCTCCAGCCTACAAAAAAGCTTGTTCCAACAGAAACCTTAGCCGTATCCTCAAAATAATAGGTCTCAAAATGATTTCTTTCTGAACCGTAAACGGGTGAACGTGGGAAGAAAATATCATCTTCATAGAGTACAGCGCCAGGAACACCATTGTTGTTTTCCCAAACCGTCAATAGAAATAACTTATCAGAAACGTCCGTCACAGAGGGCACAAAATGAAATTGAACCCCAATGATTGAATCGGCTACATACGCATCAAATTTGACTGCCAAACGTGCTTGAGCTCCGGTTGGACCATAAGCTGCTTCTGCCGTTCCATCGTTGTAACTGTAGTAGTTACCAAAATACTGAACTCCAAAAGTGGAATCGTTTTGTGCGAGATTAGGGAATTGAGCTCCAGCTGTGGCGATGAGATCAAATGTTTGTTGGTTGCCCGGTTTTGTTATGTCGTAATTATATCCCCCAGACAAATCGTGGTAGGAAAGGTATGTTTCGCGCGGACCATAGTTGATGTTTCCCCCAGATAATGTCTGTGCATTCATGACAAAAGAACCTTCAGTTACTCCTCCATACGCGACTTTGACTTCACCATTTAAGTTGTTTTCAGAAAGCGTACTACCATTGTGCACGGTGATTGGCAGCGAATCAGTCATATGTCCTGCTGGACTTGCTACTAAATGATCCCAAGGAACGGAGGTGTAGTCTTTCAACAAGCTACCTATAGGGTATGAAAAAGCGAAATCTTTGAAAATTGTGTCTTGAAAACCCGACAAAGCCCTCAAATGAACATAATCGATATGGAAATGGTCTAAGCTTCCGGATAATGCGCCGTAATTTCTAAATCTAAATTGAAATCCTTTCTTGAAATAATCCACTGATGCTACCTTGATATTCGCTGCTTTAAAATCAGAAACAGGCGCGCCAGACGTACTCCATACGCGATTCCATTGATCGAGGTCTTTCGCATAAAACTCTAACACCAATGAGTCCGATTCTTCAGGAATATCTCCAAATCCTTCCGTTTGATACAAGAAACTAAAATAAACGGAATCACCCGCATTCAACGTCGACATATTGATAGGCTTTGACGTCAACACATCCGCGTAATTGGTAATTGCGGTATTAATGACATATGGGTACCCGCGTTCATCGAGACCATCAAAAGTAACGACTCCAAGGGAACGAGGTTCAACAGCAAATCGATAATTGTGGTACGCGAAGTCATCCAACCATAGTTTTGAAGGGTCATTTATAGTCATGAAAAATTGTGTCGCTGAATCTTGAGCAAATTCCGGGCTGTCAATCCAAATCGTGTCCGACAAATCACCGACTAGTCCAAGCGTATCATAAATGTAATACGGTGGAAACAAATCGGTTGAAGCATACACTACAGGATAAGCGCTAAGGTCTCCCACTTGAAATGTTGTAGAGGGAAGATTCTCGTCAACATAAGTGAGCGTTGTATTATCGAAGATACGACGAAATGTTTGCTGTGCGGTAAAGAATGATGTATTGGCTATAGGCAAGCCAGTGACATCATCTAGAATGCGGTATTTCTTTTCTGATGTTACGCCTGGTGCGGAATAATTCTGGCTGTAATTCTGAAATTTGTTTTTGCTAAACTCATCAAAAAACGGCAATGATAAAGTATCAGTTGAATAGATAAACGTACTATCAAAGGTACTTGGGTTGGATTTTTCATTGGCGTCAACCTTACTTTTTAAATCCGGATTCCCTGTCAATGGTCCAAGTTCCTCTCCCTGAGAGAAGGCGATTGATACACTACAGATTGCACTCAGGCTGAGCAAAAAATTCTTGATCATAGACACACATTATGGATTTTGTCCGCCTCCTGAGAAATTCTTTGTGGCATTTACCGTAAAAGGCGACCCTGTTAGAATCGTTGCACCCTCAACGTATTCAGGTGATTGTGAAATGACGCGGGCCGCGCTAGAATCCTCATAAGTCAAACATTCGGGGCATTGTGGATAGAACTCAAAACTTCCCAGGGCAGCTAAACGTTCTTTTGCCTCAAAAATTGTAAGACCATATAAATCTGGAATCTGTACAGGTTCACCCAATTCATTTCTTCCCACTATAAGGGTAATCGTCGAACCGATTTTAATCTTTACTCCTTCTTTAATATGTTTTCCATTATACAGCTGATCGAGGACTGCCCCATCTGCTTCGGCTGTTGCTTTGTATTTGATACGATGTTTAAAGCCCCTGTTCTCCAATATTCCAATGGCAAAGCGCTCTGATCTACCTACAAGACTTGGCATCTCTCGGTTGTCTGTCTTTTTGCTGACTCTAAACTTAATGATTCGCCCTTCCTTTACAAAAAGTTTAGAAAAAGAAGTAGGTTTCGGATTTTGTTCAATGATCGTTCCAGGCAACTTGTCAGGTCTGTATATGGAGTCCAAAACTTCATATTGAAGTCCCAATTCTTCTATTTGAGTGCCTACACTGCTCACATGTTTTCCAACAAAATTGGGCACTGGGATTTGTTCACCGTGGTGGGTATAGCTATCCAAATAGAAAACAGTGATGGCAATAATCACGAGATAAGCAATCACCACCAAGCCAAGTTGCTTGAGGAAATGTTTGCTCAAAACGAACAATTTTAGCTTGCTAAAAAATTCTCTCATACCCAATTAAGTGAACAAATATAGCAAATTATGTCCTAGAAATTCGGGGATAATTCGTGGAACTTGTAGAATTCATCGATGTAATTATAGGCTTCCTCAGCCGTATCCACCAAAGCGAACATTTGCATGTCTGATGCAGAAATATTGTGCTCCTCATCCAACATCACTTTTTTGATCCAGTCAATCAATCCTACCCAATATTCTTTTCCAACCAAGACCACAGGACGTTGATTGATTTTCTTCGTTTGAATCAGTGTGAGTGCTTCAAAAAGCTCGTCCAAGGTTCCAAACCCACCGGGAAGAATAACGAATGCTTGGGCATATTTCACAAAAATTACCTTTCGTACAAAGAAGTAATCAAATTCTAAATTGTGTTCTTGGTCGATATACGGATTGTAGTTTTGCTCAAACGGCAAGTCAATATTTAATCCAACGGATTTGCCTCCCCCCTGCTGCGCTCCTTTATTTGCTGCTTCCATGATCCCTGGTCCGCCGCCCGTAATTACCCCATATCCAGCATTTGCCAATTTTTCAGCCAGCTCCACACCAATTTTATAGTACTTATTGTCTTCATGTGTTCGTGCAGAACCAAATATAGAGATGCAGGGACCTATCTTCGCCATGCGATCGTATCCCTCAACAAATTCAGACATGATTTTAAAAATCGCCCAACTGTCGTTGATTTTAATATCGTTCCAGTCTTTTCTTACCTTATTCATAATTCCTAAATTTTATCATTTGTTTAACGCTCGTTTTCACAGTTCTAAATGACATGTAAAAGTACACTTTCGGTGCTTGAACTGTCCAACCTAACAAATCTTTTTTCAACACCGAAATTGAATTATTGTCCCATTTGATATACTTTCGAGGGACATGAAGCACCTGATTGTTCTTATTACGCTCATCTCGTTTCCTTTTAACGGGAAGTCGCAAGCGAATGTATTTGCCTATTCGGACACGTCAAATAAACCTCGATCAATAGGTGTTACTTCAGTTTCTGGTGGATTATGGACTGGCAGTATGGTTGGACTTTGGCGTGTTTGGTACAAAGATGTTCCAAAATCCAAATTCCATACATTCAACGACAGTAAAAACTGGCTTCAAATGGACAAGGCAGGGCATTTTTACACTGCCAATAAAATTGCTTTATTGACAGGAAATGCCTTTCGTTGGTCTGGAATGAACGTAAAAACGGCAGCGCTTCTTGGTACTGGAATTTCCCTTGGATATCAAACAACACTTGAATTTTTAGATGCTTACAGCGCAGAATGGGGCTTCTCATGGTCTGATGTTGCGGCGAATACGCTTGGTTCTGGATTCTACCTTGGGCAAGAACTGCTTTGGCAAGAACAACGTTTCCTCCTTAAATTCTCGGCACATCCAACCGAATTTGCTGCACTTCGTCCCTCTGTACTCGGTTCAAGCTTTGCCGAACGACTTTTAAAAGATTACAACGAGCAGACCTATTGGCTTTCATTTAACCCGGCACAATTCATCCACAACAGCAAATTTCCGGCTTGGCTTTGCCTTTCTTTTGGCTATAGTGCCCATGCTAAAATCGTTGGTGATCAAGACTTCTATACCGACATAGTAGGAAAGAACTATATCGCGCAGCGTGAATTTCTTTTGTCCTTGGACATTGATTTCAGCCGACTACCAGTCAAAAGACCTTGGCTAAAAACTGTTTTGCGACAACTGAATTATGTGAAGATACCTTTCCCTGCCTTGCTCCTGCGAAATGGTCAGTTGACTGCTCTGCCAGTATATTTCTAAGGAATTATTGCTTTAACAGCTCCGCTCTAAACTCAAAGTCAACTACATTTCCTTCTTTGGCATCAGGTTTCATTCCATATTTTGTTCGGTCAATGGTTGACCTTCCAACGATTACAGGCGCACCCGAATCGGTTTTGCCCACATACTTGACATCCACGTTTAATGGCAACTTTACTCCACGAAGGGTAAAAAAGCCTTGTAAAGTCAAGGCATCATTCACTACTGACAAGGATTTAGCCTCAAAACGCATGTCCGGAAATTTTGCCACATTAAAATATGCTTCCTCTACCAAAGATTCGTCGCGGTAAGCATTAAAGGTAGTGAGTTGGTTTAATGGAAGTAAAACCTCAAACCGTGATTTTTCCAAGGTTGCTTCTACACGAACTGTTCCTGAAAATTGTTTGATTGCACCTTTGGTAATTCCACCTTTAGGTCCCAATTGAAAGGTCACTTGAGCATGTGACACATCGATTCGATAATTCCCAACAATATCGCTCCAAGGCAATCCTTTTTGGTCAAATACACTAGGCGCTGCTTCTACATCTTTGCTTTTACCATCCGTTTTCTGAGCACCCTCAACGGGCAAAGTCGACAAGGCCAGCTCTTCTGTATTCAAGGTTACCTCAGCCACTTTCACCCCAGCAGCAATCAAAAGTGGCGCAATCAACAAGGCGTTCGCATTTTGTCCATTGGTAAAAAAGACAATCGCAAAACCAATCATCCCAGCCACATAGCTATCCATACCCCCTAAATCTGACTTGATCGTTCCGAAAAAGCCCAATACAGCCAATATTCCAGTGAATAATACAGAAAAACCAATTCTTTGCGCTATGAAAAAAGGTCTCTCCATTGAAATTTGGGTGATCATCCTTCCCGCAAAAATCCCAACGAACAGCCCAAGAATATTTTTACCTAAAGTGACATCTACACTGATTACTTCTCCTATCGTTAGGATCAAAGGGATCGTCGCTAAAAGCAACAACGCGCTTGTCTGACCAATTGAAACTTTTTCTCTGTAAAAATCGCCTGCCGCAAATGAACATGCAATGACAAGCAGTCCAACAGGCCCTCCCAAAAAGTACCCGCCAAAGATGACAATCCCAGCCCACAAGTAGTCAAATGATCGCTCATGGTGACTTGAATCTCCACCGAAAAACTTGGCAAAATAAATGGCTTTACCTTGAGCTAAATCGTGTAGAAAAAAGGTTAATGCCATTACGATGAGCATGGGATACTCCGTCGAAAACATGAAATTATAGCGCTCAACTTCATGAGGAATGAGCATCAATAGCGGAACAGCTACGCTGAAACCTACACATCGAATAAGAAACTGATAGGATTGAATTTTAAGATGCGACAACCCAAAGTTTAGCAATAGCCATCCACCTAATATTAACGAAAGAGCATAGCTATCGTAACCTTGGATCAACGCAATTACAGACAATGACAAAAGTAAAATCGCTACCTTTTTCTTCAAGAAGAACGCGGATAGAAATGCAGGTAGAAATATAAGGAAGATAATCATGAAGAGGTTTTAATTGCCTTCCGAAATTACGAAAATCTAAGCAAATGTCCATTCAGCACATTGGGATACATCACACCTTATATCGTCTAGCCGAGTGATTGATTTTTCAATGCAAGCTGAGACAATTTTGCAATGTAAGGTTTATTGAGATTTTCCTCCATAGTCAAAAGATGTTGCATGCGATGGCAATCAGAACCGATGAAATCAACCAAGTTTTGATCAATCAATTTTTCGGCTTGCTTGCGTACTTCAGGACCATAGTTACCTGTTAAAGAATTGATGTTTACTTGAATTTGAGCGCCTTTATCGCGGTATTCCTTGGCCTTTTCTGTTGAACCATGGAAATAAGGGTAGCGTTCAAAATGTGCGAGCACCGGTTTATAGCGGGCCATCTGCATTTCAAAAAACAGAATGTCATCATAAACAGGTGGGGTATGAAACGAAAACTCAACAAGCACATATTGATCTCCAAAGGTCAACACCTCGCGTTTCTTCACAAGATTCACCAAGTAATCGTCGAAATAGTATTCAGCTGCAGCCTCAATCTCTATCTTCAAACCGTGATGTTTAACTTCGGCCCTGACCTCCTCCAATCCTTTAAGAATTATTTCCGGTGTGTTGTTGTACACCTCAGACATAATATGCGGTGTGGTAATCACTTTACGGTAGCCTAAGCGCTCGAATTTTGCCAACATGGCAATTGTTTCATCCATTGATTTTGATCCATCATCAATTCCAGGAATTAAATGGCTGTGCATATCAACACCAATCAACGAAAGGTCGAGAGGTTCTATCTGCGATTTCTTAAATCTGGAAAAAAGTCCCACAATCAACGATTCTGATACATGTTCTCGTAATAGGCACGGTAGGCACCAGAAGTGATTTGTTCCACCCACTCGCTGTTGGCTAAGTACCAATCAACTGTATTTTCCAACCCCACTTCAAACGTGATGGATGGCTTCCAACCTAACTCTCTTGCGAGTTTGGTTGCGTCAATCGCATAGCGCATATCGTGACCTTTTCGATCGGTCACGTAGGTAATAAGTTGCTCTGATTCTCCTTCGTTTCTACCCAATTTCTTATCCATCAAACGGCAGAGAAAAAGCACTAAATCGATGTTTTTCCATTCATTCAGACCGCCGATATTGTAAGATTCACCGAACTCGCCATTGTGAAAAATCACATCAATCGCCTTCGCATGATCTTCCACCCACAACCAATCGCGAATATTATCCCCCTTACCGTAGACTGGAAGCGGCTTTTTTTCTCGAATATTGTTAATCATCAAAGGAATGAGCTTCTCCGGGAAATGGTGTGAACCATAATTGTTGGAACAATTTGACAATTTAACGGGCAATCCGTAGGTATGGAAATAAGCCCTTACAAAATGGTCAGATGAGGCCTTTGATGCAGAATAAGGACTTCTCGGATCATACGAAGTTTGCTCCGTGAACAACCCTTCATCCGATAAACTGCCATACACCTCATCGGTTGACACATGATGAAAAACATGAGATTCATTGTTCTTCCATGTCTCCCTGGCGGCTTGCAAAAGATTGACTGTACCCACCACATTGGTCATCACGAATTCCATAGGACCTTCGATCGATCGATCCACATGTGATTCGGCAGCTAAATGTATGACATCAGTAATCTTAAATTCTGTAAATACCTTTTGAACATCAGATGCCGATACGATATCTCCTTTGACAAACGTGTAGTTCGCTGCATCTTGAACATCTGTTAGATTCTCAAGATTTCCAGCAAAACAACCGAACGACATGCGAGCCTATAAACCCTGCCCCACCTGTGATCAATAGTGTTTTCTCAAAAGTCATCGGTAAATCTTAAAGCGACCAGTATTCTAAGTCCTTAATTTTATTTTTGAAGATACCTTTCACATCCACAAAAACACCTGTACCATCTGTCAACATTCCTTTGAAGTCGGATTCAGTCATTTGTTGGTATTCTTTATGATTCACTGCAACAATAATCGCATCGTAGTCATTAGAGGCCTTTTCCACCAATCCAACACCATATTCGTGTTTCATCTCATCAGAAGAAGCATGCGGGTCAATTAAATCTACATGAACCTGGAAGGACACCAATTCAGAAACGATATCGATTACCTTAGAATTTCGAATATCGCTTACATCCTCTTTAAATGTAGCACCCATCACCAATACTTTTGCATCTTGAATGTGCTTGCCACGCGCGATGATTTTCTTCACGGTTTGCTTCGCAATATAAAAGCCCATGGAGTCATTCACATAGCGACCACTTGTAATCACTTTTGAATGGTAGCCTGCGAGTTGTGCTTTGTGTGTGAGGTAATAGGGATCAACACCGATGCAGTGTCCTCCAACAAGTCCTGGTGAAAATTTCAAGAAATTCCACTTCGTACCTGCTGCTTCGAGAACATCAAAAGTGTTTATTTTCAATTTATTGAAGATGATTGATAGCTCATTGATCAAGGCGATATTGACATCGCGCTGGGTATTTTCAATGATTTTAGCGGCTTCAGCCACTTTAATTGAAGGTGCTCTGTGAACGCCAGCATCTACAACCAACTCATATACTTTTGCAATCTGATCTAGAGACACGTCACAGCATCCCGAAACGACTTTAATTACATTGCGAAGTGTATGTTCCTTGTCACCTGGATTGATGCGCTCAGGAGAATACCCGACCATAAAGTCATCTCTGAATTTCAATCCGCTTTCTGATTCAAGTACAGGAATACAGTCTTCCTCAGTACAACCAGGGTAAACAGTCGACTCAAAAACGACATAGTCACCTTTCTTCAACACCTTTCCTACCGTTGCACTTGCGCCAAGCAGAGGCTTGAGGTTAGGAAGATTGGCATCATCAATTGGTGTCGGAACAGCCACGACAAAGAACGTCACATCGCGTAAGTCATTCAAATCAAACGTAAATGTAATATCACACCCCTCAAATGCCGTTGATTCAAGCTCATTGCTTGGGTCAATATTGTTTTTCATTAGGTCAACACGCTCTTGGTTGATGTCAAATCCAACCACTTTAATTTTACGTGCAAACTCCAATGCGATAGGTAATCCAACGTAACCAAGGCCGATCACTGCGATCTTAGTCTCCTTCTGAATCAATTTGTCAAAGATTAAACTGCTCATTTCTAACTTTATAGATTCGTTCAATAATCTCGACGACTTTTAAGCCTTCTAAAGCGTTTGTAGTAGCCGATGTTCTTCCCTTCAATGTCTCAATGACATTTCGGATGACAAAGTTATGATTTGCTGCGGAACCTTTGTACGCTCCGTAGTCATTTCCTGGATTTGTAGGTGCCAATTCAGGCATTTCATAGCCCTCAATGTTGCAAATTTCCACCTCGTTCATGTACTGTCCGCCAATCTTCACACTCCCCTTCTTTCCGATGATAGTAATCGAACTCTCAAGGTTTTGCGTCGCCACAGAAGTCGAATAATTGATGCATCCCATACCCCCATTTGTGAAGTCAAAACTTACAAATCCAGAATCTTCAAAATCTGTTAAAGATGAAATGCGAAAATTGGGTAAACAAAGTGCCTCCGTCAAGATCCTCTCTTCCTTTCCAACCTCCTTGCTTGTAATAGCGTTCGTCACGGTTCCAGTAACAGTTCAGTTGAACCATAAAAATTTCACCCAACACCTCGTTTTCAATCAAGTCTTTGATCCATACTGATGGCGGTGAATACCTGTTTTGCATGACACAGAAAACCTGCTTAGACACCTGCAAAGACTTAAAAATCATTTTCTCGCAGCTGTCTTTCGTTAAGCCCATTGGCTTTTCACATACTACGTGTTTCTTCGCATTGAGGGCAGCCAAACTTTGCGCAGCATGGAATCCATTCGGTGTACACACATTCACGACATCGAAGTCCAAACCTGAGGCTAACAATTCATCAAATGTGTGAAAAAATGGAACATCCCAATCATGGACTCCACATTCCTCTTTCGAACGCACATCCACCATGGCTACCAATTCACCCTCCTCATCACGACGAATCATTTCTGCGTGACGCTTGCCGATGTGTCCGGCTCCGATTACTGCAAATCGTACTTTATTTTCAGCTGTCATAAACTATAAAACTCTAATCAATATTAATGAATTCGATTCACTTCGCCTGCTTTCAACTCATATTCCTGTCCACTTTCATGGCATGAGGCATGACCGTTTTCGTCAAATGACAAACGATGACCATATTCACTTACCCATCCTATTTGTCTGGCAGGATTGCCCACAACGAGTGCATAAGCAAGCACCGTTTTCGTCACCACCGCGCCTGCACCGATAAAAGCAAAAGCACCAATATCGTGACCACATACTATCGTTGCATTGGCGCCAATACTTGCACCTTTGCCCACATGTGTTTTTGCGTATTGCTCGCGACGGTTCACTGCACTGCGCGGGTTGATCACATTGGTAAAAACCATTGATGGACCCAAGAAAACGTCATCCTCACAGTTAACCCCTGTGTAGATAGACACGTTATTTTGCACCTTCACGTTATTACCCAAATGTACCTCTGGTGAGATCACCACATTCTGTCCAATGTTACAACGTTCTCCAATGATACAAGCAGGCATAATGTGTGAAAAATGCCAAATTTTTGTCCCCTCACCGATGCTACATCCTTCATCGACTACTGCTGTTTCGTGCGCAAAATATGCCATCAGCGAATAATGTATTTATCGAAGTCGTTGTGATCTGTCTGTTCCAACTCTTCTTTGGTTAAACTTTTAAAATAATCGTAGGTAATCTTCAATCCCTCAGCGCGATTTACAGTAGGTTCCCAATTTAAAATTGCCTTTGCACGCGTAATGTCTGGTTGACGTTGTTTTGGATCATCAACAGGTAAGTCCTTGTAGATAATTTGCTGATCTGAGCCTGTAAGCTGAATAATTTCCTCTGCAAATTCACGAATCGATATTTCGTCTGGATTGCCCACATTCACTGGCATATGGTAATCGCTATGCAATAAACGAACAATACCCTCTACTAAATCGTCAATGTAGCAGAACGAACGCGTTTGTGAACCATCACCAAAAACGGTAATGTTTTCCCCACGTAAAGCCTGACCGATAAAAGCAGGTAAAGCCCGTCCATCATTTAAACGCATTCGTGGACCGTAGGTGTTGAAAATTCGAACGATACGTGTCTCTAAACCGTGAAAATTGTGGTAAGCCATGGTAATCGCTTCCTGAAAACGCTTTGCTTCATCGTACACGCCTCGGGGACCAACAGGATTGACATTTCCCCAATAATCTTCATTTTGCGGGTGAACCGTTGGATCGCCATAGACTTCAGAAGTTGATGCGATCAAAATACGTGAACCTTTCTGCTTTGCAAGTCCAAGGCAATTGTGAATACCCAAAGACCCCACTTTCAAGGTTTGAATTGGAATTTTTAAATAATCAATTGGACTTGCCGGCGAGGCGAAGTGCAGAATATAATCCAACTTGCCTGATACGTGTATGAATTTTGAGACATCATGATTATAGAATTCAAAATTCTCCAACTTGAAAAGGTGTTCAATATTTTTTAGGCGACCAGTAATAAGGTTGTCCATTCCGATAACATGGTAACCATCCTTCACAAAACGATCACAGAGATGGGATCCCAAAAATCCCGCTGCTCCCGTTATCAATATCCGTTTTTGCTCTTTCATGATTACGATTCAATTGTCCGTCTTCCTATGGAATTGTAATAAAATCCTTTTTCGGTCATTTCGTCCACATCGAACAAGTTACGGCCATCAAAAATCACCTTGTCGTTCATGACCTTTGCCATTCGTTCAAAATCTGGATTTCTGAAAATTCCCCATTCGGTGCAAATTATGAGTGCATCTGCAGCGTGCAACGCGTCGTATTCTGAACCAGAGAACTCAAGTTGATCACCAAATCGCTGTTTCACATTAGGCATTGCCTCAGGGTCATAACTTGAAATCACAGCCCCTTCCTTCAGTAAGTAAGCGATAATTTCCAATGCTGGTGCTTCGCGAATATCATCCGTATCTGGTTTAAACGCCAGTCCCCAAATCGCTATTTTTTTACCGGTTAAATTGCCACGGAAATAGTTTTTCACTTTAGGCAGCAATACCTTTTTTTGATCATTATTGATGTCGATGACCGCTTCCAAAATTCGGAAGTTGAATTCCTTTTCCTTCCCTGACTTTACAAGTGCTTGAACGTCCTTTGGAAAGCAAGATCCTCCGTAGCCGATACCTGGAAATAAAAATCGTTTCCCAATGCGGTCGTCCGATCCAATTCCTATACGTACTTTATCTACATCAGCCCCAACCAACTCGCAGAAATTTGCCACCTCGTTCATGAAGGTAATCTTTGTTGCCAAGAACGAATTCGCAGCGTATTTGGTCAGTTCCGCAGAACGTTCATCCATGAAGATGATTGGATTTCCTTGGCGAACGAAAGGCTTGTACAACTGTTCCATGACCTTGCGCGCTCTTTCAGAACTTGCCCCAATCACCACGCGGTCTGGCTTCATAAA
The DNA here is from genome assembly GCA_021300505.1 of Cryomorphaceae bacterium. Classification (GTDB taxonomy): domain Bacteria; phylum Bacteroidota; class Bacteroidia; order Flavobacteriales_D; family Crocinitomicaceae; genus M0103. The sequence goes on from JAJTDQ010000088.1 coordinate 12,501, forward strand.
GTCACTTACAGCAAAACCCTCTCGCAAAAATTCCGGATTGGATACCACATCAAATTGGCAGCGTGCATTTTTCGCAATTGCTTCTCTTACTTTGTCCGCTGTTCCTACAGGCACTGTACTCTTGTCTACAATCACAGCATAATCCGAAAGCAGATGTCCAAGTTGTTCAGCGACACCAAGGATGTAGCTCAAATCCGCAGAGCCATCTTCACCTGGAGGAGTTGGAAGTGCGAGAAAAATAATCTCAGCGTCTTTAATACCTACCTCGAGGCTTGTTGTAAAATTGAGTCGTTCTGTACGCAAATTTCGCTCAAACAAGACATCGAGATTCGGTTCGAAAATGGGAACCTCACCATTGCGCATGCGTTCAACCTTTGATTCGTCGATGTCAATGCAAACCACTTGATTGCCTGTTTCGGCAAAGCAGGTTCCCGTCACGAGACCAACGTATCCTGTTCCTACGACTGCAATTTTTTTCATTCCAAATTAAGAATGGGCTGTTATGAATTCCGCAACTGATGCGCAGATAAAATCAAGTTGTTCTTGCTCCATTTCTGTATCAATACTGTTGATGCACTTCCGAAAGCAGAAAACATCTTTTGTCGGTGTGCCGGTACTGGGTAGTAAATCATAGATGGCACCTCTTTCGTAGCAAGAAAACTCACGAGCGCATCACGATCAATACCAGTCAGTTGCATGGTATATTGATGGAACACATGGCGAGATTCTTTACCTCGAACGGGGGTTTTTATTTGAGGGTAAGCCGCAAAAAACGCATCATAATGATCCGCAACTTTTCTGCGCGCATCGATGTAAGCATCCAAACGTGGCAACTTAATGCGAAGAATGGCCGCTTGAATGGTGTCTAAACGAGAGTTACACCCAACAACATCGTGGTAATAACGTTGACTTTGTCCGTGATTCGCAATCATGCGCATCTTCGCTGCAAGCTCGTCGTTATTGGTGCAAATCGCACCACCATCTCCGTAGCATCCTAGATTTTTTGATGGGAAGAATGAAGTACAACCGATGTCTCCAATGGTCCCGGTCTTTGAAACCGATCCATCGTTGTGGTAATAGTCACTGCCAATCGCTTGTGCATTGTCTTCTACGACATGTAAATTATGCTGTTTCGCAATGTGCATGATGGCATCCATATTGGCTGCTTGACCATACAAATGTACAGGAACAATTGCTTTTGTTTTTTCTGTAATAGCAGCGTGGATGGTGTTGGGGTCAATACAAAACGTATCTGTATCTACTTCAACAAAAACAGGCTTTAAGCCAAGTAGAGCCATTACTTCTGTAGTTGCGATATAGGTAAATGAAGGAGTAATTACCTCATCCCCTGGCTTTAAATCCAAGGCCATCAATGCTATTTGAAGTGCATCTGTACCATTCGCACACGGAATGACATGTTTTACACCTAGATATTCCTCCAATTCTTTTTGGAACAGTTGAACATCTGGACCGTTGATAAACTGCGCATTTTCAATGACATTCATCAGTGCCGTATCAACCTCTGTTTTGATCTGCTGGTACTGTGTCATCAGATCGACCATTTGAATCTTTTTCATTCAAGAATGCAATTAATCAGTTCAAGTGGACAAAGGTACGAATTCGATAGCGATTATGAGAAAAGACATTCAAAAAATGGGGGCTTGAATATGAGAATTCAATGAATTGACACAATCAAAGTGACATTTTCCTCGTTTTTAACATTCACATCCTAAAATGACCTTAAATTTGAGCCATGCTGCGGAAAATTGTTTTACTCACTTTCATTGCCCTTTCGCTCACCATTGTTGGTCAGCGGAATGTGACAGACTCTATTATTGGAACACCCTGGGTTGGAGTTCATTACGGAGGGAACTGGACAGGTGGAGATTTGGCCAATCGCTATGGTTACTTAAATCATGCCGGATTTATGGCTGGATACAAAACAAACAAGAATGTGTATTTGGGAATGGAAGCCAATTTCATTTTCGGCAATGACCTAGACACCTCTTTTAATCATATTTTTGACCACTTGTTAGATTCATATGGAAACATTACTGATGTAAACGGTGATATCGCTAAGGTATTGGTTTATTCCAGAGGAATGCATGTTAACCTCTCCATCGGTAAAGTCATACCCGTTTTATCTAGCAATAAAAACTCTGGAATTTTCCTTCACGGTGGAGTTGGACTTTTACTGCATCGCTTGCGCATTGAAACACAAGATCAAGTTATTCCACAATTGGAGCTCGACTACAAAAAAGGGTATGATCGACTGTCTATAGGTCCTAACCTGCATCAATTTGTGGGCTATGCCTTTTTAGCCGACGGTGGATATTACAACTTTTACGGAGGATTTTATTGTCAACAAGGGTTCACTAAAAATCAACGTACAATCAATTTTGATCAACCCGATGTGCCCGTTTCACAAAAAACAATGTTTGACCTCCAATATGGATTTCGTCTAGGTTGGTTTATTCCGTTCTACAAACGTGAAGTCAAAGATTACTATTTCGACTGATGTATTTGTTGTATAACATCAGCATTCACCTTTTCGGACTTGCCATTCGTTTGGCTTCGCTTTTCAATCCCAAAGCAAAGGAATGGGTGAAGGGCCGCAAACATTACTTTTCACATCTTCCCGAATCGACTAAACCTGTCCTTTGGTTTCATTGTGCTTCTCTTGGAGAATTTGACATGGCCATTCCTGTGATGCACGAAATGCGCGTCTCGCATCCGAACCATACCATTCTCGTTACCTTCTTCTCCCCTTCCGGAATGCAGCATTACCACAAAAGAAATCACCCCGCCGACCTTGTACTTTATTTACCCATCGACACACCGAAAAATGCCAAGCGCTTTGTATCGCACTTTAAGCCAGAAAAAGCATTTTTTGTGAAGTATGAGTTTTGGGCAAATTACCTTGACGCATTAAAAAAATCGGGGACTAGCGTTTTTTCCATATGCACTTTACTCCGCCCCGAGCATCGTTTTTTTCGCTGGTATGGTGGGTTTTTTCGACGATCACTGCGCAACTTTGACCATTTCTATGTTCAAAATGAAGCGACCAAGTCATTACTTCATTCTATCGGAATTAAACATGTGAGCATTACAGGCGACACCCGCTACGACAAGGTCATTGAAACCAGGGATAAACGAGAGCGTAATCCTAGGATTGAAGAGTTTTTACAAGGACAACAAGCCGTAATCTTTGGAAGCACTTGGCCACAAGATGAGGCGATCATTCTGCCTTGGATTGAGATCAACCCAACCATAAAATGCATCATTGCTCCGCATAATATCGATGCAGCACATGTTCAATCGTTGAAAAGAGCATTAGGGGAAAGTTGCATTCGTTTCACAGAAAAGGATACAAAAGATTGTCAGGTATTGATCTTGGATACCATCGGACATCTATCAAGTGCGTATGGATCTGCGAAAATTGCCTATGTCGGTGGTGGGTTTTCTGGTAAACTTCACAACATTTTAGAGCCCGCTGTGTATGGAATCCCGGTGCTTTTTGGTCCAAAGTTTAACCGTTTTCCGGAAGCACAACAATTTATTGATGCGGGCATTGGATTTTCCGTCTCAGACACGAAATCACTTTCTGCAAGGATAACTGATGTCACAAGTCGTTTGAGTGAAATAAAAAACGAGGCAGACGCACTCATTCAACAAAACGCAGGAGCCGCAGTTCGTATCGCTGAACATCAACAATTGAATTTTCCTGCATAAACTATCCATTCCAACTGAGGACTTCCAATTGTTTGTTTGACCTTGCCCTAAAAGACAATTGAACTTCACGAATCATGCGTTCGATGGATCCCCACTTCGTCGTTCGGTGTCCCGCCAATGCAATAATTTCGCGCGCAGGATAATTTTTGCCAGCGCCCGAACGAATGTGTTTCAGAAAATCGCGTTGATTGAAACTGACCATCTGCGTGCGTAAACAATTTCCTTTGGTCAAAAGCCATGGATGTAAATCCGTCAACTGTGCGATATCGACCTCTGAAGTTTCAATTTCCTTTGTGTAGGCCATAATTTCCTCTTGGTACAATGGAATTGTTCGAAAAGATGGATCACTCACTGGTCCAGCAAGAATTGCCAAGTCCACTTGTTTATTCATCATCGCCACCAACAAATCTGGTGTACGCATCTCTTCAATGATCAATTGAACACCAGGTAAATGCGCCTTCCATTTCGTGAACAATTCTGGAATAAGGTAAGACGCCACAGTCGGAATCACACCCATTCGAATTTCTTCCTTGTAGGTTCCATTCCATTTGGCGGTAATCGTTGATAGGCGCTGCTCCTCGTTCAGAATATCGCGCAACACGGGAATCAATTCTTGACCGAAAAGTGTTAGTTCGACCGGATTTCTGTCGCGATCAAAGACTACATGTCCGAGCAGTTGTTCTGCTTTTTTTACCTGCATCGATAGCGTTGGCTGCGTTACATGGCAAAGTTCACTTGCCCGAACGAAATTTCTGGTTTCACTGAGCACCACCAGATAGTGCATTTGTTGGATGGAAAGCATATAGATAAATTCAATGGAAGTATAAATATAATTGAAAAATACTATACCTATCACGATATACCTTCGAACCTATGAATTAATTACTAAAACGAAAGACCATGAAAAAATTAATCCGCCGTTTGAAAAGACGCATTTTCAAGAAACCGAAGCATCAACTTGTCATCGTTAAAAAGGAAGCAGAAAGCATTGCCGAATCCATGGGAGTCGATATGTTCCGCTTTTCAATGCTCGAACAGATCTGCATTGTATCGCGCCATGAAAGCACAAGTAAGGTTTCTTGTTTCCAAAAAATCGTTTCGCATTGTGAAAACACGAATGAAATCGTTTTAATGATTTACTTGTTCGATAAAATTCTAGAAAATTACTACGAACAAGTGCGGAAGGCTCACTTGAATTGAGTCGAATTCACAAGCAATCAACTCATCGATTCATCCTATTTAAAAATAGATTAAATCGATAAAAACTAGTTATAACAACCCACTAATTTTGTTTCACAAAAAAATTAAAAACATGTCTAAATTGATCCAAATAACCCAAGAAAATATCAATGAGATTCTGAATGAATCTGAAAAAATTGTCGTGCTTGATTTTTATTCCCCAGGATGTGGTCCATGCGAAAGCCTTAAACCTATCCTAGAAGAATTAGCAGATGAGTATTCAGAAAAGGCAATCTTTGCAAAAATAAATGCTTTAGAATTCATGAATCTTGCGACGAAGAATCTCATTCGAGCAGTACCCCATGTGCTTATTTTTAAAACTGGAGAAGTAATTCAACACATTCCAAAAAAGCAAGACAGAGAAGTCTATAAAAAACACCTCGACGCGTTGATTTAATTTTTCAACTTCGTCGTATGTATTCGAACCGAAAAGCAGTAAATTTGTTAACAGTTATATAAATCAACAATTCAATTAAAAATGGGAGTATTAGTAGGCAAAAAAGCACCGTCTTTCAAGGCGTCAGCAGTAGTAAATGGCGGAGAGATCGTTAGCGACTTTTCATTGGACCGGTACATTGGTAAAAATCATGTGATTTTCTTCTTTTACCCGAAAGATTTCACGTTTGTATGTCCATCTGAGTTGCATGCATTTCAGGCGAAGTTGGCTGATTTCGAAGCACGCGGCGTAAAAGTTGTCGCATGTTCAACAGACACAGAAGAATCGCACTGGGGATGGTTGCAAGTACCTAAAAACAAAGGAGGAATCGAGGGTGTTAAATACCCAATCGTTGCCGATACATCAAAAACAATTTCAGAAGCATTTGGTGTTCTTGCCGGAGAATATGAGTACGATATGGATGGTGCGTTGGTAGCAACAGGACCAATGATCGCTTACCGTGGTTTGTTCTTGATCAACAAAGAAGGTGTGGTTATGCACCAATTGGTAAACATGTTCCCATTGGGACGTAACGTTGACGAAGCGCTCCGTATGGTTGATGCACTTCAGTTCTTCGAAGAAAACGGCGAAGTATGTCCAGCAAACTGGCAAAAAGGTGACGAAGGAATGAAAGCGAGCTTTGATGGCGTTGCTGATTACCTTGCTGCGCATTAAGCAAATATGAGATGAAAAAAAAGCTGCTGAAAAGCGGCTTTTTTTTGACTAGATGTTAAGATATTAAGATTTCAAGATGTTAGGCCTACTTCTTCGCTCTATGAGCTTCGAAGTTTGAAAGACAAAAGACTTCGAAGAAGTTACTAATTACTAATGACGAGTTACGAGTTGGGGGGATTTACTTCAAAAAGTTACGAATGACGAGGACTAATGACGAGGACTAATGACTAAAAAGGAAAGAGGTTCAACTAATGGGTTGGACCTTTTTTTATGTCAACTTTTTTTCATTTTTTCAACTCAAACACTTTTTCTAAATCAACTTTTTCAATAACTTAAGTAGAAAATTGATTTTTCATGTTACCCACTTTTCACCTCAATCGCCAGGAAATTGGCTTAAAAACCTACTATTACATCACCTTTCCATTCAACCGGGATTTGTATGCTTTGTTTCGTTCATTCGAACATGTTCATTGGGATAAGTACGAAAAATCCTTCGTATTTGACGAGAACGATTTGTCCATTGATTCGCTGCTTTCCCACGTTGAAGGAAAGGCGCAGGTTGAATTTCTTGAGAAACGATTAGAAAGTGTGGAATACAAGCGATCTCATTTGCGTCCTTCCGATTTTTTGGAACCCCTGGATGACATAAAGTCGCATGAAATTGTGCGTTTCGAGCATTATTTGCAATCAAAGCGCTACAGTTCGAATACCATCAAGGTTTACGCTGAAACCTTTCGTGTCTTTCTGCGCTACTTCGCGAGCAAAGCGATTGAAGAAATTAGCAATGACGACCTCATCGCTTTCAACAACGATTATATTTTGAAGAATAATTTTTCTTCTTCCTACCAAAACCAGCTTGTGAATGCGGTGAAGTTGTATTATTCGGTGATTCAGCACAAGCGTATCGATGTGGAATTGGTGCATCGACCACGTCGAGAGAAAACCTTACCGAATGTGCTGAGTAAAGAGGAGGTGAAAAAACTATTAAATGCTTCAACCAATCTTAAACACAGAACAATGCTATCATTAATCTATGCCTGTGGTTTGCGGCGCAGTGAATTGTTGAACTTAACTTTTAAAGACATACAAGCTGACCGACTAATTATTACTGTTCGACAATCGAAAGGAAAAAAAGATCGAATAGTAACTTTGAGTCCAATGTTACTAGTAGAATTAAGACAATACTACCTTCAGTTTAGGCCACTAAAATATCTCTTCGAAGGACAGGTTGTAGGGGAAAAATATTCCGCTAGAAGTTTAGAGGAGATTTTAAAAAAAGCATGTAAAACAGCAAAAATCAACAAACCAGTTACTCTGCATTGGTTAAGACATAGCTATGCAACACATTTATTGGAACGAGGAACTGATTTACGTTACATTCAGGAATTATTAGGACATAGTTCAAGTCGCACGACAGAAATATATACCCATGTGAGTATCAAAAGTCTAAGTCAGATTTGTTCACCTTTTGATGATTTGTAAATAACACACAATACATTTTCAAATTTATTGAGCATAGCTAGCAAAGCGCTGTTTGTAAAACTCACTTTTTATAATTATAATTGAGCATATATAGAAGTTAGTGGCAAGGTTTAACCTATGCAACGAATAAATACAAATCATTATGAAACGCATAAGAACATTAGGAAAAGGGGGACTAGGCATTGTGTCACTTTACCAATCTAACAACGGTCAGAATTTCGCTCTTAAACAGATGCTTTACCAATGGGACGAGAATTACTACGAGCGTTTTAAAAGAGAGGTTGAGATAATGGCTACTCTTGTTCATAAGAATATCGTCAATGTTTTGAATTTTAATATTCTCAACAACAATCCATGGTATTTAATGCCATATTATGAAGATGGTAGCCTGAGAGATAAATTGATGGATATAAAAAGTAAGGGACAGATATATTCGTTAAAAGGTGCAACCGGAATTATTTACCAACTAGCCGATGCATTGCATCACGCGCATGAATTTGGCGTTATACATCGAGATATAAAACCTGAAAATATATTATTCAATGGAAAGGATCCAGTAATAGCTGATTGGGGTCTTGGAAAATTCATTCATAAAAAAAGTAAAGTACTAACTAATGTTGGCCTTGGAACAAAGTCTTATTGCTCACCTGAACAGTGGGAAAGTGGTGTTTCTGACAGCCGTTCAGATATTTATTCACTCGGTTTAGTTTACAGAGAATTATTAACGGGATCGCTAACAGGTCAAATACAAGAAAGAAGAATTAATGATATTGTAAACAAAATGACGGCAACAAGCCCAGCTGATCGTTATCAAAGAATGAGCGAGGTAAAAGAAGCCATAAGAGCTCTAAATGAAATATCCACCAGCGACCCGATGAAAGATTTTTGGGAAGGTGTTATTGCAGCATCAGCAGTGGTTGGAATTGCAATTCTATTGGCTAAACTAATTGAAAATAAATGAAAACCCAGCCACTAACAGCACCTACCCAAAAGGCGGGGTTTCGTGTTCTAAAGACAGTTTTGTGGTTAATCAAACATTAGTTTTTCAAATCAAGTTTTGTGGTAAAAGTCCCGCCCTTCGGGTAGCTGCAAACCGTTATGTGCCAATTATTGCACTTCACAGAGATTTACTTCAAAAAGTTACAAGTTACTAAGACGAGTTAGGAGTTAGCAATTCCCGAAGGGATCCCGCCACAGCGGACTTGACAGCAAATTGACGCAGCATTCAGCCGCGGCTGACAAGCATTACAAATTCCCGAAGGAGTCAAATTCTAAATTCCCGAAGGGATCAAATTGCGAAGCATCAAATTTTTAATTCCCGAAGGGATCAAATTTGCAAACTCGTAATTCGTAATTCGTAACTTATAACTATTGCCCCTCCAAATAATCCAAGTCCTTCCCAAAAGTTTCCTTCAATCGCGAAATACTGTAAAACGCAATCGCAATAAAGAGCAAGCCAACCAACAGCGCTGCAAGTCCATCGGAGAGGTGAAAGGACAACAACAAACCGAAAAGCAAGACAATGATATTCACAGAGCCACGCACGAAGTTAGGGATGGTATTGGCTGCGGTTGAGCGAATATTGGTACCGAACTGTTCTGCAGCGATGGTCACGAAAATGGCCCAATAGCCCGTTCCTGTTCCCAAAAGAAAACACATGAGGTAGTACATATTGACGCTGATGTCCTTCAACACAAAGAGGAAAATAACGGTGGTCAGCAAAGTGAAGCATAGATAAAGGTAGACAACGAACTTTCTGCTTTTAAACACTTGACTGAGTAGCCCAGAAAGTAAATCACCAAAGGAAAGTCCAATGTAAGCATACATCACGGCAAGTCCATTTTCCACATTTTCCACACCCAGCCAAGGTCCGAAGTGGTCTTTGGAGTTCATGATCAATAAGCCTATGACATACCAAATGGGGATGCCAATTAAGATGCAATGCAGGTATTTGATTCGGTTGGAGGCGTTGCCAAAGATCAATCTCAAATCGCCTTTTTTCACCCCACCTTCCTGCTTGATCCCTTTGAAAAAAGCGGACTCGATGGTGCCCACCCGCATGAGTAAAAGTACCAAGCCCATGGTTCCTCCAAGTACATAAGCTACTTGCCAATTTGCGAGATGAGAACCAGTTAATCCTTTGATAAAATGTCCAATCGCATCGCCATTCATTCCCACCAAAGAAGCGACTACAGCGCCCAAAGCACCGAAAGTCACAATAATCATGGTGCCGTATCCCCGTTTTTCTTTGGACATCATTTCTGACACCAGCGTAATTCCAGCACCTAGCTCTCCTGCCAATCCAATCCCCGCAATGATGCGCACCACCGCATATGTACTTGTATCAGTCACAAACGCATTGGCAATATTGGCCACGGAATACAACAAAATGGAACCGAATAACACCTTTAATCGTCCTTTCTTGTCACCTAATATTCCCCAGAGTAATCCACCGATGAGCATACCGAGCATCTGCATGTTGAAGAGAAATTTCCCCATGGCTGCCTTTGCATCTGGACTAGCATTGGTCATGATTTGATCCAAGCTTTCTGCCTTCACCACTCCGAACAAGACTAAATCATAGATGTCGACAAAATAGCCGAGCGCAGCAACGATGATGAGTAGTGCAATCTGGCGGTTCTTTTTATTTTCTGCAGGTATCATGGCTACGAAAATAGAATATTCTTGAATGCCAAGCACCATCCCTCCAAATGTCATCAGCACTTTGTATCTTCGTGCCATGCTTTCCGATGAAACATACATGCAACGTTGCATCGATCTTGCCCGCATGGGACAAGGCTTTGTTTCACCCAATCCAATGGTTGGTGCTGTGGTTGTGCATGAGGGAAAAATTGTAGGTGAAGGTTACCATCGTAAATTCGGTGAGCCCCATGCAGAAGTCAATGCTATTGCGGACGTTAAAGACCAATCGATTTTATCTCAATGCACACTTTATGTCAATTTAGAACCTTGCGCTCACCATGGGAAAACACCACCTTGTGCAAATTTATTGGTAGAAAAGAAGCTCAAACGGGTGGTGATCGGTTGTTCTGATCCACACAGTAAAGTAAGTGGTAAGGGTGTTGATTTGTTGAAGAAAGCAGGCATTGATGTGCGATTGGGCGTTTTACAGCAGGAATGCCGTGAATTGAACCGCCGTTTCATCACTTTTCACGAACGTCAACGACCTTATGTGATTTTGAAATGGGCACAGACCAAAGATGGATTCCTTGACCGCATTCGCCACGACGAAGAAACGGGCATCAATTGGATCACCTCACCAGAGACGAAATCCTTGGTTCATAAGTGGCGTTCGCAGTACGCGGAAACATTGAATGGATTCGCATTCCTGAAACGAATACCAAGCACATCTTAGACGAATTGTACAAACGCAACATCTTATCCGTTTTCGTAGAAGGAGGAAGCCGCACCTTACAGTATTTCATCATTGATAACCACTGGGATGAAGCCCGTGTGATTGTTGGAAACACCACATTTGGCGAGGGAGTCAAAGCGCCTGCCATCGGGAAAGTTCCATCGCGCAGTTATTCCTTTTCCACGGATACTGTCCACCATTATTTTCGAAGATGGCCCCTTTAATTCTCTCGATCCTTTGCTCCAGCATCATCTTTGTGCTGTTTAAATTGTTTCCTCGCTTTGGCGTAGACACCTTTCAAGCCATAGTATTCAATTACTTCACTGCCTTTTTGTGTGGTATTCTATTCTTCGGTAAAGAGTGGAATCCACATGCCTTGGAATCGGGGAATTGGCCCATTTTTGTGTTGCTTGCAGCAGCATTGTTCATCTCGCTCTTCATTTTAATGGGACTCAGCTCACAGAAGAATGGTGTTGCCATGACTTCCATTGCCGTGAAAATGAGCATGGCCATCTCATTGATTTTAATGATTGTTTTGTACAATGAGGATTTAGGTTGGATGAAAGTTGCCGGAATAGCTCTCGCATTTACAGGCGTATTCCTGGTTTCCTATACGGGGAAATCTGACAATAGCGCTGCGAAAAGTGAAGTATGGATGCTGGCCACCCTATTTATCGGAAGTGGAATTCTTGATTTCATCTTGAACTATGTCCAAAAGCATCACCTCGATCACCTCACTCCTTCCCTATTTTCAGCCTTCGGGTTTGGTGGGGCCGGGCTAATTGGATTTGCCATCTTAATGACACAGGTACTTAGAAAACAAGCAAGTCTATCCGTGAAGAATGTTGTTGCGGGTGTTGCGCTAGGTATACCGAATTACTTTTCGATTTACCTTTTAATGGAATCGTATCGCTCCACCGGATGGAATGATTCAACCGTTTTGGCCGTGATAAACGTATCGATCGTAATGATTTCCTCCGTCATCGGATTTATCGCCTTCAAAGAAAATGTCACCATTAAAAAAATAATTGGTCTTGTCGCGGCAATCGCAGCCATTGTTGTCCTTTACCTCGCAAGTCAATCTTAATCATATTCCTATGAAAATTCACCCACTCAACACTGGAGATTTTAAACTCGATGGGGGCGCCATGTTTGGGGTCGTTCCAAAAACTATGTGGTCTAAAACCAATCCCGCTGATGAAAACAACATGTGCAATTGGTCGATGCGCTGTCTTTTGATTGAAGACGGTAACCGGTTGATGTTGATTGATGCGGGAATTGGTGACAAGCAATCGGAAAAATTCTTTTCGCACTATTACTTGCATGGAACAGATAGTTTAGAAGGAAACCTCAAGGCACTTGGGTTTGGCAAAGATGACATTACAGATGTATTCTTGACGCATTTGCACTTTGATCACTGCGGTGGTGCCATTCAATGGAACAAGGAACACACAGGATTTGAACCCGTTTTCAAAAACGCGCATTTTTGGAGTACAGAAAATCATTGGAAATGGGCGACGGAACCCAATGCCCGTGAAAAAGCATCCTTTCTGACGGAGAACATTCAACCCATTCAAGAAAGTGGTCAATTGAAATTCATTGAACGAACAGGGAATTACACGGCCAATGCTTTTTCAGACATGGATGTCTTGTTTGTTGATGGTCACACCGAAAGCATGATGATTCCACACATCCGTTACCAAGGAAAAACCATCGTCTTCATGGCGGATCTTTTACCTAGTGTGGGACACATTCCACTTCCTTACGTGATGGGGTACGATACACGACCATTGATTACACTTGATGAAAAATCGAAGTTCTTGAATACAGCGTGTGACAACGAGTATATCTTATTTCTGGAGCACGATAGCATAAACGAGTGTTGCACCTTGGAGCGCACTGAGAAAGGCATTCGATTGAAAGAAACGATGCGTTTTAGCGAGTTGTTTTCTTAAGACTGACCCAACTTACGAACGAGGTCAATCAAGCGGTTGGAATACCCTGCTTCGTTGTCGTACCAACCAACCACCTTGACCATGGAGTGAACCACGGAGGTGAGTTGCGCATCAAACAGACAACTATTAGGATTTCCAATGACATCCACCGAAACGATTGGGTCTTCGGTATAGGCTAGTATTCCTTTAAGTGATGATTCCGCAGCGCGCTTCATGGCAGCATTAATCACCTCAACACTTGGAGGATTTTTCACCACCATAGTCAAATCCGTAAAGGAACCATCTGGAACGGGTACACGCACCCCACATCCACCGATGCAACCTTCCAAATCAGGAAAAATACGCGTCAATGCTTTTGCAGCACCTGTTGTCGTCGGAACGATAGAAGTCGCAGCTGCTCGAGCACGACGTAAATCGCGGTGTGGCGCATCGTGCAGGCGTTGGTCTGTCGTGTAACTATGTACCGTTGTGATGTACGCACTTTCGATCTCACACAATTCACGCATGACCTTTAGCATAGGTGCTGCGTTGTTGGTTGTGCATGAGGCATTTGAAATGATGCTTTCAGAGAAATCAACAGAATCCTCATTGACTCCAAGAACAATGGTTTGAATGTCATCTCCAATTGCTGGCGCTGAAATGATCACCCGCTTCGCACCTCCTGTTAAATGTGCTGATGCCAACTCCTTTGTCAAAAACTGACCTGTGGATTCAATGACCGTTTCCACACCGAATTTACCCCATAGAATACTCGCAGGATTTGATTCTTGAGTGAAAACAATGCGCTTTCCATTTTCGAAGATTGCAGTATTTCCTTCAATTGCAAATCCGAGTGGAAATCCTCTGTGAATGCTGTCGTATTTCAACAAGTGCATCAGTGTTTGGATATCCGAGACATCATTCACGACTGCGACTTGAATATCATCCGATAATAACGCCAAGCGGGTAAAATACCTGCCTATTCGTCCAAAACCATTTACACCGATGTTTATCATGTTGCTAATTTACGTATTCTCCAAAAAAAACATGGGACATAGATTTTATCCATGCCCCATGCGCTATTTTGAATGTGTATTATCTTTAATACTTCACTTGAACCATTCCCTGCTTGACCACATCATTTCCACCCTCAAAAGTTGCTTTGATGATGTAGAAGTAAGTCCCTTCCTCCACAGGTGTTCCACCGGTGGTTTTACCGTCCCATTTACCTAGTGGGTCATTGTACTCGTAGATTTTGTTACCCCAACGGTTCAGAATCACACAATTAAAATCTGCGACTCCATCGAAAGTGACATAGAATGCTTCGTTACCAGCCAATGAAGACAATACAATAATGTTTGGCACCTCGATATCACAAATTTTCACACCGATTGTTGCTGTATCAGAGTATGTATGGCAAATATTCGATCCAGTTACAATGTATTCACCCGGCTGGTTAATCGTGATACTTGGTCCTGTCTCACCCGTACTCCAAACAAAGTTATCAATCGTAAAGTTTTCCTGTGCATTTATCGTGTAGGTCGAGCCTTGACAAATAATTGTATCCAACACATCGGTATAGGCATTTGGTGGGAAGGTAACCAAGGCCGTCAATGTAATGTTACACAGATTGTCTGTATAAGTCAGCTGGTAAGTTCCCGGTGTTGACGTGTAGATCAAAGGGTTGTCGATCGTATTTACTGGATTAAAACGAATCGCAGTATCTGAAGCGGACCAAACTCCACCATCAAAAGAGACCGTATTTTCAATTTGATAAATTCCATAACAACCGATATCATCCGTAAAAATGGATGGAGGAACGATGGTCGTTAAGTTCGCAGAAACCGAATTATTGCACACATTATCTGTAAACGTAATAATATAGTTTCCTGAGCTCGACGCGGTGATTAGTGGGTTTAAGGTACTTGTTGATGGACTGAAAGATACATTGGGTGAGGATGCCGACCATACTCCGCCTGTTGAGTATACTTGCGTTCCAGCCGCCTGATAGGTTAAACTACAAAACAATGTATCGTCAAACATCACAGGATAAGGTGGATAAATGATGTCCGAGGTCACTGTTTGGTTGCAGGAGTTATCTGTAAAACTGACAGTGTAAGTTCCTGGCGTCGAGGCGACGAAGGTAGGATTATTGGCGTTCGCATTCGGCAAGATCGTTACCTCTGGATTTGTTGTTGTCCATACACCTCCTGAAACGGAAACAGTTCCTGAAGCTGTAAATGTTAAGTCACACCCAATCGTATCAGGGAAAATTGTTGGCAATGCCAATGCAAATAGCGTTACAGTTGTATCGTATTCACATCCGAAGTTGTCGGTTACATGGTACACATAGTTGTGTGCACCCGGCGTGTTCGGTTGAACTACAATTGACGTATCGTTTTGACCTGAAATAATCGTTGGATCATTTTCCCAATAGTCAGAAGAAATCGTATTTTGGTATCCACCCAAACCAGGGAAGAAAGAGCCGTCGAAGAACAAGCCCCACTCAAAGATGTATCCATCATCAATTGTCAAGTTATCTTGAACGTAAATTGTCCAGTTTCCGTTGATCGGACAACCTATCAAACTTGCGAACGATGTATTTGGCGCGTATACATCAGAAGGATCCATTGAATTCCCTGTTCCGTTATTACCAGCAGCAATGGAAACAGGAACCGTATTCGTCCAGTTTGCATTCATGGCGCCAATTGTATTGAACACAGAGCTGAAGCAATATTCCCAGCCATCCCCTGGTCCACCACCTCCACTGTCATCGATTGGGTCACCAATATAGGTACCACCACCGCTTGTTCCTCCTGGCAAGAAACCGGGAGAATAGGAGTTCATCAATTGAACAATTTGTCCTGTTGGACATTGAAGCCAAATTTCTAAGTCACCTGCATAAGAGTGTTCCATTGTGATACACACTTGGTTCAAGTCTTGCGCATTTGTAATTGTCGCTGTTGGCGGGAAGCCACTCATTGGAATGGATGTTTGGTATTGAATACCCGAACCATCAGGCAAATAAGTTGTACCTGCGTATGCCCCACCCAATTGGAATGTTCCACCGGGGATATTTACACCTACAGTATCTGTAGCTGTTACCCCACCAATTAATTCGGTATTTTGCCCCATACACACTGTATCTTCAAGCGGACCAGTGCCAGCAAATATTGGCAACTGAGAAACCCTTACTTTACACAGCATACGCTCAAATTGAGGGAACTGATCCGTAATTTTGACATCTACAAGGTAACCAGATCGTGCTGGAGGAGTAAACCAAATCGAGTCATTTGCTGGATATACACCACCGTCCGTGACATTCCAATCAAATGTTACTGTTGAGTTTACATTTTGCGAATATCCATAACCTGTTGTTTCAAGACTGTATGGGAATATAGGTTTAGCAACAAAAAGAATTGAATCACCGAAACAAACGTCCACAAATCCTGTGTCAATAGGATTCAATGCGTTTGGACCGACACCATTCACAAATGCTTCGATGTGTGGTTCGAAAGGTTGAAACTGATACCCACACTGCACATTTCCTAACCATCCTGTACCTTCAGCAGTTCCATTCGAAATAAATACAATGGTCAAACATCCACTTGGGTTATTCCAAGTCGCTTGATGCGTAAATCCATTAGGATTTGAAACAGAATTGTGTACACCTAAAAGTGGTGAGGCTGTACTCGGTCCGTCATAGACATAAACGAAGTCTGAGCCATCAACGTTCCAGGTATAACCCGCATTGATACCCATGGAAATAGACATTTTCGTACCTGTAGTCAAATCTGGACAAAATACGATAGTGTCGTTATAGTTAGGCGGGTAGTTTCCCGCGCCTCCTGGATCTTGAAAGTTGGTAGAGGTGGTCCCGAAGGTATTACAGTTTGCGGTATTGGTCAATGGATAACCTGCATCACCCATGTTAATCATTTGCGAGAATGCACCTGACACAGCAAGCATCAAGGCAGAAAATGAAAGTAGTATTCTATTCTTCATGGTTACTGTTTATTTTGCATTTCGTTTGTCAATACCCATTCTGATTTCACAACTAGCACTTTATCAGTTCCTTTGATGCGCAAATATTGGTTTGTCTTCTGAATTTCTAAGCCCAAAGCGATAAAATCGACTGGTTGATTTATGTTCATTTCAATCACCCCATTCAATCCATTTTCCTTCCCTTTTGGAACGTCTGCAATGTAGCAGGCATGGTCCAATGCATAATTGAGTAAAGTCAATTTAGCAGGGCTTGGTAAGACGCGCATCGATTTCTTGCGAAAACGCAAAAGAAGATGCGCCAAAGAAGATCGTAAACAGCAGTATTTGTTTCATCATTTTAGTGTTGTGAACTTTAAGACCTCAAATGTTGAAAAATGGTTGCATTTGGGGATAAAGTTCCTTTTAGAGCGCCTCGAAAGTAAATAAATAAGGCTAATTTTGCAACAACTAAACAATCCTTTCTAAATTCGGATGGAAACAACAGCATTGCAGCACATAGCATCTCAAGTGAGAAGAGACATCGTTCGCATGGTAGCGGGCGTAAATTCAGGTCATCCAGGCGGATCTTTGGGATGTGCCGACTTTCTAACACTTCTGTATTTTGACCAAATGAATCACAATGCGGAAACCTACACTATGGATGGCATTGGTCAAGATTTATTTTTTCTCTCCAACGGACATATATCTCCAGTTTGGTATAGCGTGCTAGCCCGAGCTGGATACTTTCCTGTGAATGAATTGGGAACTTTTAGAAAATTATCAACTCGTCTGCAAGGCCACCCTTCAACCGATAAAAAATTACCCGGCATTCGCATGGCCTCGGGTTCTCTTGGACAAGGACTTTCTGTTGCGGTCGGAGCAGCCCAAGTGAAACGTCTGAATAAAGACAACAGCATTGTGTATTGTTTGCATGGCGATGGTGAACTTCAAGAAGGACAAATTTGGGAAGCAGCAATGTATGCTTCAGCCCACAAGGTGGATAACGTCATTGCGACAATCGACTGGAACGGCCGTCAAATTGACGGAGATGTAGAGAATGTCATATCATTGGGAGACCTTCATGCGAAATGGGCAGCATTCGGATGGGAAGTATTAACCATGGATGGTCACAACTTCACCGACATGAAAAACACGCTAATGAAAGCAAAATCGTTATGTGGACATGGGAAACCTGTGGTGATTCTCATGAAAACGGAAATGGGGCAAGGTGTTGATTTCATGATGGGATCTCATAAATGGCACGGAGTCGCTCCAAACCCAAGTCAACTTGAAGATGCACTCGGTCAATTGGAAGAAACTCTTGGTGACTACTAATTGAAACGGTTACTATTCATAGCATTGGTTTTCATTTCCACTCAAAGTTTTGGGCAGGAAAAGTTGACGAGAATTCTCTTTATTCTCGATGCTTCGAATAGTATGAACGCTGTGTGGGGTGCTAATGAAACACGGATAGAGGCGGCAAAGGATTTACTCGCAAAGGCTGTGGATAGTTTGCGGGGAACCGCCAATCTTGAAATTGCGCTCCGCGTATATGGTCATCAATCGCCAATTACAGCAACATATCAAGATTGTAACGATACGAAGCTAGAAGTTCCCTTTGGTGCGAATAATTTCGATAACGTAAAGAATAGAATTCGCTCAATAGAGGCAAAAGGTACAACTCCAATTGCACGGTCTTTAGAGGCTGCAGCTAGCGATTTCCCGGATCAGAATTCGAGAAACATCATCATCCTGATTACAGACGGGCAAGAAGCGTGCGACAACGACCCTTGTGTGATTGCAAAAAAACTATACGATAAAGGAGTAAAAGTAACCCCCTTTGTAATCGGATTAGGGCTTGATTTGTCTTACCTAGAAAAATTCAATTGCATTGGTTCCTATACCGAAGCAGAAACAAAAGATGCCTTTAGAAATGTGTTGAAAAATGTTGTTTCAAAGGCATTGTCGAACACCACCGTTCAGATTAATTTGAACGACACAAACAAACAACCGAAAGAAACTGAAGTGACCATGTTCCTTTATGAAGCGGGGACGAAGAATTTAAAATATACGTTTGTTCATACAATTAATCGTTATGGCAACCCTGACACCTTGGTGCTTGACCCAAACATCAAATACGACCTGGTGGTAAACACCATTCCAAAGGTCGAAAAAAAGAACATTAGCATCACTAAAAACACACACAACACAATAGTGGTTGATGCCCCTCAAGGCTTTATAAAGGTGCGTTTTGTGAATGCAACAAAACCTTATCAAATCGATTCACGCATCATGCTGAAAGGCAATCCAAGCACCTTGAATGTTCAAAAGTTGAATGTTTCCGACAAGTACATAACTGGAAAATATGATGTCGAGGTATTGACATTGCCGAGGACTTATGCCACAGTAGATGTTACACAAAGTTCTACTTCTTATATTGACATTCCTGCACCCGGCACCTTGAACTGTAAATCAATAAACACTATAGTGGCGCAAGTTTTTGTTCTCCGAGAGGGTGGTGTGATCGAATGGGTTTGCAATTTAGACGAAGCAACAAAAAACTCGTTAACTCAACTTCAGCCCGGCGCGTATCGAGTGGTTTACCGCCAAAAGAACTTGCGTTCATCGACCTATACTATTCAAAAAGATTTTCGAATAAATTCCAATAAAACAACAACTTTAAACCTTTGATCATGACTGAATTTGAAATTCTCGGTAATAAAGACACCCGCTCAGGGTTTGGTGAAGGACTCGCTGAACTAGGGCGCACGAACGAGAATGTAGTAGCCTTGTGTGCGGACTTAACTGGATCATTGAAAATGGATGCCTTTCAAAAGGAAAATCCAGAACGCTTTTTCCAAGTAGGAATCGCTGAAGCAAACATGATTAGCCTTGCTGCAGGAATGACCATTGGGGGAAAAATTCCTTACACAGGAACATTTGCCAATTTCTCTACAGGTCGTGTTTACGATCAAATTCGTCAGTCTGTAGCCTATTCCAAAAAAAATGTCAAAATCTGTGCTTCACATGCTGGATTAACACTTGGTGAGGATGGTGCAACGCATCAAATTCTGGAGGACATCGGAATGATGAAGATGCTTCCTAACATGACAGTAATCGTACCTGCAGATCACAATCAAACAAAACAAGCGACAATTGCGATTGCGGCTCATGAAGGTCCAGTTTACTTACGTTTTGGTCGTCCGGTAATGCCTATTTTCGTTAAACCAGATGCAAACTTCGTCATCGGTAAAGCAGATCTATTAACTGAAGGTACCGATGTCACCATCATCGCGTGTGGTCACTTGGTTTGGAAATCTATCGAAGCATTGAAGGCACTGGAAGAAGCTGGTATTTCAGTGGAATTGATCAACATGCACACGATCAAGCCACTCGATACAGACGCGATCATGAAATCAATTGCGAAGACAGGTTGCGTTGTAACTGCTGAAGAACATATGATGCATGGTGGACTTGGTGATTCTGTTGCACAATTCCTTTCTCGCACAAACCCTGTTCCTCAAGAATATGTCGCTGTGAACGACACATTTGGAGAAAGTGGAACACCGATGGAGTTGATGACGAAATATAGCATTGACACGCAAGATGTCATCAACGCTGTTCACAAGGTACTGGCGCGCAAAAACGCATAACTCTACTCGTCTAAATTCAAGGTTCAATGTCTCGCGAAGATGATTTTATTCAGTTGCTTGGACAAACAAACCAGCATCCCTTTTTGATCGATGTAGATCGAGCTGAAGGAATATACATTTACGATAAGTCAGGGAAGTCTTACATGGATATGATTTCTGGTGTTGCCGTGAATAACATTGGACACCGACATCCAAAGGTTGTACAAGCCATTCATCGGCAAGTCGATCAATACCTGCACGTGATGGTCTATGGCGAATACATTCAAGATGCACCATTGCACTTGGCGAAACGCCTTGTCGACATTTTACCAGAAAAATTGAATGCTGTTTATATGGTTAATTCCGGAACGGAAGCCAATGAAGCAGCTCTCAAATTAGCAAAGCGCGTAACGGGACGAACAGAGCTTGTTTCCTTTCGAGGTTCTTACCACGGAAGTACACACGGGTCATTGAGCGTTTCCGGCAACGAGGTGAAAAAACAAAAATTCAGACCCCTACTACCTGACGTTCGTTTTTTGAGATTCAATGAAATCGAAGACCTTGAATACATCACCGAGCGAACAGCAGGCGTAATTATCGAAACCATTCAAGGAGATGCGGGTGTTCGTATTCCTTCAAAAGAGTTTTTACACGCCCTTAGGCAACGCTGCTCTGCGGTTGGTGCTCAACTTATATTTGACGAAATTCAATGTGGACTTGGACGCACCGGAAGAAACTTTGCCTTTGAACATTTCAACGTTCATCCAGATATTTTGACACTAGGGAAAGCCCTTGGGGGAGGAATGCCCGTTGGCGCTTTAGTTTCTTCTCGTGAAAATCTTTGGGAATTCACTTATGCTCCAATGCTTGGTCATATCACTACCTTTGGAGGTCATCCTGTTATTTGCGCGGCATCAGATGCCTTCATAGATGTTTTGACGAGTGAAATTGATTACGCTGAAGTTGAACGGTTAGGAGGCCTATTGGAAGCGCTCATCGGGCAGCAAAAAGAAATTCATGCGATTCGTCGCATTGGGATGATGTTCGCCTTTGACATGGTATCGAGCGAAAGAGTGCAGCGTGTTGTCGATCGATGCCTGGACCAAGGATTGATCAGTTTTTGGTTCTTGTCTCACCCCTACAGCTTCAGACTTTCACCACCTTTAACAATTACAGAGGAAGAGATTCGGAAGGCAGCAAGTATCATTTGCGAAGCCATTGAATCAACAAAAGAATGATTTGTAATCATCGATGGTGGTTAAAATTCTCGATTGTTGCGCTTGCATTCATCGGATGGACTTGTAGTTGTCAAGAATATGGCAGAAGCCACACACAAAAAACCAAGTCGAAAAAAACACAGAACTCTAGGGTGAATCACGTCGATAAAACAACAAACGACGACACCTCATGTTTCCAATCGAATCAAGATCAACCGAAAGTAGAACGATTTTCCTATCCTCAAATGTCCTTTTGCGGGGGAGGGCTTGAAGGAATTTACTCCAATGACGAACTCATCCGCATAGAATCGACCTATGGCTATGAGAACGGGTTTTCTGAAAAAAATATTGATTTCATGTGGACACGCTCTATATTTTAAAGTTTGAACCGATACGTCATTTCACCATCTATTCAGGTAAGAAAAGAGTCCAGCAGCAAGTTTCAAAAGAACTAATAGACCGATTATTGGAATGCACTGCTACCATGCAGAAAGAATTAGCTACTGAACGAGCTAAGAGATAACCTCATTTTATCTTAAGTCCCCAGCCTTTTGGGTTAGCAATCAGAAAAAATCAAGCTCACTTGCGTAGAAATACTTAGAGACTACTGAGCGGAAGCGCTGAAATTGATATGCTTACACCTTTAAATACTTTCATAGCCTTTGGAATGTGTGAACCTTTGTTTCGTCGAAAGACAGAAAACATGAAAACAAAAAAACAAAACACACACAAAAACACAATTATGAAAACAAAACAAATTTTAATTGCTCTTGGTCTGTTCGCCTTCACCTTGTTGATTTCAGCGTTCAATTCTAGTGCACAAAGTACGGGAAGCAAAACCCCGCTTTCATTGCAACTTGCAGCTGGTAACCCCTCGTGTTATGCCAGCAATGATGGATCAATCGTTCTTGACATACTTGGTGGTTTTCCACCCTATTATGTGAACGGAATTGAAGTATCTGGAAGTCAAGTGATTTTTTCAAATCTTTCTGCAGGTCCTTACAGCATTTATGTGTCTGACACTTTGCTTTCAAGCGCCCAAGTTGAGGTAATTCTTATATCACCGTTGGAACTTGAGATGTCTGCAGTAGTTTCTAACGTAAGCATATTCGGCGGAAACGATGGTGCTATTGATTTGACAGTAAACAATCAAGCTGTTACGTATACTTGGATGACACCAGATGGTTCTGGACTGGTGGAAAGTCTTGAGGATCAGAGCGGATTGAGCGCGGGAACATATGCCGTGACCGTTACAGAAGCGAATGGATGTCAAACGTATAAACGATTTACTGTTGAGCAAGCACCTCAAGGATTTGGTACTGGTTCACCATCACCGAATGTGAATCCTAACACGATTGGATCAAGCAGTTCAAATGGTTCTGCCATCTTCTAATCCTACACTAAAATAAAGAGTCAACATATACATCATATAAAACACACTATCATGAAAACAAAAAACATATTTTTCTTAGCTGGACTTCTTGCCACAGCATTTCAATCTAGCGCTCAGGTATCTACAGTAATTGGAACAACTAAAGTTCCGTTAAAACTTCAAATCACCCAACACTCACCCTTTTGCCATGGCGACCAAAACGGTACAATCCTCATTAACATCATTGGAGGTCAAGCGCCTTATTTTGTGAATGAGCAGATGATCAATGGATCAACATTCGAAATGGCCAATCTCGCTGCGGGATCCTACCGCATTGAGGTCGCTGATAATGCTGTTTCCTATGCAGCAGCAGATGTTGTACTTATCGATCCTGCTGCACTTTCAGTATCGTCTATTGTGAACAATGTATCCACCTATCACGGAAGCAACGGAAGCATCAACCTCATTGTCAATGAACCGAACGCCTCTTATGTGTGGGAAGGAAAAAGCAACAACCTTGTTATCGGTCAGGAAGATCAAACAGGTTTGAGCGCAGGTATTTACGGCGTTACGATCACAAATGCAAAGGGATGCAGCACTTATCGTAAGTTTGAGTTGACACAGCCAAATGCACCTGTTGTAAACGGAGTGAACAACCCACAGGTACTTGCAGGTACAGGAGCACCATCCGTGAGCAATATCAATGTGTATCCGAATCCATCATCTGGTCATGTGACGCTTAGTGCAGACGCAACAGTTCGCAGTGCGGTAATTACAAACGACCTTGGTATTGTCCTCAAAACAGTAGACTTCAAGAACGATGGGGCTATGGCAGGATTGGATTTAAATCCTGGAGTGTATACACTTATTTCCATCGATGAGCTTGGAAATCGCGCAACGGAGCGCATTGTAATCCGATAAATTGTCATTTTTTTCAGACCCAGAATAAATGAGCCGGCGGGAATTCCCGTCGGTTTTTTTGTTTTGTAATTGAATCATTCTTTGAGTGGGGACTTTGTTGTTATTTCTAATAAATCTTAAGTACATTTATTCGCCTTAAAAACTGAGCTATGCGTTTACTTCAAACCCAGAACTATCCAATCCTACTTGGACTTTTTCTACTCTCATCTTTTGTA
>JAJTDQ010000089.1 GCA_021300505.1 Cryomorphaceae bacterium
GTGCCGATGAACGAATCAAAGAAAGTGAACGAAAATTTCGATCCTTGTTTTTTGATTCACCAGAAGCCTACTTGATTATTCGAGATGGAATTTTTATCGAATGCAATTCTTCAGCGGGTGTATTGTTCGGGGGTACTCGAAACGACCTTGTTGGGAAAACTCCCGCAATGATCTCCCCAGAATATCAAGCCGATCAGCAAAAGTCCGATGAGTTGGCCTTTAACTTCCTTCAACGAGCAGATAATGAAAAAGTCGTTCAATTTGAATGGACTCATAAGCGTCTCGACGGGACTGAATTCCTCGCTTTAGTGCGTCTTTCTGCCATGCAATACGATGGGGAAAAGGCGGTGTTTGTTGTTTTGCGCGACATCTCTTTGGAGAAAGAGTCGGCAGAACAGCTGCGAAAACTTTCTTATGTCATTAACCAAAGTCCGACGAGCATCTTCATCACCAACATGACTGGTGAGATAGAATATGCCAACCCAGCGACCTCCATCAACAAGGGATATCTTCCGGAGGAAATCATTGGGTCGAATCCGAGAATTTGGAAGTCGCCTGATGCTTCTGAAGCGTTTTATCAGAAAATGTGGGGGAATGTTTTAAGTGGTGAGAAATGGCAAGGATATATCAAGAATAAGCGAAAAGATGGAGTTGTGATTTGGGAATTTGCAACCATCTTTCCCATTCAAAATGATAAAGGACAAATCACAAATTTTGCCGCAATTCAAGAGAATGTGACGGAGCTCAAGGGAATTGAGGAGTCATTGGTGAAGAGTGAAAAGCGTTTGGCACAAATTGCAGAACATGGAAAATCAGTGATTTGGGAGATTGATCTCGATGGGTTATATACCTATGTTAGCCCGCTATGTGAGTCCGTTTTTGGCTATACAGTCGAGGAAACAATCAACAAAAAACATTTCTACGATTTGTTTCCAGACGATCTTCGCGATGCTTATGTAACTAAATCTTCCGAGTTTTTTATGCGCGATGAAAGCTTGATTGATTTTGAAAATCCAGTGATTAAAAAATCCGGTGAACAGATTTGGGTGTCTACGAATTGTACGGCAATTAAAAATGACCAGGGTGAAATAATTGGTTATATCGGCGCTGACACGGAAATCACTGAACGTAAAAAATATCAGCAAGAAATTGTAGAGCTCAACCAAAGCCTTGAAAAGAAGGTTGATGTTCGAACGGCAGAAATAGCCAAAATGAACGAGGATTTACGTGAAGAGATTTCATACCGCAGCAGGGTAGAGGAAGAACTGAAATCCAAATCAGAAGAATTGGAGACCTTCTTCTCTGCAGCGCAAGACCTCATGTGTATTGCCGACTTGAAGGCTACATTGATTAAAGTGAATGCAGCATGGAAAACAATACTAGGTTATGAGACCTATGAATTGGAAGGTATGAATTTTATGGATTTCGTTCATGTTGATGATATCTCTCCAATGGTGAGCATTTTGGAGCAATTGAATACCCACAAATTAGTTTCCAACTTTGTGATTCGCCTCATTGGAAAAAATGGCAATTCACGATACATCGAATGGTCTGCCGCGCCAGTAGGTGGATACATTTTCGCTGCAAGTCGGGATATTACAGAGCGCTTGAAGCAAGAAAATGAATTGCGAAATGCGCAAGAATTGGCAAATCAAGCCAACATTTCGAAAAGTGAGTTTCTCTCGCGTATCAGCCATGAGTTGCGAACACCAATGAATTCAATTCTGGGATTTGCACAATTGTTGGAAATGGGCTCACTTGACAATACACAAGAACGCAGTGTTGGACACATTCTACAAAGCGGAAAACACCTCTTAAATTTGATCAACGAAGTTTTAGAGATTTCACGCATCGAATCAGGTCAAATGTCACTTTCAATGGAACCTGTTTCGCTCAATAGCGTCATTCATGAGATCATTGATTCATTGACACCATTGGCTGCAACACGTGGCATTACCATTCATTCGAACTTTCTGCTAGGAGAAATGTCTTATGTTATGGCTGATCGCCAGCGTTTGAAGCAGATCATCATGAATCTCTTGAGCAACGGATTAAAATACAATCGACCTGATGGAATGATCGATGTCGAGGTGCTTCATGGTGAAAATGAACTTAATGGAAAGAAAAGCATCCGTATCGCTGTTCGAGATCAAGGCTATGGAATAAGCCCAGATAACATGGAAAAAGTGTTCTTGCCCTTTGAACGCATTGGCGCTGAAAATACGGAAACAGAAGGGACAGGCCTTGGTTTGGCTGTAGTAAAACAGTTGACTGAGTTGATGAATGGAGAACTTGGATTGGAAAGTACCCTGGGGACGGGCAGTACATTCTGGGTAGAATTTGTTTCTGCGAATGAACAGGTGTTATTTGATGATACCGATGCAAGCGTGCAAAAAAGCGTGGATATGAATCCTCATCATGGAACAATTCTATACATCGAAGACAACAGTGCGAACGTAGATTTGGTGCAGCAAATTGTTGAAATGAAACTGTCAGGTGTAAAACTGATCACCAATGCATCGGGGTTGAAAGCCGTTCAATTGGCCTCTGAGCATCAGCCAGATTTGATCTTACTTGACCTTAACCTCACGGATATACATGGTTCTGAGGTGATTCAGCGATTAAAAAAGGAACCATTGACTAGAGATATTCCTGTGGTGATTATGAGTGCAGATGCAATGACTGAACAGATTGACCGCATGATGTCTCTCGGCGCAAATAATTACCTCACCAAACCAATTGATATCGGACTCTTCCTGAAGGAAGTAGACAAATACCTTTCGTAAATGATGAAGATAGACCTAACAAATTCGAAAATTTTGATCGTAGATGATCAGGAGGCAAATGTGCGAATTCTTGAGAGCTTACTTGATATTAAGGGGTTTAAACATGTCAAATCAACGACAGATTCACGTCAAGTGGAAGAACTCGTTGAATCCTTTTTACCCGATCTATTGCTGTTGGACTTAATGATGCCTCACATTTCGGGATTTGAAGTTATGGAGCGCTTACGTGAAAAAGAAACGGGAAGTCACTTTATGCCAATCCTGGTATTAACGGCTGACTCAACAAAAGAATCGAAACAGCAGGCATTGCAATTAGGCGCAACAGATTTTCTTACCAAGCCGTTTGACTTTACAGAGGTGCTATTGCGCATCAACAACTTGTTAATGATTAGCCATTTGATGGGGTCTTTGAAAGGACAAAATGAATCATTGGAAGAGAAGGTAAAGGAGCGAACTGTGGAGCTTGAGCAGAAAAATCAAGAGCTCGAGCAATTTGTATTCATCGCCTCCCATGATTTGCAGGAGCCACTTCGTATGATTACAGAGTTTTTAGGTCAGTTGCAACTGAAATATGGCGATACGATCGATGAGCGAGGAATGAAGTACATTGATTTTGCGGTGAAGTCTGCTCAAAAAATGAAGGGTTTAATCGTTGATTTATTGGAATATTCTAAGGCCGATGCGCTTGTTTTGGGCGATTCACCTAAAGTGGATTTAAATGATGTGTTGGATGATGTGCGTATTCTGCTAAACAATGTAATCGAAACAACTAAAGCCGAAATATGTATTGGAAGCATGCCTCAAATCAAAGCTCCAGTATCGGTGCTGCGTCAGATTTTTCAAAATCTAATTGGGAATGCCATTCGATACCGTCGTGCCGATATTCCTCCAATAGTTAATATTCGTGCCTCGGAAAATGAGGAAACCTATACAATTGAAGTTGAAGACAACGGAATTGGAATTCCCATAGAATCTCAAGGACGCATTTTTGATTTATTCCATCGCATTCACATTCCTTCCGATCAAATAGGTTCCGGAGTAGGCCTAGCCATCACAAAGAAAATCATCGAGCGGATGAATGGTACACTGGAGGTGAAATCAGAGGTAGGCGTGGGTTCTGTGTTTACTATTCAATTGCCTAAGGCATGAAATTCATGATTTGGTCGCGATGCGAATTTGTTTCCGTTGGAATTTGATTGCTGCGCAAATTTCTAATGATTGCTACCCCAGTAAAGATTTATAGAATTGCCGAATGCATCATTGACGTAGTCACCAAATTGCTTTAGCATCAAATTCATGATTTGGTCGCTACGCGAATTTGTTCCCAAGGGAATTTGATTGCTTCGCAAATTTGTTTTGATTTTTACTTTAATATAGATCCGCCGAATTGCCGTAGGCATCAAATTCTTTATTTGTTAATAGGAGACGTGATCGTCAACCATGTCCCTTTTCCTGGTCGTGATTGTAAGTCAACGGTCATACCGCTTGCTTGAGCGCGTTGCTCCATATTTTTGAGTCCAAGACCTTTATACACTTCATCGATTTCAAAACCAACTCCGTTATCTCGGATTTCAATCACAATGTTGTTTTCTTCAGGATAAAAAGTAGTTTCAATACTGCTGCAGCCACTGTGTTTGATGGAGTTGTTGACAAACTCTTGAATGATCCGGTAAATGGCATACTCGTCCAATTCGATCATGTGTTTGTCTTCCAATTCTGGATCACGAACGATGCTAAAATCAATTTTTGCGATGCGTGCAAGACGTTGGAAGAATGCTTCAAGTCCAGAGATGAGTCCTTTTTCCAATTCTGGTGGCGATAAGTTGTAGCTCATCGTACGCGCCATGTCTAAACTTGTTTTTACCAAGTCGCGTATTCCACCAACAACGGCGTCTTTCTCCTCTGAAATACCGTTCAATTGCTCAAGATATAGATTAACGGCCACTAGATATTGCGCAAGTCCATCGTGCAGCTCTCTTGAAAAGCGCGCGCGCTCATCTTCTTGCGTTTCATGGATCAAGCGCATCTTCTCTTGTTCAAAATATCGCTTCTCCGTTTCATCTTTAATGATAACGATGTAGGCCTCCTCATTTTTGTAGTCCGCAAGTTTAGAGATCTGTTCAACAAACAATTCTCTTCCATCGGAAGCGTGTTGTCGGAATTGTTTAGAAACTTGATGAATTATGGCGTCTTTTGCGCGTTCCACAACATCTGCATCACTAAAGAAATCAGCGTAGTTTGGAAGTTTCTCTGAATGCAAACCATACAAGGCAACGGCGGCCGTGTTGGCATCCAATATTTCTAAATCCTTGCGGATGATAAAAACTGGCAGCGGACTGGTTTGAAACAGCGAACGGTATTTTTGTTCCGATAACGTAATCTCATCGACGTTACGTTTACGTTCAATCGAATACTGTATCGATTTCTCCATCATTTCAGTGGAGTATTCACCTTTTACAAGGTAATCCTGAGCACCTTCTTTTAAGGTCTCAAGTGCAATTTCAGTATCCGATAGACCCGACATTACGATGATGGGCACATTGCTGTACAAAGTATTCATTGTACGAAATGTTTCGATACCAAAAGAGTCTGTTAGAAACAGGTCGAGTAAGATAACATCAGGGGTAAATTCTGCGGGAATTTCGCGGACTTCATGTAAACTAGGAAAGACAAAAATATCCTTGCTTGAGAAGCCTAAGGTCACAAGAAACTCTTGTAACAGAAAAGCATAGCCTTCATTGTCCTCAATCAACCAGATTTTTAATCCTTCGTTTGTCATGCGCGAAGCAGGATTTTTTTTGTTCCGATTGTAAAAATATACTTAATGTTTGAAATCAAGCAATTGGATTGAACTTTTGATAACGAATAGTTGGTATTCGGGTTATGCAAAGTTTACACTTGCCTTTAGCAAAGTGCGAAAGTAATCGGATGAGGCATAAATTCCATTTTGAAATCCTCCTTGTGGACCAAAAAAGCTTGTTTTTTGTTTTCAACTTCCTTTAATAGAATACAGTAGTCGTCCTGTGATAAGTATTGATTTACATCTTCGTTCAATAGGCCTGTTCCAAACAAGGTGTATGGATGATCCATATCCTTATTTTTGGAATAAAGGAAATTTTGGAATGCCTCTGATGAGAATGCACCATTCGTCAATTGACAAGTCGTTTCTTGCAATTGAAATGTCCAAGTGGAGTTGTCAAAGTTTAAGTGATCGATAGCTAGAATGTTACACATGGCTGCTGAGGATTAGAGTGGTTAACTTATAGTGCAAAGTTGTGATTTTTTTAACTTAAAAGAAATGGGTATTTACACTCAATTTTAACGAGATTAACTATTTGAAAATGAGTGTAAACACCCATTGTTTTGTGTGTACATTCGTCATAGCTTTGTTCAAGTTTCGTTCCTGCCATTGCCGTACATGAAACCACTATTCACAACACGATGATTCGATCTGGCACAAGTCAGTGAAGATCCCAAAAAGGCAAGAAGCAGTTAAGTATGGATTGGGCCATGCAGTGTAAGTGCCCATGAAAGAATTTTCTGTTTGGGCGGCGAATGAAACTCCGGGTTGCAGTACCGGAAATATCGCTCTACGGATATCAGTCCTGTTCGTAGGGGTAAAAGCGGGAGGAAACTCCCGCTTTTATTGTTTATGTTATGTGTTTTGATGGTATTTTAAACATCAAGATATTGAGACAAAGGACAAAGGACAAAAGACTTCACATTGACTTTAATGCCTGAACACGTGAAGCTTCAATAAACTAAGGACGTTAAGATTTTAAAGACATCAAGACTTTGGACAATAGACAATAGACAAAGGACTTTAAGACTTTTAAGAATTCAAGAAAAAAGACATTATTCCGCTCTTTGAGCTTCGAATGACGTCAAGTTATTAGACTCAAATTCGTAACTCGTAACTCAGTAACTCGTAACTCCAATCTACCCCTGAATCGAATAAAAACCCATCTTAATCGCAAACACGGTCAAGTCGGCCATGTTCTTGGCTTTGGTCTTTTCAAAAAGGTTTCGTCGATGATTCTCTACGGTACGGTGACTGATGCACAACACATCCGCGATCTGACTGCTAGACAAACCATCGCATATTAATTTTAATACATCAACCTCGCGCAGAGATAAGGACTTGGCATGTGCCTCCGCTAGGGTAATGCTTTTATTTTCTTTACAACATATAGTAATGAGCTCCGGTGTGAAGTCACTGTCAAAACTATAGCCAATATCGTACACGTTTTCAATGGTGTCCACTAGCACAGTGAACTCACTCTTTTTTGACAAAAATGCACGCGCCCCGGATGCAGCAGCGTCATGTATTGTTTTTTGATCGCAATAATTACTATTGATAATCACGCAGATTTCGGGATAATTTTGTTTTATGAGCTTCGTAGCATTTATCCCATCAATGAAGGGAATACGAACGTCTATGATCAGAATTTGTGGCTGAAAATAGCGCAATTGCTCCATCAGTTCGGTTCCATTACTGACATCAAACAAAACATTTAAATGTTTCTCTGAATCCAATAGGTTCTTGAGTCCTTTGCGGTATACTGGATGATCCTCAGCAATACCGACTTGGATAGTGTCTAATTGTCTATTCATAATTTAAATGGATTATTTATTAGTGGTTTCATCATGAGTGTTCAAAGTTACTATAAACTATGTAGCTTAAATATAAAAAAATCTATTTAGTCATTTTAAATACTTATTAAGTTGTTTTTATTTATTGCATTTGATTGAGAGCAAAATAAACT
>JAJTDQ010000090.1 GCA_021300505.1 Cryomorphaceae bacterium
GAACACCAAGATTCTCTTTAAAGTTTTCATCATCCTCACTCCCTTTGATCATTTTAAACGCAGAGAAGACAAGTATACCACCAAATATATACGTCGCCCATTCAAAGGCCTCAACGAATGCTGTCCCCAAGACAATCATCACCATGCGGAAAAACACTGCACCAATAATCCCCCAAAACAAGATGTTGTGTTGGTATTGACCTTCAATTTTGAAAAAAGCAAATATGAGGGCCATGACAAAAATGTTGTCCAAACTTAATGACTCTTCAATGAGATATCCTGTATAGAAATCAATGAGCGCTTTCCATGGTGATGTGTGGTGATTGTTAATCCCCATCAAATTCACATCGTAAATGTAGTAGATTACACCACCAAAAAGCAGCGCAATGGTAATCCATACAGCAGTCCATGCCAAGGACTCTTTTACTGTAACAACCTGATTTTTCTTGTGAAATACACCAAGATCAAGTGCTAGTAAAACGAAAATGAGCAAAAGAAAAAATCCCCAGACAAGCATAGTTTTGTTCGTTAATGACAAAGATACCAATTGAGCGTTATGCTTACGGATATTCCGTAAATTTGTTCAACAAAAATTCCGCATGGACTTTCAGTTAGTTTCAGAGTTCCTTCCAACAGGCGACCAACCCGAAGCAATTCGTCAGTTGATAGCAGGAATTCGCGCAGATGTGAAGGATCAAGTGCTGCTCGGAGTAACAGGAAGTGGAAAAACATTTACCGTTGCGAATGTTGTAAAAGAAATCAATCGTCCTACCCTCGTACTTTCGCACAATAAAACCTTAGCTGCTCAGCTATATGGAGAATTCAAACAGTTTTTCCCGAATAATGCAGTGGAATATTTTGTTTCTTACTACGACTATTATCAACCCGAAGCCTACCTACCCGTAACGGACACCTACATTGAAAAGGACCTTCAAATCAATGATGAAATTGAAAAACTAAGGCTGTCAGCCACATCTTCTCTCCTTTCTGGCCGACAAGATGTATTGGTTGTGGCTTCTGTGTCATGCATTTATGGTATCGGAAATCCGAATGAATTTGCCAATAGTATCATTTCATTGTCTGTTGGTCAAACCATTTCACGCAATAAGTTTTTATTCCGATTGGTTGAAAACCTTTATTCCAGGGCGAACATTGAATTTAAGCGTGGAATGTTTCGCGTGAAAGGTGATACGGTAGATATCTATTTGGCGTACGCTGATTATGCCTTGCGTATCGAATTTTGGGGCGATGAAATCGAAAGCATCTCCTCTATCGATCCAGAAACAAATCGCAAGCTCGATACCTTTAAGGAGATTAACGTTTTCCCGGCCAACATCTTCGTCTCAAGTCCTGAAAACACACGCGTAGCGGTTGACCAAATTGGTGAAGATATGGTAGTGCAGGTAGAAGCATTCCGTAAGCAAGGAAAAATTGATGAGGCCAAGCGTCTAGAAGAACGGGTAAACTACGATCTCGAGATGATTCGTGAACTTGGATATTGCTCTGGAATTGAGAATTATTCACGCTATTTCGATCAACGAAAACCTGGCGAACGACCTTTCTGTTTGATCGACTATTTCCCGAAGGACTTTTTAATGGTCATCGACGAAAGCCATGTCACGCTACCACAAGTGCGCGGAATGTATGGAGGCGATCGCGCGCGTAAAATCAATCTGATTGACTATGGGTTCAGGCTTCAAGCGGCGATTGATAATCGACCATTGCGATTTGAAGAATTCGAGCAAATGATGCATCAGGTCATCTATGTTTCAGCTACGCCTGCTGATTATGAGATTCAATTGGCTGAAGGAATCATGGTGGAACAAGTCATTCGACCAACGGGACTTTTGGACCCAATCATTGAAGTACGTCCAAGCTTAAATCAAATCGACAACTTGATTGAAGAAATTCATGTGCGCATCAATCGGGATGAACGAACATTAGTGACAACGTTGACAAAGCGAATGGCTGAAGAGCTTCAAAAATACCTCGATCGCCTTGGGATTTTGTGCCGATACATTCACAGCGATATTGACACCATTGAACGGGTAGAAATTCTGCGACAATTGCGCCTTGGTGATTTTCACGTGTTGATTGGAGTCAATCTCTTGCGTGAAGGATTGGATTTACCTGAAGTTTCGCTCGTTGCCATTTTAGATGCCGATAAAGAAGGATTTTTAAGAAATGAGCGTTCCTTGGTTCAAACTGTAGGACGTGCAGCAAGAAATGTGAATGGAACTGTTTTGATGTACGCTGATAAAATGACCGAATCGATGCGCAGAACCATTGATGAAACAGCCCGACGTCGTGCAGTGCAGATCCAATACAATGAAGATCACGGAATGGTGCCTACACCATTGAACAAATCAAAGGAGCGCATACTTGAATCTACAAAAGTAGCAGATGGCGATCCGACCACACGCAATTTGAAATACGACTATTCAGAAGAGTTGCCTTTGGCAGCAGATCCAGTCGTTCAATACATGTCGTTGGAACAACTCGAAAAATCCATTACTTATACCCGAAAGCAAATGGAAAAAGCAGCCAAGGAACTGGATTTCATTGAAGCTGCGCGTTTGCGTGATGAACTCTTCGCTTTAGAAGCACGAAAAAAAGAAAAACAATAGAATTTATACACATGAATACCAAAACGTTACTCGGACAATTGCGACTTCTAGCAATCATTGAAGGAATCTCATATATTTCCTTTGGATTAACAATGCCACTCAAATATATTTGGGGGATTAAAGAGCCAAACATGGTGGTGGGCATGGCACATGGAGTCCTCTTTATCGCTTATTGCGCATGGGTTGCCGTAAACCACTTCGATCGAAAATGGGATGCCAAGAAAACGGCTATGTTGCTCCTTGCCTCATTGGTGCCTTTCATGACTTTTTGGGCGGACAAACACTACTTGAAGAACGAGGAAAATAAATAGATTCCAATTGAACATAAATTGAGGGTAAACACTTAGTGTACTATTTACACTACTTTTGTTCAAAATTCATACATTTACTCTATGATGGATAACAGAAAACGCATTGAGGTTTGCTTCACTCCAGGAGAATACGCCTACTACAAAGATGAATTCGAAATTGTCGTTGTTATCGATGTATTGCGCGCTACATCTGCCATTTGTGCTGCATTCGACAATGGAATACAATCAATCATCCCTGTGCCTACGGTGGAAGAAGCTTGGGAGTACAAGCAAAAAGGATTTTTGGCTGGCGCTGAACGCAAAGGTCAAATCGTTGAAGGGTTTGATTTCGGAAACTCCCCTTTTTCCTACATGAAAGAAGAGTTTCGTGGAAAAGAAGTTGTACTAACGACCACAAATGGAACAAAATCTTTAGATGTTGCAAAAGATGCAGAGGTTGTAGTTGTAGGCTCATTTCTCAATTTAACTGCGCTTTCGAAATGGCTATATGAACAAGACAAGAACGTGCTCTGTTTATGTTCAGGATGGCAAGACAAATTCAATCTTGAAGACACTATTTGCGCAGGAGCAATTTCTGATTATCTCATCTCTACAGGATTTTACACTGCGATTGAAGATTCATCCATCGCTGCCAAATATCTATTTCTATCTGCAAAGGACAATTATTTCGGTTACCTAAAGTCGAGCTCTCACCGAAGAAGACTGAAGAACCTGAATCTGAACGAGGACATCAAATACTGCCTCACACCAGATCAGACCGATGTCATTCCAATCCTTAAAGATGGCAAATTGGTTAAACTATAAGCGACTTTCTGTTCTAAGCCTACTGATTTTACTGTCATTCTCCTACCCTGTTGAACATTCCTCAATTGTCACATGGGGATTCTATGGACACAAACGCATCAATCGGATTGCTGTGTTTACTCTTCCACCAGCCTTGTTTGGTTTTTACAAGGAACACATTGAATTTTTAACTGAACATGCTGTGGATCCTGATAAAAGGCGTTATGCCATGGATGGAGAAGCACAATGCCATTACATCGATTTAGACCGGTATTATTCTTCTGGTGAAGACCCATTTGCCATCATCCCAAGAAAATGGACCGACGCCGTGGCAAAATATTCTGAAGACACCCTTCAAAAACACGGTATTGTCCCTTGGCACATCAACGTGATGAAAATGAGACTTCAGAAAGCCTTCGAATCACAAAATATTGATCTCATTTTGAAATACTCTGCGGATATTGGTCATTACATTGGAGATGCGCATGTTCCTTTGCACACCACTGAAAATTACAATGGACAGTTGACTGGTCAAAAGGGAATTCATGGACTATGGGAAAGTCGTTTGGTTGAAATCAATGCAGATGAATACAATTATTTCGTCGGTAAAGCCATATACATTGAACGCGTTTTGGACTGCGCCTGGGATGCCGTTAAAGCTTCTCACATGGCCTTGGATTCAGTTCTTCGCATTGAAAAAGAACTCACCGAAGCATTTACACCAAATAAGAAATACAGCTACGAACAGCGCGGAAATGCTGTTGTTTCAACCTATTCATACGAATTCTCACAGGCATATCATCACCGTTTAAATGGAATGGTTGAAAGAAGAATGCGCGCCGCCATCATCACGGTTGGATCTATTTGGTACACCGCGTGGGTTGATGCTGGACAGCCAGACCTTTCTCGACTTCAAAACACTCCTCCATCACAGGCGCTGTTAGAAGAAATGAAAGCGCTTGATGCTCAATTTCGTGCAGGGTGCCATACGGGAAGAACATGTGACTAATTTCAATATATTTGACGAGATTTTTTTCTCTGCCATGCTACGTCATCTTTTGCTTCTTTTTTTCACCTTTTGGATGTCTGTCACTACAGCGCAATTAAATGACCACAAATTTCATTTGTCAGCGAAATACAGTATAGGTTCAGTTCAAACTACTAGGTATTCGAATTACTCATTGAATGGGGAAATTCTTTTAAAAAAAATTGGATTGAACTACAATTTTGACTACACAGTAAGACGCGATTCTATTCGACAATTTCACGCGACAATGGGGATTCTAGGCGCACCAATTCTATTTGGTATTGGTTTGCTGAATTCAGTCGATTCGGATACTACGAATACAGGAGCATTCGGAATTATAGGAGGAATCATACTTCTTGTTTTACCAGATGGTATCAGCTATCATATCTCTCCACGATACAATTGGGACATCGCTCCCTACGCCAACATTCTCGGACTTGACTTCGTACGTGATCGACGAACAAACCAACGAAGTATTAAATATGCCTGCTCCTTCGGAATAAAAACCACCTATTTATGGCGCGAAATGTTCACCATTAGTGCATTCGTAGAAACACGACAAGCTGCTGGCTATGGTTGGGGATTCGGCGGTGGAATTGGTCTTGGAGTGGCGCTTGGGACGAAGTGATTTAGCGCTGCTACTTAGCAGTATGAAATTATTGAAAGACAATGGATTGCTGCGCTGGAAGACAATAGACGCGAAGAGATTAAGATGTCATGACTTATTCACACTTCGAATTGTTGAAAATTCGCCATGGTGGACGAATCATCAAATTCCGTCAGGAACAAATTGCGTAGCACCAAATTCCGTCAGGATTAAATTCCCTTAGGATCAAATTCCGATAGGATCAAATTGCGCAGCATCAAATTCCGTCAGGAACAAATTACGTAGCGCCAAATTCCCTTAGGACCAAATTCCGATAGGATCAAATTGCGCAGCATCAAATTCCGATAGGACCAAATTCCGTCAGGTCCAAATTCCGTCAGGTCCAAATAATCCCTACTTTTATTCTCAAATTTCACATGAACAGTCAACAATGATTGAAGTAAAAAATCTATCAAAAACCTTTGAGTTGTCGCGACAACAGCGAAAAGAACTAAATACAGAGGCGCGCACAGCCGTGGTAGTCAATAACATCAGTTTTCGGTGTGAGCCTGGGAGAATTTTTTCTCTTTTAGGTCCAAATGGCGCTGGAAAAACGACAACAATGCGCATGCTTTCGACCATCTACAAGCCAACATCTGGTGAAATTTTGATGGGTGGAATTGATGCAGTTAAGAATCCTCAAGATGCCCGATGCAAAATAGGTTTTCTGACAGGCTCAACAGGACTTTATGCACGATTGACACCCAATGAGTTGATTCACTATTTCGGAGAGCTTTACGGTGTTCCAAAAGAAACTATCAATGAGCGAAAAGAAGGGCTTTACTCCCTACTCGGCATGCATGATTTCCAAAACAAACGCATTGGAAAATTAAGTACAGGGATGAAACAGAAGGTGTCGATTTGCCGCACCATGATTCATGATCCCGAAATTATTGTTTTTGATGAACCGACGAGTGGATTGGATGTGATTACAGCCGAGAACATCATTCAATTGATCCAAAACTGCAAGAATCAAGGAAAAACGGTCATCTTTTCAAGTCACATCATGAGTGAAGTTGATCTACTATGCGATGATATGGCCATCATTCACAAAGGGAAGCTCTTGTTTTCAGGGACGATGAATGACTTTAAATCCCAGATGCAAGCAGACAACCTTACAGCAGAGTTCATTCGTATTGTTCATCAATCACAAAACGCCTAATCATGATATTCACGATATTTTTAAAAGAACTTAAGGAGACCCTTAGAGATCGTCGCACTCTGATGATGATGTTGGTTATTCCAATTCTTGTTTTTCCAATAATCATCAACATTACAGCATCCGTATCCTCCTCTTTTCAAGAGGATGCCGCTACGAAAAAGATAAAAATTGGGATTGTAGATACTCAAAACCAATTCTTGACAAATGAGCTCAACCAAATTCCTGATTCATTTGGTAAAAAGGAAATTGTAAAATACTCAGACACCCTACAATTGATTAAAGACATCAAAAACGAAAAGATTCAATTGGGCGCTTTTGTTTCAGGGAGGTTTCAAGCACAATTGGATGCGATGGTTCCCGCGCCTGTTATATTTTACTTCAATGCGACCGATCTGGGTATGCAAGAACGTGCACAAGGATACATGAGTATTATTGAACAAAAGATGCAAGTAGATCGATTCAATAAACTGAATGTCAGTAAAGAAAAGATTAATCCTATTGTTTCTGAATACCGTAACATCGCTTCAGACAAAGAAATGGTAGGCAAGCTCGCAGGTGGATTTCTACCCTACATTTTTATTGCCTTTTGTTTCATGGGCTGCATGTATCCAGCCATTGATTTGTTCACTGGCGAAAAAGAACGTGGCACAATTGAAACATTACTTACCACTCCAGTACCACGTTGGCAACTTCTTTTTGGTAAAATGGGTGTTGTCGTACTTTCAGGGTTGCTCGCAGCAAGCGCAGCATTACTCGGACTCTTCCTTTCCATGGAAACACTAAATGGCCTAGATAACGACGAATTATTGAAGGTCGTTCACAGCATTTTAAGTCCGTCATTTATCTTATTCATGTATTGCCTTTTGTTTCATGGGCTGCATGTATCCAGACATTGATTTGTTCACTGACGAAAAAGAACGTGGCGTCTTGTCAACCAAGGAACTGATTGCAGGAACACTTGATCCTTTCCTTGTTGCCTTGAGTTTTGTGGTGATGACAGCACTTGCGGTACTTGCCGTGTTCATTTCTTACAGGCGATTTGACAAAGAGTCGAATGTAGTTATCTAAGGATTCTAAGACAAGAGACAAGAGACAAAGGACAAAGGACAAAGGACAAAGGACAAAAGCTTTGTTCAGACTTTGGTGGCTGAGGTTCCAAAGGAAGTCTCGAAGCCACAAGTGACAAAGGACAAAGGACAAAGGACATAAGCTTTGTTCAGACTTTGGTGGCTGAGGTTCCAAAGGAAGTCTCGAAGCCACAAGTGACAGGACTTTAATCTTACATCGAATTGCCGAAGGCATCAAATTCCTTTAGGATCAAATTGCGTAGCATCAAATTCGTAATTCAAAATTCACAACTCTCCATGACTTTCGTCAGTAATTTTCTCGACACAACGTTGTAATTTTGTTGCAATCAACAGTATCACTATGAAAAAGATTTATTCACTTATCGCATGCATCATTTTGGTGAATGTGGCGTTTTCACAATACGGACAATTGCAAAACGGAGGTTTTGAGAATTGGTCACCATCAACGGTATATGATTTCCCTTTGACTTGGGGAAGTTCAAATCAAGGTCCACAAGGGATGATTCCAACGGTGTTTAAATCTTCAGATGCACAAGTAGGAACCTTTTCTGCAGAATTAAGATCAGTCGCTGCTGGACCCAACCCGGATACATTAAGTGGTTATGTGTTTCATGGAACAGTTGGCGCTTCAGGTCCGAGTGCCGGAATCCCATACACCACAGTGTTCAACACCGTAAAATTCCAGTACAAGTCTTCCATGTTGGCATCGAGTGACTCAGTCTATCTGTATGTGATTCGTTATTTCGGTGGTGTTCCCATTGAATTTTTATCGATCCCAGCAATTGGAGGCACGCATTCAACATGGACGCAAGGGAGTGTTACCTTGACCTCCACACCACAACAGCAACTATTTATAGGATTTACCATCGGAGATCCAATTAGCGGAAATCTCGTTTCACCAGGATCATGGGCACGAATTGACAATGTACAACTATACAATGGAGCTGCAACCGTAGCCAATATTCCTGACCCTAGCTTTGAATCATGGGATGCTTTTACGGTTGAAAATCCAGACAATTGGAATACACTAAACACACTATTGGCACCTGCTTCATTAGAAAACGTATTTAAATCTACAGATGCACATTCAGGAAATTTCGCTGCTCAATTGAATTCAATTGCCAATCCGAACAATGGAGATACCATTCAGGGTGCGCTTTCACTAGGAGCTATTGACCTAAGCCTACCCAATCCATTCATACCAGCTCCTTACAACGCAATTCCTGCAGGATTTAGTGGCTATTACAAATACACCGGAAGCAATGGTGACAATGGCGCAATGCAATTGGTATTCCTGAAGAATGGAAATCCTGTAGGCTCAATTACTGAAACATTTACAAATCAATCGGTATATACGGCATTCTCTTCACCAGTCATTTTATTGGATACTCCAGATTCTCTTGTTCTCCTTGCTAGTTCAGGAAACAATCCTGGCTCTACACTTCTATTGGATGATCTTTCTTTCACAGGAGGAAATGTAGGATTAGAAGAATTTGAAACAATGGCTGTTTCCATCTACCCTAACCCCGCTCAAAATGAGGTCTTCATCAAATCCCTTGGAACTTTCTCGTACCAGATTCTTGACATGACCGGCAAAGTTCTTTTGGCTGAAAACAACCTCAATCAAGCCAAGGCCATTAACATTGAACATCTTGACGCTGGAACCTACATCGTTCACATTACCTCCAATAACACGATGACAGTTGAATCGTTGGTTGTGATGAAATAAAATAAGTTACTTACTAATTACAAGTTATGTGTTCATTGTGGTTCCGCCGAAATGGACAATTAAAGTATAGAAGTATTTATACTCGAGACGAATCGCAACTATTCAGTGTATGATTCCAACTCGTAATTGGTAACTAATAACTCGTAACTCTATATAGTAACTCGTAATTAATAATAAAGCATTCCAAACAACGTGATGATCAACACACCAATTACATTGAGCACAAAGCCTACTTTAGCCATTTGATGGATGTGAATTTGTCCGGATGAAAATACGATGGCATTTGGTGGAGTCCCGACAGGTAGCATGAACGCACAGCTTGCTGCCAAGGTCAATGGAACGCACAGTTGAACAACGGAGAATCCACTTGCTTGAGCAAATGCAGCAATTAATGGAACAAAAATTTGAACCAGCGCAAGGTTGGACATGATTTCGGTGACGAAAATGGCGATGGTCACAACGATGGCCAGAATAACCAACAGAGGCATGTCACTGAATTTCACAAATATGGAGGTTAGTGCATCAATGACGCCATTTTTTTCGAACATCTTTGCCATGGCCAATCCACCCCCAAAAAGCAACAAAATACCCCAAGGCAATTTCTCGGTATCTTTCCAATTGAGCAATGGCTGTTTATCGCTTGTCCCAGGGATGACCAACATTAAAATTCCACCAAGGATGGCTGCGTTTTCATCTCTGTACGAAAATCCAAACCACTGATTGATGAAATCCTTAAGGATCCACATCACAAGAACACCAAGGAAAATAATTGATGCCATTTTCTGTTCACGTGTCCATGGTGTAGCCTGCAAATTGAATGGATGGTCGTTCGTGTTGCGTTCAGCACCTAGTGAAAAATAGAAAAATCCAAAGATCGCAAGCAACATGAGAATACTTACCGGCATACCGATGGACATCCATGTGAGGAAATCAACCTTGATATTTAGTGTATTCATAAGGTAACTTGCCATGCTTGCTGCATACGCTACTGAAAGCAATAAGAAAACAGGAAATTTCCCTTTTTTACCGTGATCTGGCAATGAATGAATGATTGCTATGGCCATTGGAAGCATCATCAAAGCTGTTGCGGTGTTGGACATCCACATGCTGAGAAAACCGGTACTCAAAATAAAACCAAGTAATATTCTCGGTTTTGACTGACCAACACGTTTGATAATAAAACAGGAGACTTGCTCATGCACCTTCCACTTTTCAATCCCTAGGGCCAATATGAAACCTCCAAAAAAGAGATAAACATTACCATCTCCATATTGTGATGCGAGATCTTCTTTCGTAAGAACACCCAGCGGGACAGATAAAATGAGCGGCAATAATGCTGTGACATAAATCGGAACTACTTCAAACACCCAAAAGAAGATCATCAGCCCACCAAGAGCCACTGAATTCCATAATGTTGATTTACCGCCGGTCAAAAAGATGACCAATGCAAAAAGGAAAATGCCAAAAAAAATCAGCATTCCTTTTAAATTCATTTTTTCCATAAGTGAAGTATCATGTTCGCCAGAAACGAAAATACGATTAATTCAATCCGTTGAGCTTCAAAATAAAGCTTTCTGCTGCTGCTTCGAATTCTTCCTGGATCGGTTGAAAATCAGCACGTGTTTTTGCTTTGTTGATTTTTGAAAGCATCTCGTCCTGAAAAGCTGCTGCTTCATCAATGATTTGCTCTGCTTTCTCCGTCTTTGATGAATCAAACAACTGAACGGTGAAACATTCCTCAACGATATCGAAAATCATTCCGTTCAAATTTCCACGATGCAATGTGTAAATAAAAAAGAGGCAACTTAGTAAAATTGCCTCTTGCAGTGGAAAGCGCAGTTACCGCTCCGTTATGTACTTTTTTATAATGCACAGAATTGTAAAATCATTTCACATCTTGTTAGTGTCAAATATACACCTTGATTTCAATAATCCAAAATAAAATTTACAATTATTTAATTAATAACATTATTTATTAAATATTGTTCTTAATTGAGGAAATTAATTTCAAATTCAATCGAGGATTTGAGCATTTTTAAAATGTCTAGGACGATTGATAATTTTTCCTAAACTAATTTTCTTCTCTTTGCATTTCTCCGACAATTGCTCCCATAATCAATGCAAATGTTAATTGGAATACAAGTATCCCTGCTACAAAGGCAAGAAATGCAACCATACCTGAATTAGAATCAAAAATTTCATAAATTTCGATAATAAGTAGTACACCATTTATAATGGATAGAACTGAAATGACTATTGCTCCAAGCCATTTAACTGGCGAAATGTAGGTTGTTAACATTACCAGTCCAGAAGCTAACATATTGAAAATCCCCCAAATTGTCCCCCCAAGAAATAAGAAGATCAATACGATCCAAACCTTGCCTAATCCTAAGACCCAAATGAATAGGTGCATTAAACTCCAATTAATTATTGCGATAACAATAAAACATACTGGTATCAAAGCCAATAGGCGTAAAATGTTAAGAATGGGATTGTTCATGATATGGATTTAAAGTGATTTTAAAGTTGAACTGTTTGATTGTATTTTAAGATATGATTTTTTGTGAATTTGACAGAAAGATAAAAACCAAAAAACATCGCGAAAATCTCAACTACCGAACGATATAATCGTTCAGTATTCAAGTGTTTTA
Organism: Cryomorphaceae bacterium; assembly: GCA_021300505.1. Lineage (GTDB taxonomy): Bacteria > Bacteroidota > Bacteroidia > Flavobacteriales_D > Crocinitomicaceae > M0103. Next base: position 12,025 of record JAJTDQ010000090.1, read on the forward strand.
AAAGATATAAATAAGAGGCTGAAAACAATCCTAAGATTAAGAAGCAAATCCAAAGTACAGTGAAAACTTTCAACTGCGCCAGAGTTACAAATGAGGAGGGGATGAATAGCAAAGTAAACAGCGCGTTTTTTATGTGTTTTATGTAATAATGTGTAACAAAAGTACACAAATATTTAAATAATATTTACACTATTGAAATTTGCCCCATAAAAAAAGGGCTCAACTTTAGTTGAACCCTTTCCTAACTTATCGTAAATCTTACGCTTGTGGCGTGTCTTCTTTGCGCTCTGGTCTTGGCAACAACACACGGCGTGACAATTTCCATTTCTTCGTCTTTGGATCTTTTCCAACGACTTTGAATTTCAATACATCACCTTCTTTACACACATCTTCCATCTTTGCGACTTTCTCCCAAGAGAATTCTGAGATGTGGATGAGTCCGTCTGTTCCTGGCAAAATCTCTACGAAACAACCGAAATCTTTTACTGACTTCACTTTTCCTTCGTATTCTGCTCCTTCTTCCACTTGTGGTGGGAAAGCAATCTGTTTGATGCGACGCACAGCCTCTTTCATATCGTCTCCATTGTTCGACATGATCTGAACACGACCTTCTCCATTTTCCAATTCTTCAATGGTAATGTTCGTTTTCGTTTCTTTCTGCATCGCTTGGATGATTTTTCCTCCAGGCCCGATGATCGCACCAATCATTTCGTTTGGCACGTTGAATGCTTCGATACGTGGTGTCTGTGGTTTCATCTCTGTGTTTGGCGTAGCAATCGTCTCGGTAATCTTACCTAAGATATGCAAACGTCCTGCACGCGCTTGATTCAAGGCTTGCATCAACACTTCGTATGGAAGTCCGTCTACTTTGATGTCCATCTGACATGCAGTGATTCCTTTTGCAGTTCCTGTTACTTTGAAGTCCATGTCACCCAAGTGATCTTCGTCTCCTAGGATATCAGACAATACAGCAAATTTTCCATCATCAGCAACCAATCCCATCGCAATACCTGAAACTGGCGCAGTAATCGGAACACCACCATCCATCAAGGCCAATGTACCTGCACAAACTGTTGCCATCGAAGACGAACCGTTTGACTCAAGAATATCAGACACCAAACGAATAGAATATGCATATCCTGCTGGAATAACTGGCTTCAAGGCACGCAATGCCAAGTTCCCGTGTCCTACCTCACGACGTGAAGTTCCACGCAATGGCTTCGCTTCACCTGTTGAGAATGGCGGGAAGTTGTAGTGCAACAAGAATTTCTCTGTTCCTTGGAATGTAGCACCATCAATCATTTGTTCATCCATCTTACCACCAAGGGTCAATGTTGTCAACGATTGAGTTTCTCCACGTGTAAATACAGCTGAACCGTGAACCATTGGAAGGTAGTCTACTTCAGCCCAGATTGGACGAATTTCGTCAAAGTTACGTCCGTCAAGACGTTTTGTCTCGTGCAACATCACCCAACGAACCGCTTTTTTCTTCACTTGAGAGAAATATGTAGAAATGAATCCGCTAACAGCTGGCAACTCTTCTTCAGAGAATGACGCTTTCACTTCAGCCTTGATGGCATCAAACAATTCAGTACGTTTTGCTTTATTGGCCAAGCCCATGCGTGCTACATCCTTACACTTTTCCATAGCAAGTTCATACACTTTCGCTTTAACCTCCTCATTGTGTGTTTCGTGACTATAAACGCGCTTTGGATTTGCCGTTGGAATCATCGCTCCCAAGTCCAATTGGAATTGACATTGCTCGATAATCGCTTCGTGTGCAATTTTAATCGCCTCCACCATTTCTGCTTCAGAGATTTCTTGGAACTCTCCTTCAAGCATGTTGATGTCTTTCATTGTACCCGCAATCATCATGTCTACATCCGACAATTTCATTTCTGCCATTGTAGGGTTGATGATCCACTGTCCATCGATACGTCCAAGACGCACTTCAGACATTGGTCCGTTGAATGGAATATCCGATACTGCGATTGCCGCTGATGCCGCCAAACCACACAATGCATCTGGATTGTTCACTCCATCATATGATAACAATTGAATCATCAACTGTACTTCCGCGTGGTAATCATCTGGGAATAATGGACGCAATGCGCGGTCCACCAAACGCATGATGAGAATTTCCGATTCAGACGGACGCGCTTCACGACGGAAGAATCCACCTGGAAAACGACCCGCTGCAGAGTACTTCTCACGGTAATCTACAGTTAACGGAAGGAAATCAACTCCTTCTTTTGCTTCTGGAGCAGCCACTACTGTTGCCAACAACATCGTGTCCCCCATTCTTACTACAACAGACCCATCTGCCTGTTTTGCCAATTTACCAGTCTCTACTGAGATTTCTTTGCCTCCGGTAATGATTGACTTTCTTGTTCCTATATTCATGTTTATTTACTTACTTTTTTTTAGTTATGAGTTATGAGTTACTAGTAATGAGTCAGTAATCGTTATCATTCGTCATTCGTCATTTTTTCTTAAAAAAAGAGAGGCAGCCGAACGAATTCGAATGCCCCCTCCAATAAAATGTTGTGTTCTCGTAGAATTAACGACGTAGTCCCAATTCTTTAACGATAGCACGGTATCTTTCGATATCTTTTCTCTTCA
>JAJTDQ010000091.1 GCA_021300505.1 Cryomorphaceae bacterium
CACCATTGTGAGCGACCACCGTCCACATGACACAGAAGAAAAAGATGTTGAGTTTGATCATGCGTCCTTCGGCTCTCTTAATCTTCAAACTGTTTTCGGAAGTTTGGGCACATGTGATGAATTCAATTTACACTCCTTTATTCAAGCCGTTTCTATCAATGCTAGAAATATTGCTAGTATAGAAACGAATTCAATTTCAGAGGGTTCTAAAGCAGATATTACGGTATTTGCTCCTGATATGAAATGGACTTTTAATGCCAACGATATCCTTTCAGGAACAAAAAACACTCCTTTTGTTGGGTGTGAATTGCGAGGAATGGTTCACGGTATTGTGAATAACGGTAAATTAGCACTTAAGGAAGATTAACTATGTCAAAGAAAAAATCCTTTTTACGTCAATTTTGGCAAGAGAAAAAAATGGTTGGTGCAATGGCGCCAAGTTCTCGCTTTCTTGCGCAGAAGATGTTGAAGGACATTGACTTTACAACCGCAAGAGTAATCATTGAACTTGGACCAGGGACTGGAGTTTTTACAGATAAGATTGTTGAGTTGATGCACCCTGATGCGATCTTGTTGGTGTTTGAACTCAACGATCATTTCATGGATCAACTTCGCCATCGATACACTGACCCAAGAGTGCGATTGATTCACGACAGTGCCGAAAAGATCCAAGAATACCTAGATAAAGAAGGCCTCAAACATGCGGATGTTGTAGTTTCATCCCTTCCTTTGGCTAACTTCCCAAAAGAATTGAGGGATTCAATATTGAGTGCTGCTGATCACGCCTTGGTCGAAAACGGTCATTATGTGCAGTTTCAGTATTCGCTACAATCCAAAAAACAAATTCAAAAGACCTTCAAGAAAACGCAAATTCGCTTCACTCCATTCAACTTCCCCCCTGCGTTTGTTTACGCGTGCAGGAAGTAATAAAAACAAAGGACCGCTGCGCTGAAAGACAAAAGAACGCTGCGCTGAAAGACTTGATCTTACTTCGAAACTGAAGGACAAAGGATACTTCTTCGCTCTTTGAGCTTCGAAGGACAAAAGACAAAAGACCACTGCACTTAAAGACAAAAGACTTCTGAAAGTTACAAATTACTCGTTACGAGTTAAGTTCAACTTCGAACACTCTCGGATCTTTTCCCGATACTTCGGAGATCTTTACCTACAGTGTAGTTTCGCAGTCTCCCTCTAATGAATGGTCCGCTGTACTTAAGAACTTCATCAATCTTCGAATTGTTTAGAATCATTGGAGTAATTCGGAATTCGGAACTCGGAATTCGGAACTCGTAATTCGGAACTCGTAATTCGTAATTCGTAGTTAAACTTTATTACATATCAAACCCTCCACCGTCGCCGCCAGCTTGTTTTTTACCTGACATTTCGAGTTTACCAAACTTGTAGGCGAACGTCAGGAAATATTTGCGCGTTAACCATTTGAATTCAACCACCTGGTCGATACCTGGCTGATCTACGGTTAAATAAAACCCTTGACGATTGAATATATCTGTGACTTTGAAGCCAATAGACCACTTACCGTCATTGAACGTCTTTTCACCTGAAATGTCAATTGGTCCTCGACGCTGGGCTCTTCCTTGAACAGAAATTCTAGGTGCGTTGTATGCGGCGTTGATTTGAAGTGAAGCTGTTTTTTTCCAGAATTCGAAGGTTCCAGCGTATTTCACATTCCAATTGATCCCGTTCACATTCCAATTCACCCCTGGTGTATTGTCAACATATTGGATGTAATTCGCATTGGCCGAAATGGTATTCTTCCACCACTTATAAGGCTTCACAACAGCAATGAACTCAAGTCCAACGGAATGACTTTTATCGATATTGGCAAAGGTAACTGCTGCCGTATTGTCGCTGTAGAATTCTTTAACTCGCGTAATCACTCCTGTGGTGTACCGATAAAACACACTTGTAGTGAGCGTTACCTTTTTCATTTCATTGGAATACCCCAAATCGTATGAATCAATGTACTCTGGCTGAAGGTATGGATTCCCTTTTCTTAGATTGAAAGGATCTGAATAATTGGTAAATGGGTTTAGGTCTCCTGAGCTTGCGCGATTGATCCGACGTGAGTAACTTAAACTCATTTCTGATTTCGGCGTAAAGGCATAGCGCAAATGAGCTGAAGGGAAGAGATTTAAATAATCATTCACAATGCGAATGCTGTCACTCACCAATTCAGGAATCTGATAGGCTTTTTCAACGCGCACTCCACCTTGGTATTTAAACTTTCCAATTTGCTGACCGAAAATTGCATAGGCACTGAAAATCTGTTCGTTGTAACGGTATAAAAAGTTAGCCAATGTATCCTCATAAAAATCACCAACTACTGGATCAAAAGTCTCAGAGCATGTATCCACCTCTTGACGACGAACGATGGTTTTCACACCAGTTTCCAATCGAGCACCAATCTTTGGATAAAGATAGGTAAAGTCTATTTGCCCAGTGGAGATGTTATTTTTTTCCTTGTTAAAAAGCTGTTGCTGTGTCGAAGTGAACAATGGGGTAATTGAGTCAGAGGCAAAGAAAGTCTGACCGTAATATCCTTGAATATTTTCTTTTCCCAACGACTGATTGAAATCCACCACAACATTACCGCGATCTTCTTTTAAGTCATAGCGGTAGTTCAGGTTAAAATCGTAATTGTTCTGCTGAGTCGGGTCGTCGGACGTACGTTTCCATAACTCCGTTTGGCCAAGAATTCCTTGAGAACGCGAATTCCACTGTTCACCAGTTCGATTGCGTTGACCGACGTTTCCTGTCGCTGATAAACCGAGAACATGACGTGTTTTTAAATAGAAATCAGCACCAAAGCGAAATGTATTTCCTGAGTTTAAATCTGTACCTAAGCGATCTTGACGAATGGAGGTAATACTATCGTTGGCATCCACTTGACGCAAATACGAGTAACTATTTCGGTATCCTGACATGTATCGACCTGAATAACTTCCATAGACATTAAAAAATCCATTGCGGTAACTCAAGGATGCTCCGCCGTCTGCAACATTCCCCCCAGTTAAATCACCTGAACCTAGTGATCCATTGATCATTCCATTGAATCCTTTTAGTTTATTCTTTTTCAAGACAATATTGATGATTCCAGATGTACCGTCTGGATCATATTTGGCCGATGGATTTGTAACTACCTCAATACGTTCAATTGAACCTGCAGGCAACGCATCGAGTAATGTCTTTCCATTCCCTCCGGACAAAGCACTTGGGCGTCCTCAACACATCATTTGCAGTACCTCCCCGAACCGATAAATCTTCACCTACATTATAGATTTTCTTATCAATCCCTGCCTTCAATACATCAAGATTTGCCGATGCTTTCACTTCCCCCAACTGTTGAACCTCTAATTTCAATTTAATCGTTCCCGCATTGGCAACCTTTAAAGTTGAAGACAATTTAATGTCATCCACACGTTCTGGTTTGAAATCCGTGAACGTAAACAAGGCATAGAAATTCCCATAAGGAAGATTTTCCAAGATAAATTTCCCTTCCTCATCCGTGTAAATTCCTGCAATAACAGTTGAATCTTTTACAGAGAATAGACGAACAACAACAAACTCAATAGCCTCATTGCTTTCCAAATCGACCACACGTCCCGAAAAAACACCGTCTCCAGTTTGATTTTTGCCCGGTTGAGCATTGACCCAAAGGGAGCAAAACAATAGGACTGGTATAAGTAAGATTTGACGCATGCAGCTGACTTGAATTTTAGAACAAAGGTAATCTGATTATCGGTCTTTATTGAACTTAACTAAACGATGTGCTCGTATGTTTCTCGCAGTTTATCCAATAAATCACTAAGTTGGGTAGCCTCCTGATCACTAATCGCAGGATGCGTTAGATAAGAAAAATCTGAAGTTTCATCAATTTGCTTCAACAATTCTTGACCTAATTCGCTGATGTTCACATATACGACACGACGATCTTGTTCACAGCGAATGCGTTCAATCAACCCTTTGTCTATGAGTTTGTCCATCAGCCGTGTGGTATTTGGCGAACGTTCAATCATGCGATCTTTTACCGTATTCACATTGATGGGACCCTTTGCACCGCGTAAAATGCGCAAGATATTGAATTGAGGCATAGTCAAATCGAATCGATCCATGAACTGCTGTTGATGGGCAGCAATAACATTCGAAGTAATTCTAAGATTGATAATGACCTTCTGTTGTTCCGAGGAAAAATTGGCTTGAACACGTTCTTCGATTTTCATTCAACAAAATTAACTACCATGGTAATAACTTCAAATGAAAATCAATTATTTCTTTCTAGAAAATTACATCCACATGAAATCAAAATCAGACAGGACAGGCAGCTCATCAAACTGAATTTCAATCAGATGTTCGCCAGGAAGTAAATCAATAAAATTCTCAGAGAATTGAACACCTACTTCATCTGAAAACAGCCAGAAATGATGCACATACTTTGAGTTCTCAATTTTAATGGTTGCTGTCTTTTTCTCTTGGTCTGCGGACAACAAAACAATGTTGATGTCTTTTCGATCCGCCTGGCTTCGAGAAGATGGAAGGCGGGAAAAAGTTCGGTCATGCGCATTGCCCTGTGCATCATTCCACACAAAGCGAACCACACAATTCTTATTTCTTAATTCTCCCGTAAAGCAAGGTGTAGAAAGTTTGGTGCTTTTTGCGCCATCAAATTCATGGGTAAACTCCTTTTCACAAAGTGTTTTGCCTGTCAAATCAGTCACTTTCATTTGAACTACACACGTAAATTTCTCGGGGGTATCGTTTATCAAATGGTAAGATTCAATGCCTTCTACATTTACGGAACTCAAAACAGCAACATCCTGATAATCCTGTGTAATTCTGTAATGCAGCGCTTTCTTGTTCCAATAATGATCGATACTTGACCATGTTGGTGCTGGCCAACAATCGTTCAACTGCCAGTACAAGGTTCCCATGCATCTTGGCGCATCCAAACGATGACCAGTAACTGCCATTCCCACTGCCTCTGCTTGTGTCAACTGGGAATAATAAACAAACTCACGAAAGGTTTTTGGATGTCCAAACATAAGTTTGGCGTGTTTCAGAATCATTCCATTACCGACATAACTTTTCTGATGATGTTTCATCACGGCTGAATCCAATGCCCATTGACTTACCCCAATTGCTTAATGGAGAGGTATGCACATAGGCAGATCCAGCCCACTGCGTTATTTTCTCCGGTATGAGTTTTTTAAACAGGCGATCATAAGAATCCTCTATGTATCGCGCATCCTTTCCATAGATATGGTAGCGCACCTGAAAACCCCAATTCTTCCAAGCGACATCTACTTCATTGTTTCCATTGAATAAGGTCAATGACGGGTGAGACGATATTCGTGGAATCTGGTAGTCCAATTCACTTGAGACATTCGCTAAAAAAGCAGAGTCTCCAGGGTACATCGCACAGGCAAACATAAAGTCCTGCCAGACCATGATTCCAAGTGAATCACACGCATTAAAAAATGCTTCATCTGGATAATACCCCCCACCCCAAATGCGCACCATATTGAAATTGCTTTCAGCCATGGTTGCTACCATTCGACGTAAATCATTGTCGGTTACTCTCGCTGGAAAAACATCCTGTGGGATATAATCTCCTCCTTTACAGAAAATAGGTCGTCCGTTAAATCGAATCAAATAACCTGTTCCCCATTGGTCCTTTTCCATAACAAGTTCCGCTTTTCGAATTCCAAAGCGAATCTCTTTTGTATCATAAACGAGGTATTCATCCCGCACAAGTGGAACCAAACTCCATTGGTCAGTATAAATATATTGTTCACCCTGACCTCGAGGCCACCACAGTTTCGGGTTTTGCATCGTTACCTTTCTACTTGCAGAAATTGAGTCTTTTTGAATGATTAATTCTCCCAAAAGTTTACTTTGCCAGATCACCGATTCTGTCGCTGGATGTTCAAGGAATACTTCCAACTTTAATTCAGCACTCGAATCGGATACCGCTATTGTTTGAATGTTCGTTTGTCGAATTTTTGCTCTGTTGTATGCCTCAATCTCAACAGGCTTCAAAAATCCTATGGTGTTCATTCGCAATGCCCAATCCCATCCAAATTGATATTGAGGTTTTCTGGTGTAAGGTGAGATCGCAATAGAATCGGGATCATTTGGTGCAGGGAGATGATACGTTTCCTTCAAATAAGCTTCTTTGTGATAAAGTACCGGAGGAGTAAATACAACACGAAGTTGATTATCACCAAATCTCACATTAGGTTTGATGTCCATTCCATAGGGACGGAATGCATTCTCAGCACTTAAGATGAGGACATCGTTGAGATACACCTTGGCGTATGTGTCAATTCCTGGAAACGTAATTTGAATGAAATCTTTGGCAAACATGGCTTTGGTCACTGAGAATGAACTCTGAAACTCCCATTCATGCTTTTCAACCCATTCGAATTCCTTCTCATCTCCTGCACAGAACCATGGGTTCCCGCTGAGATTTTTGAATGATTCAAGGGGTGAAGAATACTCCATTCCAATGTCAATGATTGAGCATTCGCAGCGACATTCAACATGACACAAAAGATTATAATCAATGACTTCATCAGTCCCAATTTCTATTGAAAGGTGCGTCCACCATTTTCTCGTCTGTAGCTGTTTTCAATGCATAATTGAACCCGCTATAGACCGAATAAGAACCCACATTACCATTTTTATCCATTGCCAAGAAGCAGCACTGTAGATTCGTTAAATCCTTGTGTTTTGAAATGATCCGATTTACCGCTTCCTTACACGCCTCCATTGGAGAATAACCATGACGCATCAATTCAACTACGGTATGACTGCCTGCGATTCGAATGATTGCTTCGCCCAATCCAGAAGCACACGCTGCACCTACCTCATTGTCAACAAAAAGTCCTGCACCAATAATTGGGGAATCTCCCAAGCGACCATGCATCTTGAAAGCCCAACCACTGGTTGTACATGATCCTGCTAAGTTTCCCTTGGCATCCAACGCCAACATACCTATCGTATCGTGATTTTCATGGTTAATTTCTGGCTTCTTGAACACATCCTTGTTCTCCTTTTTCCACTTCTCGTATTCCTTTTTCACTTCAGGAAGTGGTGTTTTAATGGTAGCAAAACCACGGTCTAAGGCAAACTTCTTTGCACCTGCCCCAACGAGCATGACGTGCTGCGTAGTTTCCATAATTTCACGCGCAACAGAGATAGGATGAGCAATACCTTCAAGAAATCCAACTGCACCACAGCGGGAATCATGGTCCATGATACAGGCATCCAGCGTAACATGACCTTCGCGATCAGGCATTCCGCCAATTCCCACACTTCGATTGGTTAGATCACTTTCTGTCACCCTTACCCCTTTTTCAACAGCATCCAAGGCAGAACCACCATTCATCAGCACATTCCATGCTTCTGCATTTGCTGCAATGCCATGATTCCAAGTAGAAATAACAATGGGCCCTTTGACCTTTTCTTCAAAGGCTACCCCAATCATCGCTGAAGCTTGAGAGGGCTTTACTAGACTTATTGCTGCTCCCGCCAATCCTAATTTGATAAAGTCACGCCGCTTTGTACCCATTGCTCTCTAATTTAATGTTGACATCCATTTTTGGTATTTTTTTGCATACTGTTGATGTAAGGCATAATCCTTTGAAAAATTATGACGTTTCGAAAAATCAGGTCTTGCCATCATAAAAATATAGTCGTGTCTCGTTGGAGTGAGCACCGCATCAACTACTCCTGCAGGAGTTAAACAAATTGGTCCAGGTGGTAATCCTTTGTGCAAATACGTATTATACGGGCAATCTTTATCTCGATGTATATAAAGCAATCGTTGCACACCATTCAATTCATCCCCCCAACAAAATTTAAACGTCGGATCGGACTGCAAAAAGATGCCTTGTTCAATTCGATTCAAATACAATCCCGCAATAATAGGCCATTCATCAGGAATGAGTGATTGTTCAGAATACACAATACTCGCAAGGGTAACAGCCTCAGAAGGACTTTTAAAGCCCAACTTCTGCAATTTCATCATTCGGTCTGCTGTCCAGAACTTTTTAAAAACGGATGCCATCTGTTCAACAAAAGCTGATTCGTCCGTGTCATAGTAAAATTTGTAGGTATTTGGTATGAACAGAGCGGGTAATTGTTCAGGAGTAAATCCATATTGGTTCAACGTTTTTGGATCCATTAGGTAATGTACTAGCTTTGCCGAATCGATCAACAGTGTTTTACTGACATTTCCTGCTATATGCGAAATTGTTCGGCAATGATTTAAGGCAACATCCACCTCCACTTCCGCATTTCCATTGCCCGCATCATTCAAGGTAAACCCATTCAATAGATTTCTGTATTGCGTATTCGGTTCTATAATGTATTTGCCAAGTGCAATTTTCGCTTTATCCAAACCTTTAAATTCCGCCACATCAATAAAGGCGTCCACATCATGTATAATTCCATCCTCCTTTAAGGAATTGGCCAATTGCTCAATCGTGATTTTTTGTTTAATGTAAAAAGAGACTCGTTCCTTATTCACAGATTCCTTTCGGCTACTGAGGTACAACCCTATTTTTGGAAATACAATCAATCCACCAATGAGCAGCACGACAACTACTACAATACCTATTATTCTGCTTTTAGACATAATTGATAAATAATTTCATCTTCACGTTTACCATTCATTCGAAACCAATTCTTTCGAACTCCAACCCTTGAAAATCCCGCCCTTTCGAACAAATGAATGCTCTCCAAATTGGATGCTTGAATGGAACATTGCACATTGTAAAGCTCGAGTATTTTCGCCGCGTATTCCATCATTAATTGTAGAGCTTGAGAAGCATATCCTTTGTTTCTCGCCTTGATATCGCCAATTAAAATACCAACGGAAGCATTACCATGACGAAAATCAGCATCATACAAATCTATCGCACCAACTGGATTTCCTGAATACAGTTCACAAATCATAAAACGCAATTGCCCCGTAGAACGAATATGCTGCTGCTGATCAATCAATTGCATGATACCCTGCAAGGAAAATGGCACTTCAGTGTCTGTCACTTTCCAATTTTCTGGATCATTTTCCCAAAGAATGAGCGTGGTTGCATCCGATGGTTCCACCGCACGAAGTAGTATTTTATCTCCTCTTAACATCGGTTAAATTCAATAATCGTTGTTCAATATCTTGATTTGAGTAGTAAGGCAGTGCAGTATAATCTTCTCTCAAATGTAGTTTAAAAACTTCCTTCAACAACGATTCTTCTTGTAAAAGTCGGAGTAAATCAGACAATTTCTTTACATGACCATGGCATTCAAAGAGATCAATTACTGGCGAAAGACAGGTGTTCTGACCTACTTCTATAGTGGTGTAATTCCCATAAATGTATTCAACTAGAGCTGACGAGATTTCCTTCTTTATGCCTATGAACAAAGTCGGAACTTTTTTTAATGTTAGTGCCTTGAATAAAGTTGAAACATCTACAGCTTCATCCTTACCACTGACTTTTAGACTAAAAAAATGGCCTTCGATAATGCAACCAACATGTGGCGGAATTTTATCAGCATGCAATACACAAAGAAAAAATCCAGCTTTAAGATCATCAATGGATTGAAGCGGAACGATTCCAGGAAAATTAAATTCAGACATGTATTGCTCCTTCAAATACAAATGTTGCCGGTCCTTTTAGATTGACATGTGAGAAACTTCCATCTTCGTGACGTTCATAGGAAACTTGAAGCTGACCTCCAAGAACGTCAACGCAAACCGAATGATTGCCCTCAGAAAATGACCTACCTTCAACAAGTGCACACGCTGTAGCACCAGTTCCACAAGACAATGTTTCATCCTCGACGCCTCTTTCGTAGGTGCGAATTGAAATGTGCTTTTGCGCAATCTGCTTGACAAAATTAACATTGATTCCAACTTGTTTAAACTGATCCGAATACCGTATTTGTCTTCCAAGACGAACGACATCCAAATTATCTAAATCATCTACAAGTTGCACATAGTGTGGTGAACCAGTATTCAATACAAAATCATTTTGGTACTTCTCAATTGCTTCAACCGAAGACATTTCCAAAGAGATTTCACTATTCACAATTCGCGCCGAATGAACTCCATCAATTGCCATGAATTTGAATTCAGTCTGATTTTCTTGGTTTCTCGCATAAAATTTAACTGCGCAACGGGCTCCATTTCCGCAAAAGCTCTTTGAGCCATCAGAGTTATAATAGTCCGCCTCAAAATCCAATGTTGGATGGAAATTGATTAAGATTAAACCATCTGCTCCAATACCAAAACGACGATTACAAAGTTGTTGTACATGCTGAACATCAACAAATGAATATTCTCCACTTAAATTATCAATTAGGATAAAATCGTTTCCTGTTCCTTGGTATTTGTGAAAATGAATTGTCATATTCTTGAATGCTGAACGAAATTAAGTGTTTTCAGTGAATTGTTTTCCTTCCTGGCTTAACATTCTTTAACACTGCGCGATTAACAAAAAAAAGCAGTCATTCGTTAATCTTGCAGTTTGAAACCGTTTAAAGAAAAGAAAATGAAAAACAACTTCAAAATTGTTGGTTTGGGATTGTTGGGTGGAATGATCCCTTTTTGCGCGTATTTAATGTTTTCAGGTCCTGATTACGCGTTGTTATCTGATGAAGTAATTGATGGTAATCGAATTAATGCTCGGGCTGTAAATTTCGATGGCACGTCAGGAATGGGTGTTGATTTAACGACAGCATCAGAAAACACAATCAATTCTGTAGTCCACGTTACCACCAAGGTGGTACAAACAACCTTTCAGCGCGATCCATTTCAAGAGTTTTTCTACGGTCCTGGTGCTGGGGGGCGAGAGTTTAAGCAGTATGGGGCTGGTTCAGGGTCAGGTGTTATCGTTTCCTCTCAAGGATACATTGTTACAAACAACCATGTCATTGAAAATGCCAGTGAAATTGAGGTTATTCTCAATGACAACTCAAAATATACGGCAAAGCTGATAGGTTCCGATCCTTCCACTGACATAGCGGTATTAAAAATTGAAGGAGATAATTTCCAACCTATCTCACTTGGAAATAGCGATGATCTTCGTATCGGCGAATGGGTGCTTGCTGTAGGAAATCCATTCAACCTTACTTCTACAGTTACAGCAGGAATTGTTTCTGCGAAAGCGCGTAATATTAACTTATTGTCTGACCGCACGAATCCCAATGTAGTACCTATTGAGTCCTTCATCCAAACAGATGCAGCAGTGAATCCAGGCAACAGCGGTGGAGCTTTGGTAAATACGCGTGGTGAACTCGTTGGAATCAATACAGCAATTGCCTCTCAAACAGGTAGCTATGCCGGATATTCGTTTGCGATTCCTGTCAATCTCGTACAAAAAGTGATGCGGGATTTGATTGATTATGGAATTGTTCAACGAGGCTACCTTGGTGTCCAAATCGCAGATATCAACCAGGAGATTAAAGAAAAGAATAAGTTACCAAATACCAAAGGCGTTTTTGTGTCTAAAGTTGTTGAAGACGGAAGTGCGGACAAGGCTGGAATGAAAGACGGTGAAGTCATCCTTAAAATTGGTTCAAAAGAAGTGAATTCGGTGGCTGAACTTCAAGAAGAAATCGGAAAACGTCGACCTGGTGATAAAGTTAGCCTTACCATCCGTAATAAAGATGGAGACGAAGAGATAAAAGAACTTGTGCTTCGCAATTCGGATGGAGACACAAAACTCGTTTCGAAAGAAGAAATATCCAAGAATTTCGCATTAGGCGCTACGTTTAGCACCTTGACAACGAAAGAGATGAAAGAATTGAACATCAGCTATGGTGTAAAAATAACTTCACTAAATGCTGGAAAATTAAAGTCAATTGGTTTACAACCTGGGATGATTATTTTGAAGCTTAATAATGAAGCAATAGAATCGGTTGAGCAACTCACGGCCAAGTTAAACGGCCAAAACAGAGGTGTTCTGCTCGAGGTAATGTCAGAAAGTGGCAAACGTGATTACTTTGGATTTGGGTTGTAGCCGCCGTTAATTCTTGGTTTTTTGGTTTTCGAATCAAAAAATGCACGGAAATATTTGGGAAGACAAACAAATTCAACGTAACTTTGCGCTTTATTTGACGTTATCATGACTGTCAAAAAAAACAGAGATAGATAGATGAGACAATTAAAAATTACGAAGTCGATTACCAATCGCGAAAGTCAGTCGTTAGACAAGTATCTTCAGGACATTGGTAAGGAGGAGTTGATTACTGCAGAAGAGGAGGTTGAATTGGCGAGAAGAATTAAACAGGGTGATCAAAAAGCCTTGGAGAAATTAACACGCGCAAATTTAAGATTCGTAGTTTCTGTTGCGAAACAATACCAAAATCAAGGACTTACCCTTCCCGATTTGATCAACGAAGGAAATCTTGGTTTGATTAAAGCGGCTCAAAAGTTTGATGAAACACGTGGATTTAAGTTTATCTCTTATGCCGTGTGGTGGATTCGTCAATCTATTCTTCAAGCTCTTGCTGAACAGGCACGTATTGTTCGTCTGCCGTTGAATCAGGTTGGATCTTTGAACAAAATCAATAAAGCATTCTCTCGTCTTGAGCAAGAGTTCGAGCGTCCTCCATCAGCAGAAGAGTTGGCAGAAGCTTTAGAAGTTCCTGAAGATAAAATCAAGGAAAGTTTAAATGTTTCGGGACGTCACGTGTCTATGGATGCACCACTTTCTACATCTGAAGACGGAGGTACCTTGATGGATGTAATGGCAAACTCTGACTCACCGAAAGCCGACCATGCATTAATGGCTGAGTCACTTCAAAAGGAAATCGAACGATCGCTTAGTACATTAACAGACAAGGAACGTGAAATCATAAGACTATTCTTCGGAATTGGAATGAACCATGGCCTTACATTGGAAGAAATTGGTGCGAAATTCAATCTTACGCGAGAGCGCGTTCGACAAATCAAAGAAAAAGCAATACGTCGTTTGCGACATACGTCGAGAAACAAATTACTGAAAGCATATTTAGGATAAAGAAAAAAGGCTGCCCGCAAAAGTGGGCAGCCTTTTTTGCTTTAATCATTTTCTATTAATCATAAATTTCAAACAAGCAAATGGAAGCAGCAGTAGGCTATGAAAAAGAATTGAAGTCGCACATCGAGCGTGAAAGAGCAGCAGTTAAGTTAGGGAGTAAGGTTGGTGAATTGCTTTATGACAAGGGAGTTGAACTTGTTTTATTCCGTAACCACCTTTTAGATGTTACCATTTCTGAAATCTTAAACCTGCATGAGTATGCACGCAAGGTGGTGAACAAGCCTATTGATGTGTTTACTACTTCTGAGCTTGCTGAAGAATTGCTTCACATGGACCTGGCTCCAGCAAAGTTGGATATCGGAAAACTGGCGAGTCAATGGTTGGCAGAGCATACAAACTTTTCCTCAAAAGCTGAATTTCTTTCGAGCAAACTTACCGGATTCGGTCATAGTGGCTCAAATGAAATTGAACCACGCGATGTTGTTCTTTACGGTTTTGGTCGTATCGGTCGTTTGGCTGCGCGTGAGTTGATTAAACAAGCTGGTAAAGGACAACAACTTCGTCTGCGTGCCATCGTAACACGTGGGTCTTCAGATGCAGATATCATTAAACGTGCTTCCCTACTGCGCAACGATTCAGTACATGGTGCTTTTAAGGGAACCGTTGCAGAAGATCTTGAAAACAAAGCAATCATCATCAATGGTCAAATTGTTAAAATGATTGACGCGAAAAATCCTGAGGATATCGATTATACAAGTTACGGAATCAATAATGCATTGGTGATTGACAATACAGGTGTGTTTACAAAC
>JAJTDQ010000092.1 GCA_021300505.1 Cryomorphaceae bacterium
ATGTTGAACATGAAACGGTCAAGTTGCGCTTCAGGTAGGGGATAAGTACCCTCCTGTTCTATAGGGTTTTGTGTAGCTAAAACAAAGAAGGGTGAAGGTAGGGTGTAGTTCGTTCCTGCAGCCGTCACAGAGCGCTCTTGCATGGCCTCAAGCAAAGCTGATTGCGTCTTCGGTGGTGTTCTGTTGATCTCATCCGCTAGGATAATGTTTGAAAACAATGGACCCTTGATAAACTTGAAGTTGCGCGATTCATCCAATATTTCAGAACCAATAATGTCAGATGGCATAAGGTCCGGGGTGAACTGAATACGGTTGAAGCTCAATCCCAAGGTTTGCGCAATGGTATTGACCAACAAGGTTTTTGCTAATCCAGGCACACCAACAAGCAAACAATGGCCGCGGGAAAATATGGAAATGAGCACTTGATCTACTACATCGTCTTGTCCAACGATGACTTTGTGGATCTCATTTTTCAATTCTGCGTAATGCGCTACCAGTTGATCTATTGCCGCTTTGTCTGACATATTTTTTGAGTTATTTGCCTACTAAAATAGGAACTAATTGTTTGACCAGTTATTTCTGAATACGCAATTTACAAAGGATTCATCAATTCGGATGTATGCATTTCCAATCTTCTGTTTTACCCAATTGTTCACTGTTTTTTGTTTTTTATCATTTTCAGTTGCACGCTTGATCAATGCATAATCGTCTGTTAAATTTGCACGATGCGGTTCAGTTCGTTCCATCAAACGCACGATTCGAAGTCCTTGCTTGCGGTCAAAAATATCGTAGTACAAGTTAGGTTGTGAAAGATCTCCTTTTTCCATTGCATCTGTAATGAGAAAGATTTGCTGATCGACTTGACTTAAGTCTTCCATATCCCAAGTTTGCTCACCTGTGATTGGGTTGGTAATAATTCCTCGGTTTTGTTTTGTTCTTTCATCATTTGAAAATCGAACTACGGCTTGTTCCCATGTAATTTCATTGCGCTTCAAAAGTTGAAAGCACGAATCAATTTTCAATGAAGCCAATTCAAGTTCTTTACCACTAAACTCCGCGATAATCAGGATGTGCTGACAGATGTAATCATCTCCTTTACGGCTATTGAGCTTTACGATATGGTATCCGTATTCAGACTCGAAAATATCAGAAATTTCACCTGGTTCTAATGAGAAAACTGCTGATTCAAACTGCGGAACCATCATTCCACGTGACGCTTCAATCTTTCCACCTTGTGACGCACTTCCTGGGTCCATAGAATGTATACGGGCTTGGGTATCAAAGCTTTTCCCACTTAGGACAGCCTTTCGAATGTCGGCCAGTTTATCGTAGGCGATACGTTTGTCTTCTTTCGTGATTTCAGGAAAAACAACGATCTGTTGAAAGCTCAACTGTGAATTAATCAAAGGAATGGAATCCGAAGGGATTGTTGCATAAAAGTCCTGCACTTCTTTTGGAGTGACGGAAATAGCTGAAGTAATTTGTCGTTCCATTTCGTCCGCTAAAAGTCGGTCCTTGATAATCTCCCGGAACTCTTCTTTGATTTGAGAAGCCGTCTTTCCGTAAAATTCTTCCATCTTCTCACGACTTCCAAATTTCTCTTCAATAATTCTCAATCGGTTTTCCATCTCTGCATCTACTTGCTGGTCAGAAATTTCAATACTGTCTAATTTTGCCTGATTGATCAACAATTCTTGGTACATCAATTCTTCCAAAATCTGACAATCCGTTTCTTTCGTCACTTCCATGCCACCTTGAAGCATTTGTATTTTTTGCGACTGTAGGTCCGAGAGAAGAATTATATTGTCGCCTACTTGCGCAGCAATGTTATCGACTACTTCAGGTTGTGCTGAACTATCGAATGTAACGCAAAATAGAAAGAAGATACTAAGGATGAATGTTGATCTCATGATGTCGTTTAACCTGTTGAATAAGTTGTTTTTCTCGTTTTTGTCTAAGTTGGTTCATTCGTCCTGTTAGAATGAGTTCTTTAATTTGTGTCTCGACAAAATCCAATGGTGGTGGAGTGTCCTTAAGTGTGTAATCGATGATGTTAATGTAATAGGTAAATTCTTCATCGGAGAAATAGGTTTTAGTGCGATTGAGTACCAAGTTATCACGATTTAATTTACCCAATGGAATGTTTTTCGACAATTCGGTGAAATAGATCCATTCTTCATCATCGAAGTAAAAATCTTCCGCGTAAAGTTTCACATAAGAATTCACTTTAGCGAGGTCTTTATCATTTTTTAACAAGAAGTGTTCTTTCAAGGCAGCTTCTGGTTTTGAGCCCCGAGGAATCTTAATGAACAATGCTTTGACAAGGTAATCTTGCAATTTGAAATCTTCTAAATGTGCTTGATAGTAGGCTTTAATTTCTGAGGTTGAAATACTGGTGTCCGTTTGATCGCGAATCAATTCATCGATTAAATAATAACGAGAGAGTTCTCCCATATACATTCCTGCCTTTAAACGCACGGTTTCCGACAATTCTGGTGCTTTGGTTTCGAGCTCTATACGCATGGCTTCCAACTCACACCAATTGTTCAAAAATTGAATGCGATCTGCCTTGTTCGCATAGTCGTAACCAAGATGTTCCATGATAATTTGCGCCTCTGTTTCGGTCAATTCATGGTCATCTACACGCGCAACAATTTTTTCATCTGCGCCACAGGATGGGAGCAATGATAAAAAAAACAGGCCGACGATCACGCCAGCCCGTTTCATGGAATATGTGCGCTTATTGACCAACAGAGTATAGTACCTGCTGATTGATTTCTATCTTGTGCTTATTCATCAATTCCTGGATCCATTGTTGCTCAAGGAATGTTTGATAGTCTGAAGTCACTGCACCTTTGGCTTCACTAAACTCTTTGTTGCCTGCTGGCAAGTTCTTATTGACTTTAATGACATAAAATTTACCATCCAATTCATACACTTTATTTGCTCCCATTACCAAGGATTGACCTTTCAGGAAGTTGGTTTGATTGATGTCAAATTTGTTTGTTCGAACACGTAAGTTCAACTCACTGTCCTTATTAATCACTTCCAACACATGTTTTGAGTTGATGGTGTCGTTCAAAATCATTTTATATACTTGATCGGCGATACTTCTCGTTGAACATTCGTAAACGATAGCATCAACGCGATCTCCCCACATGTATTTTGATCGGTTATTGTCGAAGTAAGCACGCAGTCCAACAGTATCTTTCATTGCCTTGTTCCAAACCTTGTCTGTCATGATTTCATACAACAAGATACCGTCATGGTATTCTGTAATCAGCGCTTTATACGCAGGATATTTATCCGCCAACTTAGATTCTTCGTAACTAATGATTGCTTCTTTCTCCCAAGCTTTGTATTGCAAACCAATCACAACTTCATTTGCATCCTTACGAATTCCGCGGTAGTTCGATTCAAGGAATCGCGCGAACTGCTGCTGTGTAAATGATTTACCATCTATTGTAAAGAGGGTTTTGTTTGATTTCAATCCACTTGCGTTCCATTTTCCTATGTAGTAAGACGTATCAAGGTTGGTAAGGAACCATTTCAATCCTTTTGCACTCTTGTTGGAGTAACCGTAAGATGATTTCAAGTTCAACACAAAAGAATCTTGCGTGCGTTTTGAACGCTCATCTTTGTTCACTTTAGATTGGAGTTCTTTCTTCATGGCATCAAACGTCTTCACATCCGTCCATTCCAATCGTTTGATGATATGGAATCCATAGTCAGTGCGGACCGGCATAGAGTAATCTCCATTGTTCTTCAATGCGAATGCTGCATCTTCAAAAGTTGTAACCATACGTGTGGTAGTTCCTGTTCCAAAAGGAGGGAGTTCACCATTTTTCTCTGCCGAGCTAGGGTCATCAGAATAACTTTTAACTAGATCTTCAAATTTTTCTCCTTTTTGAAGTTTCGCATATATCTCATTGATTTTCTTCTCAGCATTTACGACATCCTCTTCAGCTGCAGATTTTCCAACAGCCACCATGATGTGTGCTGTTTTGATTGTTCCACGTGCTGGGCGCTTGTCAGTGACGTTCACAATATGGTATCCATATCGGGTGCGGAAAGGCTCTGAAATGCTTCCAACTGGTGTGTTGTAAGCCATATCTTCAAAAGGATAAACCATTTGGAAGGCCGTGAAATAACCAAGGTCTCCACCATTATTTACCGCAGATGGATCTTCTGAACCATTTTTACCACGTGCGACAGAAGCGAAATTTTCACCTTTCTCGATGCGCTTTTTCAAGCCTATGATGCGGTTGTAGGCAGCTAAAGTATCAGCAGGTGAGTCATATCCCAATTCTTCAGCTTCAGCAACTTTCAATTTGAATTTCTTGAAAAGCTCCATATACTCGTCAATGGATGCTTTATCGAACTTCGGATTTGGATTGTTTTTCAAATAAATCTGCAAAAATTCAGACTTCGTCACCGGATGTCCGTCAATTTTCATCAGGATTGGGTCTTCCTGCGCGAAAGTCGAAATGCTCAAAAATAGAGCGGCGATGATCAAAAGATGTTTTTTCATAGTTTGGTTTAATTTTCAGCAACGTCGAAATTAGTCGTCTGCTCGATTCAACTCTTTTTTTTAACCTTTATTTAATACTATAGTTCGGTGCTTCACGAGAAATCGTCACATCATGAGGGTGAGATTCACGCACACCAGCGGAAGTAATACGAACGAATTTTGCGCCTTTGAGATGGTCGATGTCTGGTGCACCACAATAGCCCATTCCCGCGCGAAGACCACCAATAATTTGGTACATCACTTCGATTAACTTGCCTTTAAAAGGCACGCGTCCAGAGATTCCTTCAGGGACCAATTTCTTGATATCATCTTCAGCATCTTGAAAGTAGCGGTCTTTTGACCCTTTTTGCATGGCTTCCAAAGAGCCCATTCCGCGGTAAGCCTTGAATTTTCTTCCTTCGTAAATGATTGTTTCACC
The DNA here is from genome assembly GCA_021300505.1 of Cryomorphaceae bacterium. Lineage (GTDB taxonomy): Bacteria > Bacteroidota > Bacteroidia > Flavobacteriales_D > Crocinitomicaceae > M0103. The sequence continues at coordinate 4,950 of JAJTDQ010000092.1, forward strand.
GGGAGATTCCTCAACACCGGCAAACATGGAACCTACCATCACAGTATCAGCACCTGCAGCGATAGCTTTCACGATATCACCTGTGTAGCGGATTCCTCCGTCAGCAATAACTGGAACACCTGTACCTTCCAATGCTTGAGCAACATCATTTACTGCTGTCAACTGTGGAACACCTACACCGGCAATGACGCGTGTGGTACATATTGATCCAGGACCAATTCCTACTTTAACTGCATCTGCACCGGCTTCCACCAAATACATTGCTGCTTCCGGTGTCGCGATGTTTCCAACGATAACTTCCAAATTAGGGAAGGTTCGCTTAACTTCTTTTAATTTATCAACAACACCACGAGAATGTCCATGTGCAGTGTCAATGACAATAGCATCCACTCCAGCTTCGACCAATGCTGTAACGCGCTCCATTGTATCATGTGTTACACCAACAGCTGCGGCAACACGCAAACGTCCATAGGTGTCTTTACAAGAGTTTGGATGTGTTTTAACTTTGATGATGTCGCGGTAAGTGATTAACCCAATAAGTTTATATGATGCGTCGATAACGGGTAATTTCTCAATCTTTTTTTCTTGAAGAATCTCTTCCGCCTTGGACAAATCCGTTCCGTCATGAGTTGTTATGATCTCATGAGAAGTCATCACCTCGCGAATTGGGCGATTTAAGTCTTTCTCAAAGCGCAAATCGCGATTGGTTACAATCCCTTTTAGTATCTTGTTTCCATCAACAACTGGAATTCCGCCAATACCATTTTCCTTCATCAGTTGAAGTGCATCTTTTACAAGTGCATCTTCCAGCAAAGTTACCGGATCGAGGATCATTCCGCTTTCTGAACGTTTCACTTTACGCACCTCCAATGCTTGTTCAGCAATTGTCATGTTCTTATGAATCACGCCAATTCCGCCTTGTTGCGCCATCGCAATGGCCAAGCCAGATTCGGTAACAGTATCCATTGCAGCAGATACTATTGGCGTGTTTACCTCAATGTTTCTTGTAAGTTTGCTGCGCAATTTTACATCTCTCGGCAATACTTCCGAATACGCAGGGACTAGTAATACATCGTCGTAGGTTAGTCCTTCTTTAATTTGATTGATGTTGGTCAGTGACATCTGGAATCTATTTTCTTAATAAATTCCTGCAAAAGTAACACTTTTTTTCGTGTTTTGTGCGTCAAATTCGAGAACAAAAAGCCATGCCCAAAAGCTCGTCTGTATTGTGTTAATTTTTTGAAAAAATCTTGGCTTCCTCGCACGAATTGAGTACTCTTGCACAAAGTCATGAAATGGTTCGAATTGTTCTCTCCTTACTTTTTGGTATTCTCTTTCTATCGAATTCTTTCGGGCAACGAGATACTTCTCGCTTGATTCAACTTTCTGGAGTGGTGATTTCAGAGGAAAATTTAGAGCCAATGCCTTATACTACGGTGTTTGATCGCTCTGAACGTCGAGGTGTGATTTCCGATTATTACGGTTTCTTCTCGATCGTAACTTTTCCTGGTGACACTTTACTTTTTTCCTATTACGGATTTAAGACATCAACGTATATTGTACCTGATACTTTGTCTGACAATCGGTACTCCATCATTCACATGTTGCAACGAGATACACTCAATCTTCCTGCGGTAACCGTATATCCTTGGCCTTCACGCGAAGATTTTGCCCGCGCATTTGTTGAAATGGAGCCTTATGATGATGCCATTCGTCGCGCTCAACGCGAACTTTCTGGTGAAAGCTTGGCTTTTGTAGCTGCTCGACTCGATAATGATGCCTCCTTGGCTTATGGATATGCTGTGAATCAACGCAACACGAAATTATACACCAATGGACAGTTGCCAGTGAATAACCTATTGAATCCATATTCTTGGGCCAAACTTATTCAAGACTGGAAGGCTGGGAAGCTTTCTAGGCAATAATAATTAGAGTTATGAGTTACGAGTTACGAGTTATAAGTTAACAGTTACGAGATAGGTGTTCGGTGGCTGAGGTTTTCGAAGCCACGAATTCGGTGAAACTAACCTCTAACTAACTAACAAAAAAACTACACCGGGTAGCACAAAAAGTACTTCTCCACAGGATTTGCCAAGGCTGAAATATTTAAATTGTCAGATGCTTTGGTCAGATCGATGACCTCGCCATTTTTCATCAGCATATTGATATTCTGCTTGTTTTGGTTGTACGCATTGTTGCTCAAAATGTCTGTATATACAAAGAAATCAACATCGTCGCCCTCTAGATCAAAGTGGTTACGAATGATTTCTTTTTCGAGTTGAATGCGATCAGGTCCAAATGGATCTCTCGAAATTTCAATCTTAAACAACTGTCGATTCACCAAACGTTTTGCTAAAAGTGAAAGTACCTTGTCCGGATGGTCTTGCCATACTTTCAAAGCACCCAAAATATCATAATCGTCCAATTGAGCGAAACGATCAAGGACAGCAGGGTCTTTTTTGAATTCATCTCGAGTTACATCATTCGTCAAGAAAAAATGCAAGGCTGGACTAGCGAAGAGGGTTTCACCTTTTTTAGATAGGTGCTTTGCACGTCGTAAGGCATGAATCAACATGTATTCCGCTGCTACAACCGTTTTGTGCAGATACACCTGCCAATACATCAGTCGGCGAGCCACGATAAATTTTTCAATCGAATAAATTCCTTTTTCTTCGAGTACGAGATTGCCTTCGTGGACATTGATCATTTCAATCAAACGATCACTTCCAATGATGCCTTCACTCACTCCAGTGTAAAAACTGTCACGATTCAGGTAGTCCAAGCGATCCATATCGAGCTGACTGCTTACCAATTGATGAAGGAATGGTTTTGAATGTTTGTTATTGAAAATCAGTAGCGCATGTTCTAAAGGTTCGCCGAACTCTTTTCCAAGTCGTTGTATAAAGTACCCTGAAATTTCTTCATGACTTACACCATTAACGATGTCGTACTCCAGTGCATGACTGAAAGGTCCATGTCCGATGTCGTGAAGCAATATGGCGATTAAGACCCCGCGTTCTTCTTCTTGCGTTATAACATGGCCTTTACGACGTATGGTTGCTACCGCCAATGTCATCAGGTGCATCGCACCCAAAACGTGATGAAAGCGTGTATGCAATGCTCCTGGATAAACCAAATGACTCATACCCAATTGCATAATACGTCTTAAGCGTTGAAGGTAGGGGTGTTCTATTAAATCGAAAATAAACTCATCTGGAATGGTAATAAAACCATAGACAGGGTCGTTAAAGATTTTCTTTTTGTTGGATCTGTTCAGGTTCGGTCGCAAATCGATAATTTTAAAGATTGTATCAAAACTAAAAAATATAAGGCAATGCAAGGGAAAATACTTTGGGCAGATGACGAGATTGAGTTGCTAAAGCCACATATTCTTTTTCTAGAAGGAAAAGGATACCACGTTGATGCAGTAAATAACGGTGCAGACGCTGTTGAAAAAAGCAATGACAATCACTACGACATTATATTTCTGGATGAAAATATGCCAGGTATTTCTGGGTTGGAGGCATTGGCACGGATCAAGGAGGCAAAGCCTTTCGTTCCTGTAGTGATGATTACGAAGAGCGAGGAAGAGCATATCATGGAGGAGGCCATAGGCAGTAAGATTGCTGATTATTTGATCAAGCCTGTTAATCCAAATCAGATTTTACTGAGTATCAAAAAAAATCTTGATCAAGGTAAATTGGTCTCGCAGCGAACTAATTTCAACTACCAGCAGGAATTTAGACAGCTGGGTATGCAGCTGAATGGTCGAATGGATGCGGAAGAATGGGCTGACTTGTACGCAAAATTGGTGTTCTGGGAACTTGAATTAGAGAAGATTGAGGATAAGGGGATGAAGGAAATCCTTGAAATGCAGAAAAAGGAGGCCAATCAGCTTTTTGCACGCTTCATTCAGGACAATTATATCGACTGGCTTGGAGGTGATGAAGATGCCCCGCAGCTTATTCACACCTTGATGAAAGACCGTATTGCACCTTTTATCGGAAAGGAAAAAACCTTCGTTTTGGTGATTGATAATTTGCGCTTTGATCAGTGGAAAGTGCTTGAGCCCATTTTTTCAAAGTACTTTACCACGGAGAGCGAGAAAATCGTTTATTCCATTCTACCAACTGCTACGCACTATGCAAGAAATGCCTTTTTTGCAGGTTTGATGCCTTCAGAGATCGAAAAACGTTTCCCTACACTTTGGAAAAGTGAGGAAGACGAGGGCGGGAAAAATATGCACGAAAAGGAATTCTTGGATGCTAATTTGAAACGTCTAGGCAAGAACGTCAAGTGGTCGTACAATAAAATCACCAACCTCGATGCAGGTAAGCGTTTGGCCGATAATTTTAGTCAGCTGAAAGAAAATGACGCCAATTTTATCGTGTATAATTTCGTGGATATGCTTTCTCATGCGAGAACAGAGATGGAAATGATCAAAGAGTTGGCCGATGATGAGGCAGCATACCGTTCTTTGACAGTTTCTTGGTTTGAACACTCTCCTTTGCACGACATCGTAAAGAAAATTGCAGATATCGGCGCGCGTTTGATCATTACCACAGACCATGGAACGGTGAAGGTGACGAATCCAGTTAAGATTGTCGGTGAGCGCAACATCAACTCAAACCTTCGCTACAAAGCAGGAAGAAATATGTCGTATAACGCCAAAGAAGTATTTCGCATTTCAAATCCGCAAGATGCGTTTTTGCCCAAGATGAAGATGTCGGCTGAATATGTGTTTGTTCGTGAGAATGATTTCTTTGTTTATCCAAATAATTACAACCATTTCGTGAATTATTACGGGAACACTTTTCAGCATGGTGGCATATCCTTAGAAGAGATTTTAATTCCGTTTATTGTGCTTGGGAAACGTTGATTTTTGAATAGTTAAAAAATCATTGTTAACACTTCATTTGTCAGCGGTGTTTAATGAGCTGAAAAAGTGTGTTTTTTTGTCCTTACTATGGATTTCAAACTACATACATTAAGGGATTTACCAGCAACGGCAATGTCCTTTTTAGCTCATTTTGACAATCGAAAAGTTTTTGCTTTTCAAGGGGAAATGGGGGCAGGAAAAACCACATTCATTTGTGCCTTACTTGCAGCAATGGGGATAACAGAAATCGAAGGCTCACCTACGTATTCGCTTGTGAACGTCTATGACAGCCCAATTTACGGCAGAATTCATCACTTTGACGTGTATCGCTTGAAAAACGAAACGGAAGCTTACGACATCGGAATAGAGGAGATGCTGTACAGTGGAGGATATTGTTTTGTGGAATGGCCCGAGAAGGTTGACAATTTACTTCCAGAGAACACTGTTTGGGTGAATATTCGTAGCTTAGAGGACAACACACGAATAATAACTACTAACGAATGAAGACTGATCCAGAACTCCTGAAAAAACTGATGCAGCAAGGTGCACTTCTGCCAAAAGAAGAAATGCTGGAGATTTCACGCAAAAAGGGAAATTTGTTCATTGGTATTCCTAAGGAAACATCCTTTCAAGAACGACGCGTTCCTTTGGTTCCTGAAGGTGTTGCTTTACTTATTGCCAACGGGCACCAAGTTCGAGTAGAAAGCAAGTGTGGTGAGGCATCCAATTTTAGCGATCGCGATTACAGTGAGGTAGGTGCAGAGATTTGCTTCGACCCAAAGGATATTTTTCAATGCGACATCATACTTAAAGTTGCTCCTCCATCAGAAGAAGAGGTAGATATGATGCCAGGAGGACAAACATTGATTTCAGCACTTCAATTGTCGGTTCAACCAAAGGAACTATTGCAGAAATTAATTCAAAAGAAAATCACGGCAATCGCTTGGGATTATATCCGCGATGAGGAAGGACTTTTGCCTGTTGTGCGCACGATGGGTGAAATCGCAGGAACGACATCCATTCTGGTTGCTGGTGAGTTGCTGTCTTCGTTTTCGTCTGGCAAAGGAATGATGCTGGGTGGAATTGCTGGTGTTACTCCAACCGAAGTTGTCGTGATTGGAGCCGGAACGGTTGGAGAATACGCTACACGCGCAGCACTTGGTTTGGGGGCTTCGGTGAAGGTTTTTGACAACTCACTGTCTCGTCTTCGTCGAATGCAAAATGATATCGGTACACGATTGTATACGTGTGTACTGACACCAAAAGTGCTGGCAAAAGCATTGAAACGCGCTGATGTAGTGATTGGCGCCTTGCGGGCACCTCTTGGAAGAACACCTTGTGTAGTGACCGAGGAAATGATTCAAGAAATGAAGCAAGGTTCTGTTGTTGTCGATGTGAGTATCGACCAAGGCGGCTGCTTTGAAACTTCGCGTGTTACCAATCATAACGAGCCAACGTTTGAGGCACATGGAGTCATTCATTACTGTGTTCCGAATATTGCATCCCGTGTTTCTCGTACGGCCTCTTTCGCCCTGTCTAATATCTTTGCACCGATTTTATTGGAAATGGGAGATAGTGGCGGTTGCCGGGATTTAATCAA
>JAJTDQ010000007.1 GCA_021300505.1 Cryomorphaceae bacterium
GTTTAGAGTCATATATCGACAGTGTGTTCATTTTCCAAGAGCCAACGATTGATTTCACCGTTCTCGACGGACCACGTTGTGCACCAGCCGAAGTACAGTTTGTAGATCAGTCTCAGGCCGACACGCCGATTTTTTATTCGTGGAATTTTGGAGATGGTGGAACGTCTTCGTCGAGCGATCCTTCCAATGTGTATGTCAATCCCGGCACATACAGCGTAGGACTTCAGATTTACACCACCTCGGGTTGCATCGACACCTTGTATATGTTACAGCAAGACTTAGTCACGATACATCCTTCGCCAGTTTCTAGTTTCAAAGTCAACCCAGAAAAAACGGACATCTGTCATCCAGAAGTGACCTTTACCGACCAGAGTCAGGGCGCGACGAGCATTTATTATTTCTTCGACGACAGCAGTCAATTTTCTTTCGAGCCGAATGTCGTTTATGCCTATACGCAAAGCGGGTGGATGCGTCCGATGCAAGTTGCTACGAACGAATTTGGCTGTCGAGATACCAGCTATCGCAACCTCTACATTGAGCCTTTTGTGATTTATGCGCCAAACACCTTTACACCCGATGGCAACGAGTTCAACAATGAATTCAATCCAGTTTATGCAGTTGAAACCTTCGAGGTCTACAATTGGGAATTGCGCATTTTCGACCGTTGGGGCGAATTAATATACGTGTCTACCGATCCAGCCTTTGGGTGGGATGGCAGTTACAACGGAAAACTTGTCCAGGAAGGCACCTACACATGGGTGTTGCGTTATGTGTCGTGCGAAAACACCGACGGCTGGCAGGAGAAAAGAGGGAGTGTCACGCTTTTGAAGTGAGGGTAGGAGTTACGTTTATCAATTACTAATTACTAATTACGAATTATTTGGTGGCTGAGGTGCGACAGCAGACTCGAAGCCACGAATTACATCATTTGTACTAAACAATTTGTTTCAAGTTCTTTTATTTTCCTGAGTGGATTGAATGATGGAGGTAAGGATTCTGAGTAATTCTTCACAATTTTCGAGTAGATTTCGTGCTTCATGAGTTTCCAAAAATCCTGTTCTGCTCAATAAATGGATCCAATATTTTGTTTCGTTTGCCTCTTTTCTTGCAATTGATAATTTCGAGATGAAATCTTTTCTGGATTGACCGTATAGTGCTTCTGAAACATTGGCTCCTACAGAAGTTCCTGAACGAAGCAATTGTTTTGAGAGGATATATTCCTTTTTCGAATATATGAGTGTTTTGTATGAATGAACAATTTGTTCAGCGAATAGATAACTTTTATCTACGACAAGATTTGGTTTCATAAGAGTGGTTTTTGTCTATATGAAAATACCAATTATTTTCGTCAGAAACAATAAAACTTGGAGATTAGGTTCACTTGAACATTTCGTAAATCAACCCTAAATTTTTCAACTTACAATATTATTGTTTATAAATCGGTGTAGCGTAAATTACTTACCCGTTGATTAATTCGTAATTCGTAATTCGACATTCGTAATTAACTACTCCCCTCCCTTCTTCAACAACAACGCATATTCCTTCAGCATTTGATTTTCCTCTTCAAGGATCTGTATGCGTGAGTTCAATTCCTGGTATTTTGAGCTAAAGTGAGTAAAGAAATCGTAGTCGAGCACGCGGGAGTTGGTCGAGAGCAGACCGGTGTCGATTGTCTTGCGACTAAAGATGGAGTATACATTTTCCCTAGATTTATTGATGCGTTTCGCGAATTCCGTAATGGTTATTCCCCGCGATTCTACCACCAATTTGATCTGCTGACCAATGTTTACTTCACTCATGATGCGAACTTCACCAATGCTGTGTATTCTCGTTTTATATTTACGTTTGAATAATTATACACAAACGTTTGAAATATTACACATATTTGTATATTTGGTTAAAATGATATGACTTGAAAATTCAAATCATTCAACATATTAGTTTTAAAAAACGCATTAAAACGTCAAAAAAAATAAAAAATAGATATGCAAAATGAACACTGTTATTTCTGTGGTCAATTAACTTCATCTTACTTTTTAAAAGAGATTTCGATTGGAAGATGGCCGTTTAACAAAAAAGTTAAAATATGTATTCTCTGCCTTGCGAAAAAACAGGAGGGGTATTAATTCGAATCAAAACATAGTATTTTTTAGCAATCAATTTTGAAAGTGCTACAAAAAGGTATTTAAAATAAAATTATCTATAAAACGAATGTTAATAGTAGTTTGAATTTCCCAGTTCGTTGATTAATTTGGTTTCTTAATAGATTTAAAATATGATTTATATTGGAATGTTTGTCGTTGGCTTGATAGGATTCATACTTGGAGAAGCGGTATCAGCAGCATTAAGAAATGATGAGTCTGGAAGACAGGATGACTCAGGTATGACTTGGATTTTTAAAATTGTTTTCGCACTTGTTTTTATGGGTATTTTACTTAAGTCTTGTTCATAATTTTTCAACTTTACGCTTTATGAAAAATCAAAAAATTTATTTCAGTTTATTGATTATATTTTTGTTAATTAATTTGACATCTTGTGCACCAATAGAATATGAGCAAGAACCTTCAGGTTTTTTCTCTGGATTTTGGCATGGAATGATTTTAATATTTTCTCTTCTTGGAAAACTGTTTGGTTTTGACATTGGAATTTATGCATTGCACAATACTGGTTTTACTTATTGGCTAGGATTCATCTTGGGCATTGGCGCGTTAGGAGGTGGCGCGGCCTCCACAAGGGGTTAAAAGTAAATATGTTTTCAAAATTTAAATATCTTTTTGGTATTCTTGTTTGGATGATTTCATCATGTAAACAAGGAAAAGGAGCAATCTGCAATGATGGTTGGAGAAGCCATTCAACAGGTAGTGGAACGTGCAGTTGGCATGATGGAGTTGATCATTATTTAGATCCTAACGAAATAGATGTAGGAAAAACCTTATTACTCATCATTGTTGTTGTAATTATTGGGTTCGTAATGAATGTTATGGGTAGGAATAATTAAATAAAAAACATGAAATTAATTCAGTTTGTATTTGTGCTGACTTCAGGAGCAATATTACTTTTTTCATGTACGAATGGAACAAAAAGTGATTTGTCAACCCAACAAAGAGAAGAGACCAAATTGTCTGAACTTTCAGATTATAATCTCAAGGGTAAAGTAAGGCTAATTAAACAAGAAGAATTTCTATCTAGTATCGATGGGCAGCTCGTTGGAAGTAGGACTGGAATGAATTCTTTTACTTATGAATTTGATAAACTAGGAGTTAAGATTAACGAGCAAACCTATGATAGCATGGGAATGATAAAGACAAAATCAGAATATTTTTTAGATCATAATGGAGTTAAAAAAGAGAAGAAAATCGAGTCGTTAGATGGTGAGTTACTTCATAAGTATGAATATTGGTTCAATGATAAAAATGAAACAATTAAAGTAAAAGCAACAGATTATGTTGACAACGATGTGTTTACCTATTTCATTTATTATACTCATGATTCCCAAGGGAATCAAATTGGAATGAAAACTAAAATGCTTGACGGTACAGTTTTTAATTCAAGTGATGCAGAGTATAAAAATGGATTTAAAATTAAATCGACTGTGAATGATAATTTGGGTAGCCCAACAGCAATTTGCGAATACGAATACAATGCAAAGGGAGATGTTGTTAAAGAATATTATTATTTGGGAAATGGACAATTATTCAACATTTTTAGCTGTATGTATACCTATGATGATCAAGGTAATTGGATTAAGAAAGTATATTCCCTAGATGAGAAAACAATCGAAACTGACGAAAATAGGAATGACCGAATAGGAGTTCAAACAATAACTTTCCGGACAATAACCTATTTCAATTGAGATTTTTGTGAATCAATTCCTAATTCAAAATAATATCAAGGAGACATTTAGAACATTACAAATTTAGTAAATATGAGTTTTTTTTAAAAATCTGTTTGGCGGGACTCCGCAATCGAAACTAATCCTATCCGTTGAAATACGCTATGAGCGGATTGTTCAAGATTCAATGCGCAGAAATCCGGATCCATTTCTCGGTGCAATGCAATGCTACCATGATGTTTTAAATGCTTCGGATATTTAGAAGCGAGAATACTCACAAAAATCCGAGTTTTCTGGCCTTTCGAAATCTGAGATAAACAAAGTTATTGACGATGTTCAACATAAAATGTTGAAAAAGTACTTTGAAAATTTCAATTAGTAAAACTTCTAGAAAAATCTTAATCTTAAATATAATTTATGTTTAAAAACACATTCTCTTTTGAAGGTAGAATACGCCGCACAGAATATGGTATATCTCTACTAATATTTGCAATTGGAAGGGTTATTATTTCCTTCTTTATAGTTTTAGGTATGGCAGATAGCTCTGGACGTCCACCTGAATTTGCAGATGCATTTATCACTTTACTATCTATACCTCTATTCATTTTCTTCTTGGCACAAGGCTCTAAAAGAGCACATGATGTTAGCATGAGTGGGTGGTGGCAAATTGTTCCATTAGTACCATTGTACTTGCTGTTTAAAGAGGGGGACTCTGGTTCAAATCAGTATGGTGAGGATCCAAAAGCAGAAGAAAATAACTTCTAAAATATGTGGAGTAGAATTTTAAAAGTAGTTGATTGGTTTAGCGACTTGTCTGAACGACAACGCGTAGTTAGAAATTTTAATCTTGCGGCAAGAGAAGCTTTTGTGAAAGGCTATGCCCCAACTCTGTTGGAAGCAAAAACAACATATGGCGATAGTTCTTTTCGACATGATTTTTCACGATTTATGGCTGGAGGTTTCCGCATAAAGGCATTGTCAGGCCGTGCACTAGAACGCTCTGAAATGGTGGAAATAGGCAATGTTGTTTTACAAAATTCCGAGCTTGTTCGTAAGCTCATTTCATTGGGCTGGGATACTTTGGAAGTACACGATAATACTGGTTACAACGGATTAAAATGGCAACTTATGAAGTATGGTAATATGGGTGGATACTTGTCTTAAAATAGTTAATTATGAAAACATCCCTAGAGCACATAATTTGGTTTTACATAGCTGTATGTGAGTTCATTATTATTCTGGTTGTTTTATTGTTCCGCCTTCTGAGACATAAAGGTAATCGGGACATAAATAAGTTTAAAAGTGTCGAAATTGATATGGACAATTTAATGCAAAGTATTCATTTGTCGAAAGATCTCTATAAAGAATTGAGTCGAAGTTGCCACCCTGATCGATTCATTAACACAGAGAAATTTGAGATTGCCGAAAGTATTTTTCAAGAAATAAGTTTAAATGAACGCAATTACAAGGAACTGTTGCGATTGAAAGATGAGGCAGCTGATAAATTATTTAACAAATAAAATATGGATCAAGGATATATTTTAGGCAATTTCATCTTTCTTGGGTTACGAATTGTTGGTGCAATTTATTGCGGAAACAAAGCCGTTGAGCTTAATCGACCGCCTGCTGGATGGGTAATTTTTGCAATCCTAACACCGATTATCGCAATGATTGCAATCAGCTTTTCCAGTAAGAAAACGAAATGGCATCAGGAGAAATGAATGCGTAGATTAGAGTTTCTAAAGTGCCCTTGCTATCAAATTGCTTTTCAAATCCTTTGAGGCGGGCGCAGCATCAAATAGGCAGCCACAATGAGCCAGTAACTCATCACTCGTAACATCAACCCCAACTTCTCCCAGCATCAGATAGCGAAGCCAAGAAGGTTCGGTAACTCGTTCCACCGCGGCGGACTTAACTCATCACTCGTAACTAAAATTTCCAACTCCGCCTCACATTTTAATCGTCGCCGTAATCTTCGGTACAAGATTCATCTTCCAGTCGCTATTCGCATACGCTCCATAACGGTAAAAAACACCTATTCCAATCCCTGAAACGTTCGAGGTGATCAGGCTGTTGATGATCAATCCGCCCTCGAAAAAGCCTTTGTCCATCGTCTTGAAACTGGTGGAGTGGTGATTCGTGTTGGGCATGTCGCCATAACCCACCGCATGATGCAAGGCAAACTGCGGCTGTGTCCATTTCTTGCCGGTCTTGATGCTGTAGAAGGTCAAGCGTGTGTACAATGCCGCTTGGCGTTGCTGGTAAAATTCTGAGGGCATCATGGTTTCGAAGGTATTTGGAGCCGAAATCATCCAGTTTTTTCCGGTTCCATTCCCGTTGTGCATTAGAAATAAGGGCATATCTCCAATCGTTTGTCCGGCTTGAATGGTCCACATGAAGGTGCCGATGCCGCGGATGCTGATATTCTGCTGGATCTCTGCATTGAAGCGGTAGTAGTCAAAGTCGGATTCAAAGATACCCTTCCAACCTTTCACCGCGCGAACACGAATCTTCGGGTATTTTGTGCCTTTGGAGATGCGTTTGTTGCCGAGCATCATCACTTTCTCACCAATGTTCCAGTTGAACTCAATGCCCGTTTCGGCGAGATCAATATCCCGCAAAGGAAAGGCAGTAGCAATGCCATTCGGATAGAACTGATAATCACCTGTGAACCAAATGCGCTGGTAGTTGCCAAGGAGTGTCATCTTGAGGTTGGGCAAGACATTCGCTGAAAAGGCAACTTCACCCAAACGCTGCCGTTCCATGTTGGTGATGAATAAATCACGGTACACGGAAGTAGAATTGAGGTTAAAGGCGTCTTTGATGAAGTTTGTTCCTCCGCGCTCTAGTAGATCTTGCTGGTAGCGTGCGTCAATCTTTACGCCGTGCTTGCGGGACAAATGCACAGTGCTGTAACCCCCAAATTTATTCGTTCGGTCACCAGTTGACCAGCCATAATAGCCACCGATTACCGCATTTTTCATCGTTTTTTTGGAGGTTTCCAAACCGAAACCTAAGCGGTAGCGTTCGTAGTAATTGAAGTCGAGGAGTCGTGTCAGATCCAAGGCGAGTGCTTTCATTGGGATTTTCCCATCTGCCAAACTAGATACGGTCGTTAGCCTCTCTTCGAGATGTTCAGCCTTGGAAACGCTATCAATCACAGTATATGTGCGTTTTTCTTTTTCGGTGATTTTATACACCCGCAAACTATCCCAGGTTTCATCCTTGACGGCATTGGCGTCCTCATTGGTCATGACCGTGACATTACTAAAGTCGCGCTTGCGCAGCCCCTCGGGATTGATTTCCACTTTTTTGACATAGGTACTTCCGCGGCCTTCAAGAAATGTCATAACGATGGTACTGTCTTTGGCCCTGAGCGTGATGGGCAAGGACCGCAATTCGATTTCTGTGCTGAGCTTGGATGGGAACCACTTTTTTCCTTCTACAAAGACATATTCTTGAACAATGGTAACAGGCGTTCCTGCTGTGTCTAGATAAGGCTTGGCCGTTACTTTTTCAATGGCGTATCCATTGGTGTTGATGTAGAGCCTTCCGGTCATCCCGTCGAAGTTTTTTCCTGTACGCGGACGGTAGAAAATGGTGAAGGTGGTATCGCGATTGACGATGGTGGTGTCTTCCAATACAAACACATAGCGGTTTGTTCCACCAAAGGCAATCGGATTGATGTAGGTTTTACCGAGAAGGTTGAATTGATTTTCATAGAAGCTGAAGGACTGCAGTTCATTCGCAAACGTCGAAAGGGCTGGATCGCTGAAACCAGATACTCTATAGGCAGTAATTTCCTCTTTGTCGTGCGCTGGTGGAATGAAGGTGCGGGTGGAGGCACTTTCCAGAATGAGGATATATTGTTGATCCAAAAAGTTCCCTGGAGTCGCCTTGCTTGTGTCTTTTAAAAAGCCATCGATGCCATCGCGATTGACATCAAAAATAAATTTGCTGTAGCTCTCATAGCGAAAGGCATCATTCTCCAAGGGATTGTTTTTCTTTCGATTGGCAATGGCCAAATTGATGATGCGGTGCGCTGGATTTTCACCTGCCACGGCGCGCATCTCCTGAATGAATTGCACATAAGGTTGCATCTGTAAAATGCTGTCCTTCAGTGTTGCTAATGAAATGATGGTGTCTCGGTATCCGCCTGCTCGAAGTTCAACGGTTTCTGGTAGTGAAGTGAAGCGAATTGCGCCATCAAGATCTGCCAAAAATGGTTCTCCCGTCGATGGAAGTACCTTCACAAAAGGAATGGCTTCACCTGTGAATGAATCATGGATAAAATAGCTTTGAGCGGAGGTGTTTAATCCAAGAAATAGAAAGAGGAGCGCAGCACAAATTTTCATAGCTCAATATTACATGTTTTTTGGTTACCATGGCCCCTAGTCTCAACCTGTGGTTTAGAGGGTTTCAACCCATGGAAAAGCAATTCAGTTGTTTGATATGGATGAATTATTTTAATGGTTTACCTTGGGTAAAATTTCCAATAATTTAAATTCCCACAAACAAAAAAAGGAAACACCACGCGGCATTTCCTTTCTTTTATATCCGAAAATCGAATTAGATTTTGTCCAATTCCGACTTCAAATGATCGATGACTTTGATGTCGTAAATATCTGTTTTGCTATCTACAGCGAGGTGGTATGACAACCAATCCGCAAAGTGAATGAAGTACAAGCTTTGAAGAATTGGGTCACCTGCTGGTGCTTTAATGTCGAAGATGTTTGGCGTTTTTGTTTCCACAACCTCACGCGTCAATTCGAAACGACGCTTGTTACGCGGGTGCATGTCGCTATTTTCGAAGAAGATCGCTGCATCATTGTCTGTTCCCCAACCCCAGCCAACGAGCTCGTTGTGGTTCATCTCTGGAATCACGTGACAACGGCAAAGCAACTTTGAATTTTCATTCAACTGCTGCTTCGCACGAATAGTGCATCCCTCGTAAGGTGCTTCTGCGTAAAAAACAATATTTTTTCCAACGATTTCTGTCGCAACCTTGCGTGCATGTGCATTGATGGCATCTGACATTTCTTTCAGTAGGTTTGCAGCGTTTGTGATACGTCCTGTAAAACCTTCCGTAATTCCATAAGCATCCAACATACGTGCAAGTGCAGCAAGAGAGTAACCCAATGCCGCACGTGGAGGTAATCCTCCTGGCACTTTCAAAAGACTATAGTCATTATCGTTGCAAATACCTTCTAATTTTCCACCTGACGTAATTCCTGCGATCTGTGCCCCGCGATCCATGCAATCTTTCAATGTGAAGATTGTCTCTTCCGTATTTCCTGAATAAGAAGAAGCGATCACAAGTGTATTTTTACCCACAAAATTTGGCGATGTATAGTTTTGAGTTAAAACGGCAGGAACTGTGCGTGAAGCACTTGTCCAATCGAGCATCAACTTAAGTCCAATTCCCGAACCGCCTAAACCAGTAAATAGGATTGAATCGAATTGCGCGTTGTTTCCTGTAAAAGTAAGCGCGTTTGTGTCATTTGCAGTGGTCAGGATCTGGTCGCTGAACCCGTGAATTAGTTCATTCATGAGCGTTAAAAAATAATTTTTTCGAAGGTACGCAGAAAAAAATAATCACGCGTGAAGAAAAAAAATAAATGTCATAATGACACTAAGTAAATTTTATTGTAATATTGCCGAAACAATTAAACTATTTTATATGAAAAAAATCTTTACTATTCTTTCAGTACTCGGATTGAGTATTGCTTCTTACGCACAGGTGACTGTAACGTATCAAGTTGATGTGAACGCATACCTTGCTGCAGGGAACACCCTAAACGCTAATGGTATCCGTGTTGGTGGTAACTTTACATCAAATGGTTCTACAGTAGCTGACTGGTCTCCATCTGATGCTTCTGCAGCAATGACAGACCTTGGTAATGGTATTTGGTCAATCGACGTAACTTACCCGACTGCTTCTGTTGGTGCTACTCAGTTCTACAAATTTGTAAACGGTGACTGGGGAACAAACGAAGGAACTGATGCAGCAAACACAATCGCTTCAGGTGGATGTGGAGTTGATGATGGTTCTGGTAACATCAACCGTACATTGACAATTCCTTCTTCTAACACAACAGTGTGTTTTGTTTGGGATGCGTGTACTGCTTGTACTGCTAGCTTGCCTGAAACAGCGATCAGCAATGTAGTTGTTACACCTAACCCAGTGAACGAAACTGCAACATTTACATTTGCATTGAACGGAACTAACGATGTAACAATCACATTGTTTGACCTTGCTGGTAAAGTAGTTTCTACAACAACTGTTTCTAACCAATCAACTGCTGCGGTAAACACTGCAACGTTGAATGCAGGAACTTACATCTACACTGTTAAAGCTGGCGAAAGCACAGTAACAGGAAAGATTGTTAAGTAATCTGACATAACTTATTCGTTAACCCGGGCCTCGTGTCCGGGTTTTCTTTGCACCAAAACTTTTTGCCATGCGCGCTATGAAATCACTTACTTTAATCACTGCCATGTACTTCTCATGGTCAGTTTCCGCACAGATTCTGGATGTTAGCCCCGCCTTTCCGACAGTAAATGATGTGGTAACCATTACCTATAATGCTGCTGAGGGGAATGCTGCTCTATTAGGAACAAGTACGGTGTATGCGCACATGGGATTAATTACCAATCAAAGTACTTCCCCATCCAACTGGCTTTTTGTTCAAGGTACTTGGGGAACGGCAGATGCCAGCGTTCAAATGACGAATCTGGGAAACAACATTCACCAGATTACCGTCGATATGGATGTTTTTTATGGTTTCCCTGCGGGCACGGTAGTGGAGAAAATGGCCTTTGTTTTTCGCAATGCTGCAGGAACAACGGTTGGTCGTTCGGCCGATGGATCAGACATCTACTACGATGTGTATCCAACAACTGCGGGATTTCTCGCAAAAATCTTTTCACCTGAAAATGTGGTGGCTGTCGACCTCGGGGCTTCGGTGCCTCTTGTAGGAAAGAGCAATCAAAATGCAAATTTGACTTTTACAGACAACGACGTTCCGTTTGCGAATGCTGCATCGGCTAGTGTGTTGAACCAAAATTATACAGTGAATACACCAGGTGAACACGTGATTCGATTCTCTGCCGATAACGGCACAGAAGTGATCTCCGATTCAGTGCTCATCGTGGTCAATCCACAACCAACACTCATCGATCCGCCAGCTGGATTGCTCAATGGGTTAAATTATGTCGATCAAAATACGGTCATACTTAAATTGTATGCACCTCAGAAAAATAACATCTATGTCTTAGGTGACTTCAACGAATGGACACCTAGCTTGGCATACCACATGAATTTATCTCAGGATTTAACGACTTGGTGGATTCAAATTGATGGGCTTCAGCCAGACACAAAATATGGCTATCAGTACTACATCGATGGCGCTCAGCGCTTTGCAGACCCTTTGAGTTTGCTTGTTGCAGATCCGAATAATGATGGATCTATTAGCGCAATGTCATATCCAAATCCCTATTTATATCCGGTTGGACAAACTTCAGGTTTTGTGTCTTTGTTTGAAACAAACCCTCCAAATTTTACTTGGCAGAACGATGGATATCAGAAACCAGCGAAGAAAGATTTGATGATCTATGAGTTACTCGTTCGTGATTTTGTAGCAAAACGAAATTACCAAACACTTATCGATACCTTAGATTACTTGGATCAACTTGGCGTAAATGCAATCGAATTGATGCCTGTTGGTGAATTTGAAAACAATGAAAGTTGGGGTTATAACCCAAGTTTTCACATGGCGCTTGACAAGTATTATGGTACTCCAGAGAAATTCAAAGAATTCGTTGACTCATGTCACGGTCGAGGAATTGCCGTGATAGTAGATATCGCGCTCAATCATGCGTTTGGACAAAGTCCGATGGTGAATATGTACTGGGATGCAGCAAACAATCGTCCTGCAGCTAATAACCCATGGTTCAATGCGGTTTGTCCACACAGCCCATACTGCTGGGGATACGATTACAACCATGAGGTGCAAGCCACCAAAGATTATGTGGATCGCGTAAATCGTTATTGGATGAATGAATACCATATCGATGGATACCGATTTGACTTTACGAAAGGATTTGTCAATAGTGGAGCGAATTATAGCAATACACGCATCGGAATAATCAAGAGAATGGCGGATTCATTGTGGATTCAACATCCAGATGCATATGTGATTTTGGAACATTGGGCCGACAATGCTGAAGAAACACAGTTGGCGAACTATGGGATGATGCTATGGGGGAATTTAACGTATGAATACCACCAAGCCATGAAGGGGTACAATTCAAACTTGACCAACGGTGTTCACTCTGCTAGAGGATGGACAAACCCGCATCTTGTTACTTATGTTGAAAGTCATGATGAAGAGCGAGGAATGTACGAATGTCTCACTGCCGGTGTTGCAACCAATCCATCTCATAATGTGAAGGAGTTGCCTATCGCACTTTTGCGTGCCCAGGCTGCTGGAGTGATGATGTTGACTTCTCCAGGACCAAAGATGATCTGGCAGTTTGGTGAGTTGGGCTACGATATTTCAATTGATAACCCATGTAGAGTATGTAACAAACCCATTTTGTGGTCCTATTATTTGCAAAATAATCGTCGTCAGTTGTTCGATGTGTATAAAGCAACATTGGAGTTAAGAACGCAACAAGATGTCTTTAATGATGGAACGTTTTCGCATGCGTTAAATGGTTCAGTAAAGAAAATTACCTATGCACACCCATCTATGGACGCGATGGTGATTGTCAATTTTGCAGTAACGCAACAGACGCCTTATGCTGGATTTCCTCATACAGGGATGTGGTACGAATACTATACAGGTGACAGCATCGATGTGACCAATGTGAATATGCAAATTGCGATGGCTCCGGCAGAATACCGTGTGTATACATCGGTAAGTTTGCCAAAACCAACGATTCTCTCCACGGTAGGGTATGAGGAATTGGCGATGGATAATTTCCAATGTACGTTGTTTCCTAATCCAAGTTCAGAGGAGTTGTTTATCCGTTCGCAACGCGATTTAAGTCGAGTTGCGGTGCGAATCATTGATCAAAGCGGTAGGGAACTGAAAACAATGTCACCAGGTAAAATGACGGCAAATGATGCAGTAAAGGTACAACTCAATGGCATTGCCAATGGGACCTATTTACTTTTGATTGAAAGCGCTGAAGGCTATTTCTCCCAAGAGTTTATCAAGCAGGATTGATACGAAAGACATTTTTTCTCTGTGCCTCTGTGATAAAAAGAGAAAACGTTTATATACTGAAGGATATTTGATTTTGTGTTAACCGCAGAGCCAAAGAGAGAATGGGCGCAGGTTTTTTATCTACGTTGATGAGGATTGTAAGTATAAAGCCAATATCTTAAAACCTCAAGCTGTTGGCGAGGAAAGCAAGCTCAACCAATTTATTGGAATATCCCCATTCATTATCGTACCAGCTGACTACCTTCACGAATTGATCGTTAAGTGCGATCCCGGCTTGTGCATCAAAAATAGAGGTACATGGATTTCCAATAAAATCACTTGAAACGACTTCTTCATCGGTGTAACCCAATATGCCTTTCAATTCATTTTCTGAGGCGTGTTTCATGGCAGCACAGATAGCTTCATAGCTTGCCGGTGTTTTCAATCGAACGGTTAAATCTACCACAGAAACATCTGCTATAGGCACGCGGAAAGACATGCCCGTGAGTCTTCCTTTCAATTCTGGAATGACCAAGGTTACTGCTTTGGCTGCACCTGTCGACGATGGAATGATATTCTGAAATCCCCCTCGTCCTCCACGCCAATCTTTTTGAGATGGTCCATCCACTGTTTTTTGGGTAGCTGTCACGGCGTGCACAGTGCTCATCAAACCTTCTTCGATGCCAAAGTTGTCATTGAGCACTTTCGTGATGGGTGCCAAACAATTCGTGGTGCATGACGCATTGGAAATGATGTGTTGATCCTTGTTCAATAAGTGATGATTAACTCCCATCACGAAGGTTGGCGTATCGTCTTTTGCCGGTGCAGAAAGTACCACCCTCTTTGCTCCAGCTAAAATGTGTGCATTAGCAGCTTCTTGTGAAAGGAAAAGACCAGTGCATTCAAGAACGAGATCTGCACCAACTTCATCCCATTTTAAATTGGCTGGATCTCGCTCAGCAGTGATACGCACTGATTGACCGTTGATGATCAATTTTCCATTCTCAACCGAAATAGTTCCTTCAAAGCGACCATGCGTGGAATCGTATTTCAACAGATAAGCCATGTAATCGGCATCCATTAAATCATTGATGGCTACAATGGTAATGTCTTTTCTGGCAGCGGCAACTCTGCATGCCAAACGTCCGATACGTCCAAATCCGTTAATCGCAAGTTTCATGATTTTCTTCGTTTTCGCTAATGTACGAATAAATACTTAATGTCAAAATGACACTAACTATTTTTTTAACAGAAATATATTGGACTTTTACTGTCGAACAATACGCTGACGGAAGGTGCGTCCTTCGTAGTTGATTACGAGGAGGTAGTTACCATCTTCGAGTGCAGAGACATCCAAGCTGAAACTTCTTGTATCAATGGGATGAACTGCCGTTGGCACTTGCTTGCCATCCATGCTGTAGAGCTTAATGTCTGCATCAACAGGCATTGGAACAAGGTATTCAACTGTTACTTCGGTCTTAGCAGGATTTGGGTAAACCAACCATTCATTCGTATGCGATTCTTCTATTCCTGCAGTTGATGATGTACACGCACATTTGTTTTTTGGAACACTGGTGTCCACGATTCCAGGTGCGGTATAAATCAGTTTGACATAGCACTTTTGACCAGCTTGTGTGGCCGTAGCATTTTTGATGCGTATGCTGTACCATCCAGAGTAAGTTGGCATGATTGAATCAAGAATGGTTCCTGCAGCACTAACGGAATCGATGATGTTACAGTCTTTATCCAAATAGAAAACTGTGATCGGTAAAAGTGGGTTTTCAGGATAGAGTTCCAAATTAATTTGTTGTCCTGATTGTGCGAATATGCGTCCAACCACTCGACAATCGGTGCTGTTTGATGGTAAATTTCCTCCTTGTTGTAAGGATACTGGACTTTTGTCACCAAGGTCGCCAGCCATTTCCCATTCTTGCGTGGTGCGTTTTGTTGGTCGCAGGTAATTGGCTGTGACACCTTGAGGTGCCCATATTGAATAACCGCGTCTTCCTTGCAGCGCAGAACCATCGCAAGGTGGAATTGCAATGTTTACTTTTCCTCCACCGTATACAGTTGCTGTTGCGGTGCCATTAGCACCTGAATAATCGATCAGTACTGTTCCATCAGGCCAGCTCGTTTGCACGCCATTCAAATTTTGCCAGTTAGACCATGAATCGGTTACGGCAATCAATGCTTTGGATGAACGTTCAATCACCAATGCATCACCTGCTTGCCAACGCACTTGGTAACTTCCCTCTTTGAAGCGTAGGTTTTGATGACACCAGATGAGGTTTTCTATGTCACTATACACTGGAAGTTCTGTGGTATTTGCTGGATCGTGATTGAAGCGATTCCCTAAATAACCAATGTTAAACAAATCTTCAAAAAACACTTGTGGTGAGCCGTCTACTGCAAAGGAAATAGCATAAGCGACACTTTTTCTGACATCATTTGGCTCAATTTGTTGTCCTAGTTGTGAGCCCGTATTCCAACCGGTGATGTTTCCTGAGGCATCAACAATAGGACGATAGGTATCGTGGTTGTTCACAAAAGGAACTGTGCGTAAGCGATTTTGCTGTTGGTAACCAGGGATGGTTCCGATGTCAAAATTTCCATTGCCAGAAATCATCGATGTCAAGCCCCCACGAAGTGCGAAGTCAAAGGTGCCTGCACGATTTTGGACGTTATTTGCCCATGCATCTAGTTCAGAAGCAGAACCAACCCATTCGCCCACGGCATACATCTGATTTCCGCCACTTGCCCATAAAGAACCAAACTGCAGGTTCCAAAGAAAGTCTTCCGTAGCATAAGTAGGGAAATGTTTTACAGCATCAATCCGCACACCATCCCAACCAACTTGCTTTTTGTACCAGATTAACCAGTTGCGCATACCATTTCGCATGTAGTCACTGCTTTGTGCAGGGTTAAAGGTGGCGTTGCTGCTCAATCCAAAAGCACTGGCTTCATAGGAGACATCTGGACCCCAATAAGGTGAGTTAATTTCGTTTGTGCAGCATGGATTTCCAGGGTTTGGGTAGAAATTCTGCCAGTTTTTTGGAAATCGTCCTTGACGTGCTAAATAGTCTGTTGCGGTCTCTGTAATTGCTGGTGTATTGTAGCAGGTGTATCTAAAGTTTTTGTATTTGTTCGTTGAACCATCATCAATCGCTCCTGGATCATTTCCTCCTTGACCTGCACCACTTCCAGCACCTGTGATGTGATTAAGTACAATGTCTTGAATCACATCGATGCCATTTGCTTTTAGAACTGCAATCAAGCGAAGCAATTCGTCTTTGTCGCCTAATCGTGTATTGGTTGACCCTTTTTGAAATTTGTCTCCTAGGTCGTAATGGTCAAATGGTGCATAACCAACACTGTTTGTTCCCGTGTTTTTGATAGACGGTGGAATCCAGATTGCATCAATTCCTAGAGCTTTTAGGCGTGGAGCAAGTTCGACAAGGTAATTGGCCCAGTCATTCGGGAAATTGACATTGTAATAATCCCACCAAAATCCTTGCAACACTATTTGTCGACTTGGATCATTGACCTGAGCTCTTAGCCCTTTTGTAAATGAAAATCCACAAAGTAAAATCAGCACTAAGAATCGATAGATGGGCTTCATAATGAATAGTTTAATGTAAAGAAATCACTTGCTTTTCACCTGCAGCGAGGGTGTATTTTTTGTCTATCACACTAAAGACGAGCGAATCGGCTCCAAGGTTGGTCATCTCCAAGCTTTTTGAAGAAACGTGAATATGCACTGGCTGTTCTTTGAAGAAAATCTGGAAGGAGTATGAGTTCCATTTCGTCGGGATCATTGGTCTAATTGATAAATTTCCATCAATAACGCGCACTCCAGCCATTCCTTCAACAATACTCATCCATGTGCCAGCCATACTCGTAATGTGCAACCCTTCACTTACCTCATGGTTGTAGTCGTCTAAGTCTAGTCGTGAGGTACGTAAATACAAGGCATATGCACGTTCATCATCACCGATGCGAGCCGCCAATATAGAGTGGATGCAAGGAGAAAGTGAGGATTCATGTACGGTTTTTGGTTCGTAGAAGTTGAAGTTCTCACGGATTTCATCTTCACTAAAGCGATCTTCGAAAAGGTAAATTCCTTGCAAAACATCGGCTTGTTTGATGAACACAGAACGTAGAATACGGTCCCAAGACCAATGCTGGTTGATGGGGCGTTCCGAGTCGGGAAGGTCAGCAGCATTCATCATGACTTTATCCATGAATCCATCTTGCTGAAGATAAACACTGGTTCCTTCAAGAAGCGGGAAGTATACATTTTCAGTTACATGAATCCATTGCTCACGTTCTTTTGCCTTCAATGAAATGCCATTTTCTCCCAAACGGTCGTTACATTCCAAGGCATATTGAATACACCAACGTGCAAGAAAGTTCGTGTACCAGTTGTTGTTGATGTTGTTCTCGTATTCGTTTGGACCGGTAACACCAAGCATCACATACTTGTTCTTGTCGTTTGACCAATTGAAGCGTTGCACCCAGAATCGTGCGATGGCAGTGAGGACATGGATTCCATATTTACTCACATAATCGAAATCACCTGTGTGACGCACATAGTTGTAAATCGCGAAGGCAATGGCACCATTTCTATGGATTTCCTCGAAGGTGATTTCCCACTCGTTGTGGCATTCTTCACCGTTCATCGTTACCATAGGATACAATGCTGCACCATCTGTAAATCCTAATTTTTCTGCATTCTCAATGGCTTTGTCGAGCTGGAAATAGCGGTATTTCAAAAGCTGACGTGCAATTTTTGAAGGAGCTGTTTTCAGGTAGAAAGGAATGCAATAGGCTTCGGTGTCCCAATACGTTGCACCTCCATACTTTTCACCCGTAAAACCTTTTGGTCCGATGTTGAGTTTAGGATTCTTTCCTGTATATGTTTGGTACAAATGGAAGATGTTGAAACGGATGGCTTGCTGAGCAGCTTGATCTCCTTTAATCACCACATCTGCATTTTCCCAAATCGCTTTCCATGCGGCAACATGTTCTTCGTGCAAGGCATCAAATCCACGGACATACGCAGCGGTAACATTCGTAATCGATGCTGCTACAGTGTTGAAGTGAGAGTGATTGATGGAAGAGGTTACCGACACGTACTTTTTAATCGTGTAGGTTTTACCTTTCTCCAAGAAATGCTCAAAATTGTTTTCGATGTAAAGCTCCTCTTCCTTAAGATTTGGATGAATGTCAAGAATTTTTGACCCTTCCCAGAAGGAGAAACGCATGGCATTGGAAACGAGGAAATCTGTTTTCTTTGTTTTCGCACTTACCACACCTTTGCGAACTCCGATGCGCTGAATGTCTGGTGTCCAGAAGAATTCGTTGTAATTGGAATCTGCATTGTTGACGCGTCCATCCAAGTACGGTGCAATCTTAAAGTTTGCAGAAAAGTTGAGTGGTTTAATGGAATAGCGAATAGCTGCAATTTCATCATTTGCCATCGAGCAGAAACGCACTGTTTCCACTTCCACTTCTTTATTTCCTTTTAGTACACAAACGAACTTACGCGTCAAAGTACCCGTTTGCATGTCTAGCTCACGGTAAAAAGACTTTACAGTACTCGTCGCTAAATCAAGTGCTTCTCCGTCCACATGGATATTGATTCCAATCCAGTTGCACGAATTCAACACCTTTGCGAAATATTCAGGGTAGCCATTTTTCCACCAACCAACACGTGTTTTATCTGGATAATAGACACCACCCACATAGCTTCCTTGTAGACTTTTTCCTGTGTAGGTTTCTTCAAAATTGGCACGTTGGCCAAAGGATCCATTTCCAATCGAAAAGATACTTTCTGCTTCCTCTTGTCGCTGCGGATCGAATTTACGCTCGATCACCTTCCATTCATCTATCTCAAAGAGATTCTTCATACAGGGAAATATTAAAATCTGTCAATGTGTCAACATAGGCATTTGCCAATTCAGCTACATGTGGATTTCCTGTTGCTATCACTTTAAATCCACCTGCTTTTGCTGCCAGGATTCCGCTTTCGGCATCTTCAAAAACCAAACAGTCTTCGGCACTCAATCCCATACCTTGGGCTGCGTTGAGGAAAACTTCAGGATGTGGTTTTGGTGAACTAACACCATTTCCATCAATGATGGCATCGAACATGTCTTTGATTTGAAGAAGTTCGAGTATCGCATTGGCATTCTTGCTGGATGAACCCACGCCGAGTTTAATATCATGTGCTTTAGCGTAATGTAAAAGTTCGACCACACCAGGTAGTGCGTCCGCAGGAACGAGCGTGCGAATGGATTCAAGGTAGATGTCGTTCTTAAACACAAGCAGCTCCTCAAAGTCTTCAGCTGAAACTGTTGTTCCAGCCAAAGCGATGATCTTTTTCAAGGAATCTACTCGGCTGATGCCTTTCAATTGTTCATTGTCCAATTCGGTGAAATCAGATCCAAGTCGTTCAGCGGTTTTTTTCCAAGCGATAAAATGGTTCTTTTCTGTAGAGACCAATACGCCATCTAAGTCAAAAATGAGGCCTTTGATTTTCATTTAGTCAATCTAATTCTCAAGGTAAAGATACAGGCAAGAATCATCATCGATCCACCTAAAACAAGTGCATACGCCGCATTTCCTCCAAATAAATATTTTACAATCGGTCCAGAGAATAATGCACTGAAAATTTGCGGCAGGGTGATGAAGAAATTGAAGATACCCATCATGATACCCATTTGTGAAGCGGGTAGTACCCCAGCAAGAATGGCATAAGGCATGGCTAAAATACTTGCCCAAGCAATCCCAATGAAGAGCATCGGAATGATCATCATGTTCTTATCCGGCATGAAATACATCAATACCAGACCGATTCCGCCCATAAGTAAAGAAAGCGCATGGGTTTTTAGTTTCCCTAGTCTCTTCGCTATGACAGGAATACAAAAAGCAAAAATGGCAGAGATTCCATTGTAAATTCCGAATAAAATTCCAACCCAGTCACCTAAGTCTTCACTCAGTTTGTGCTGACCTTTCAATACGGCATCTGTTGGATTTGCCTCTAATCCTGCTTTTATCGCTTCCATTGTTGGAAGGTCATAGGTGTGTTCACGCAATGCTGTTGTGGTGTACACCCAAAGGCAGAATAAACCGAACCATGAAAAGAACTGAACCAATCCAAGTTGCCACATTTCTTTAGGAATTCGGAATTTCTCCTTCTTGGTTTCTTCCGAAATGATCCCCATTTCAATGCGCTCCTCTGGGGAGTATTCTTTTGTTTTGAAAATGGTCCATAGGATGGCCGCCATGAAGACTACTGCACCAATGTAAAACGAATAAACGACGTTCGGTTGAACTTTTACCCCTTGTACATCATTTGAAACGCCAAAAACATTCGTTAAAATCCATGGAAGAAAGGAACCTACGACAGCACCAATTCCAATTAAAGCTGTCT
>JAJTDQ010000093.1 GCA_021300505.1 Cryomorphaceae bacterium
AAGGTCAAATCTGTCTGTGTGGATCACGCATCTTTGTGGAGCGACCGATTTATGAAAAATTCAAAGCCGCATTTGTGGAGAAGATCAGCAAAACGGTTGTTTCTTTTCCGCAGGATCCTGCAGCACGCATGGGTGCCTTGGTGTCGAAACCGCACATGGAAAAAGTACTTTCCTATGTCGAATTGGCAAAAGAAGAAGGAGGAACAGTACTTACAGGAGGCGAACGTGTGATCTTGGACGCTCCTTACCATGAAGGGTATTACGTTCGTCCGACGGTGATCGAAGGATTGACCTATGATTGCCGGACCAATCAGGAAGAAATTTTTGGTCCTGTGGTGACGATTATGCCTTTTGACACAGAGGATGAGGTGCTGATGATGGCCAATTCAACAGAATACGGTTTGGCGGCAACACTTTGGACATCCGACTTAAAACGTGCTCACCGCATGGCGGATCAGATTGAGTCTGGCATTGTTTGGGTGAATGCGTGGTTGGTCCGAGACCTACGAACGCCATTTGGAGGAGTTAAATCCTCAGGTGTCGGGCGCGAAGGCGGATGGGAGGCCTTACGCTTCTTTACAGAACCAAAGAATGTGTTTATAAAATACTAAGCATAAAAAAAGTCCACTTCGGTGGACTTTTTCTTTATTATCTCGTTGCGTTTATTTCACAATCACTTGCTTCACCACAATTCCTGATTCAGCATAGATTTTCACGAAGTACATGCCTGAAGAAACTCCAGCCAGTTGTATGTTCGTTGTGTTGTTGTTTACGATTTGCGTGAACATTGTTTGACCCGCTACATTTACAAATTCGATACGATTCATCTTCATTCCCGCAGCAATCGTCAATTGATTTGTCGCAGGATTTGGGTAAACGATTATTTGTGTATTGTCTAGTGTTTCCAATCCTGAAGAAGGATTTATGTTTTTGATCACAGTCGTTTCAGAGCCCCCAAAATCTGCATCAGAAATAGCGAAGATTTCAGCATTTGTATTGCTCGAAATAGTCAAATCACCATCCGTTCCACCCCATTGTTGAGCACCTACACCGTCACCATAGTAATCGTAGATAGCAAATGTGTAACAATCAACAGCAGTAAGCGGCACGTTCCAGTTGTATTGTGTATTGTTAGCCAATGGATTTGTGGCGTCGTTTGGTGCTGGTGTATTGTTCGTTCCAAAGTTGCCTGCAACATTTTCATTTCCTTCAAACCAAACTAAAGCGCCACTTGAATTGCGCAGTTCTAGGTAGCATTCATCTGCATAATCATCCGTTAGGAAGTTGATTGTGACGAAACCTATCGTTTGCTCAATTGCATCAATAGTAAAGCTGTACGTTGTCGTATTGTTTACTGAGTTTTCATCCACACCAGCATTTGGATTACTCAAAGTAGCATTAAACGTATGCGCGCCAGGCGCCAGGGCTACTGAAGGCAAGGTAACGGTTTGCGTTTGGTATTGAGCTAGTGAACCTGACCAGTTATACGTTTGTGCAGAACCACCATCAATTGTATACGTGATTGTAGCCGATGTTAAAATTGTTGTTCCCGAATTTGAAATCGTCATCGTTGGTTGAAACGTACCACCACACAATTGCGTTTCTGTCACTGTAAGGTTCGAAAGTCCACCATCAAGTGCAACAGCAACTGCTCCTGATGGGTCGTAGCCATTCACAAATCCAGCTCCTGAATTGTTCGGATCAAGCCAAAACTTCAATTGACCGCTGTTGGCGCTTCCGGCAGGATTCCAAGAAACAGATACTTTTCCGTATTCATCAGAAAGCACTGAACCTCCGCACGCAGATGCTCCACCATGAAGCTGTCCAATGATGCGGTGATTTTGATCGTAAAGTGGAGATCCTGATGACCCGCCCTCCGTTACGCCTAAATCCCAATCGGTTACTCCCCAGTGACTATTTGCAGGAGACCCACCAAATGATGTAGAGATTAGCGCTTGGTTTTCAAAGGAAATCTTCTTGATATCACCGGAAGGGTGGTGAATACCAACAGCAGATGTAGGTGTAGCACCCGTTTTGTCCCAACCTGAAAAGTAAGGGTTGTAAGAAGCAGGGACTGTGTTTGCTACCAATCCACCAGTAATTTCTACAAGACAGAAGTCAGAAGCACTGCCACGCGCTCTTAGTGCACCACCCGAAAGAGATTGAAACGTAGGAGATGATGCAGGGTTGTTGCATCCTGCCCCTTGCCAATTGAATCTGAAAATCCAAGTCGCTGGATTGCTGAAACAGTGGTCAGCGGTTAACACGTAAGGTTTTCCATCGTTCAAGGTGTTGTTGACTAGTGCGCCAGTACAAAATCCGCTGCTTCCTGATACGAGCATCACCACAGAATTACGCTCATTGGTCCAAGCAGCCCCTTCTGGACAATTCACGTTCAAATTACATGAACCAGAGCCTCCAAATGCCTTTTCGATATATTCTCCAGGCGTTCTGTATCCGTGAGTAACCGTATTGATATTCAAAGAAGCGGTTTGGTCCGTGTTTCGCGCAGGGATGTAGTATTCCACAATGGCTGTGTTCCCTGGCACCAATTCGGTTCCAAGTTGACCCTCGTACAGGTGGTATTCTGTGAATTTTCCAAGAATAAAATCTTTCTCAGGATTGTACACATACAATTCATTTCCTTCAGGAAGGGTCACATTGTCAAAGGTTAAGTTCACCGTCAATGCTTCCTCACAAGTCAACACGATTCGCCAGATTTTATCACCGTTGGCAAAGTTTGTCCATGTTCCTGAGTTTGAAAGGTTGAGGTTTGTTGCGTTGTTGTACCCAAAGCGCCATGGCCCTGTTGCGGCCTCATCGTTTATAAGGTCTTCAGCACGGAGAGATTCAATATCTGGCGAGGCAAAGGTGCGGCGCTCAATGGTTTTAAGATCAGAGGTCGCCTTATATCCTTTCGGACGGCCACCATCACCTTGTTGGGAGAAAGAGAAGCTTCCCAACAGGAGAATTGATAAGAGAAATAGTTGTTTTTTCATGGTTTTAGAGTATAATCGATTAATGTGTTTCTTAGATTTTAACGCGTTTGATTCCACATCCGCGAGGTGGCGTCTCTTTTAAAGATACTTTGGAGTCTGATGAAAGTTCTGAGATGGCATCGCCTAAGTAATGAATGTCTTCAGTGCGTTTTGAGTCCCAAGTATTGTCAATGCTTCCTGAATACACTAGTTTCATATCTGCATCGAATAAAAATACGTGAGGTGTTGTTTTCGCTCCAAAGGCATCCGCCAATTTGGAGTTCCGATCGAGTAGGTAAGGCATGGTGTACCCTAACTGCTTTGAATGATCGACCATCGCATCAAAGGCATCATCCTTGTCGCGTTTCCCTTCGTTCGAGTTTACCAACACCATCCCAATTTTGCTTTCTTTGGTCAGCGTGTGAATGGAGTTGTATTGTTTTTCCCAGCCCGCGAAGTGCTCATTACCCACGACAAAAGGACATGTATTACAAGAAAATACAACCAATAAGCCTTTTTCGAGTTTGCTATCTGCAAGACTAACTTCAGATCCATCCACATTGCGCATTTTTTCAGTTTGCAGCGGTGCGGATTTCCCAATTTTTAATGGTTTGGGGTCATTAGACAAGTAGGCTGATGAGAACATTAGTAGGCCAACAATCAGTACTAAAGCGGAGTATATTCGATTTTTCATGTTTTTCTTTGAAAGGATAAACAGCATTATTTCAGTGTTGTTCAGTTTCAGCGTGACTAAAATACAAAAGAAATCAATGACCATCCTACCTAAATAGTGAAAAGAATAAGTTTCATTGAGGTGAATTCTCATTGACCTTCAAAAATTGACTATTTGCGTTATCTTTGACTTACCAAACGAATAGTTACCAGACTCGAAGCCACGAGTTTGTTGGCTGAGGCATTGGAAGCCCGAATTACGAAGTTGGTGGAATAAACAAAAAGTTACGAAGAATGATTAAGTCTTTAAGCGCAGCGGTCCTTTGTCCTTCGAAGCTCAACGAGCGAAGAAGTGTCTTTTGTCTTAAATTTAGAAAACGAATAGAAACAGCAAAATAAAAAGGGATGATCATCGGTATTTGTGGAGGAAGTGGTTCAGGGAAGACGACATTGTTAAAGCGATTGTCGGAGAAGTTGACGCACTTGAATCCGTCTATTTTTTCGATGGATAATTATTACCGACCAATAGAGCAGCAGGAAAAGGATGAAAATGGCGAGGTGAATTTCGATTTGCCAACAGCGTTGGATCGTGAGCGTTTGGTGGCTGATTTGCGTGAGTTGGCGGCAGGAAATCCTGTTGAAGTGAAAGAATACCATTTCAATGCTCCACCAGATAAAAATGTGCTGATTACCATCCAACCGTCTAAGGTTATTATCATTGAGGGTTTGTTTTTATTACATTACACAGAAGTAAAAGAGCTGATAGACTTTTCAATTTTTATGGAAGTGGATCCGATGGTGCAGCTCGACCGACGTTTGTACCGCGATCAAGAAACAAGGGGTTATTCTCGAGAAGCCATCATATACCAATGGGAAAATCATGTGTTGCCATGCTTCCGAAAATACCTTCAACCCTATGAAGCGGATTCTGATTTTCGTTTTCACAATATGAACCAAATGGACGATGAGTTCGATCGTTTAATGTACGAACTGAATATGCGTTTTGCTGCGGCCAATGTATGCTGAGAAAGAAACTCTATAAATACCGCCACACATTTTTCGCTATTCTTGCGACGCTCATCTTTGGAATTACCTATGGCATAGTCTTTAATGCCGACAATACACGAAGCATTTCTTCTTTCCAGGAACGTTTTGGGTCAATGGAATTGCGACTCAAACGTTATGTGGATATTCAAGGGCAGCACATTAAAAAAAATGGAAAATGGAAAGGATGGATACAATTGTCCAATGAAGCAACTTTCGATTTAAATATTTACCATAAAGATTCCCTTGTCTATTGGAATACCAACCAACTGCCTATTCACCGCTTTGCCGACCTTCATTTCCCAGGTGAAGGTGTCATTCATCTTCAAAACGGATGGTATTTTGCGAAAACCGCAACGATCGATGATTATGTGGTGTGTGGTTCCTTCTTAATTCAGCATGACTTTTCCTACGAAAATGCGGATCTCGAAAACACTTTTGTTGAAGCACTCAGCATCCCAATCAATGCCTCTATTTCATTAGAGCAGGCACACTTAGGGGCAATATACTCCACCGATAAAAAGTTTCTTTTTTCGCTCATACCGAATGAATACCAACCTGCAACAGAAAATGAATCCATTGTATTGATGCTCATGCTTCTTGCGAGCATCTGTTTGTGGTTGAATGTCGTGTTTCAAGTTCAGCGTAAAGCACATTTTAGTGTGCGAATTGCATTGCCACTTTTGATCATAGGCATACGTATCGCGTCTTTAAAGGGCATTTGGTTTGGTTTCATGCACGACACGGCCGGACTTGACCCGAGTGTTTATGGATCAAATGAATGGTTCCCAAATTTCTTCGAATACCTAGTGAACTGTGCCTTACTGGTTTATTTATTGGCCAGTCTTCGTCGAATGATGCAGCTCATGCGACGGGGTAAGTGGCTTGGATTCCCATTATATGGTTTAAATATCCTCTTGTGGGCCTTTCTCCTTTATCTCAACCAGGGACTCATTGAAAATGCTTCGATTCCACTTATTGTTGATCGCTTATTTGCTATGAATGTGTTTTCATTCCTTGCCATTATGAGTCTCGGAGTGCTCTTTTATGCCTTTTTTCTATATGCCAAAGCAAGTGCTGAACTCAATAATAAGCTGGGAAATAATGGTACAACCCTAGCTGTGACCTCTTTTTTCATGGGAATTTCCTACTTTCTGTACGAAATCAATTATGGCTATCACCTTTTCTTCGCCGCGATTTTTCCGCTCATTTTCTTAAGTCTACTTATTTATCAAGAATACCGTGAAGGAAAGTCGAGCCAGTTGGTTTTTGGCTTGTTGTACCTTATGCTTTTTTCATTGGTCACGGCGTTTAGTTTGTCAGAGTTCAACTTCCGGAAGGAAAAAGGCGAACGTGAATTGTATGCCAACCAACTGGCAAATGAACGTGATGTTATTACTGAAGTGGAATACAACGCCATAGCAAATAGCATTGAAAAAGATCCTATTGTACAGCGCTTGATGAGCAATCCATTCAATATTGGTTTGTCGGACTTTGAGGGGGGATTGGAACGACGCATTTTTAATGGATTTTGGGAGCGCTATGAAATGGGGTTCTATCTTTTCGACACCACTGGAGTTTCATTGATTCAAGGTGTCGATGCCCAAAAGACAGATTATAGTGAATTCAATGAGATCATCACCGAACACGGAGATCCTTCTGAAATTGATCCGCGCATCGTGTTTATCAAGGATTTCTCTGGTCAGTACAGCTACATCATCCATCAGCGCATTGAAAATGACAATGGCACTGCTGTATTTATCAGCACCTTAAAATCGAAGAAAATACCTGAAGAAATTGGGTTCCCTCGGCTTTTAATATCGTCTCGAGCAAAGGTGCTTGAGTCATTGGAAAATTATTCTGTTGCTCGTTACCACAACGGTCGTTTGATTACAAAGTATGGAGATTTCAATTATCCAGCGAAATCTGCTCCTTTGCGCAAGTGGAAAAAAGATACAGACGGCTATTACAATTACGATGGTTACAACCATTTCGTGCTCCGAAAATCAAACAACGACCTGATTGTCTTGTCGACGAAGAATACCGATTGGGTCACTTTATTGACTTCTTTCTCGTATCTGTTCGGTTTCTTCGGAATCTTGCTTTTGCCTTTATTCTTCCAGTTCAGCTATACGCCATTCTTCAATAAAACATTGAGTTTAGCGGTAAAAATTCAATTGCTCTTGATTGGCTTGGTCTTTCTTTCGCTTTTGGCTTTTGGATGGGGTAGTGGTATTTTCGTGAGCAACCAGTACAATGAATACACGAACGAGATGATTGGGGAAAAGCTCGTTTCTGTGGAGATTGAGCTGCGTGGAAAAATTGGAAATGAGAATGCGGAAAGTATCGCAGTGAAAGGAAATTATCTCGAAACTGTTTTGCAACGTCTATCAAAAGTTTTCTTTACGGACATTAACATCTACACTACCGATGGCTTCCTCTTGGCCAGTTCTCGACCAAAAGTCTTTAATTCTGGGTTGATCGGTGAGCAAATGAATCCACAAGCATTGTATGCGCTGAAAATCAAGGATAAAAGTGAGTTCATTCACCAAGAAAACATCGGTCAATTGAATTACGCTTCGGCTTATCTTCCACTCTACAACTTTAACGGTAAATTAATCGGCTATTCCAACCTCCAGCACTTTGGTCAGCAGACAGAATTTGAAAATCAAATCCAACAATTCTTGGTGTCGATTATTAATGTGTTCATGCTCTTGTTGGCCATTACCATTGTGCTCGCCATCTTTATTTCCAGCTGGGTAACAGCGCCATTGCGGCTGTTGCAGGAAAGTTTTGCCCGTATGAGGTTTGGCACATTCAACCAGCAAATCGATTACGAAAAGGATGATGAGATTGGTGCCTTGGTGAAAGACTACAACCAGAAATTGCTCGAATTGGAATTTGCGGCTGAACAGTTGGCGCGCAGTGAGCGGGAGTCGGCATGGCGTGAAATGGCGAAGCAGGTAGCTCACGAGATCAAAAATCCATTGACACCAATGAAATTGAGTGTTCAACAGTTGTTGCGCGTGTACGACCCGAATGATCCTGCATCTGAAGAGAAATTGAAGCGTGTTGTAGCTTCTATTATTGAGCAAATTGATGCACTAACGCACATTGCAAATGAGTTCTCCAGTTTTGCGAAGATGCCGCGTCCGCAGGAGGAAGCCATGGACCTTTTACCATTGATCGAAAATGTGCTCGAAGTGTTCCGTCAAGAAGGGGACTGCTACATCGAGTTGCGCTCCTTCGTTCGAAGCATTGAGGTTCGTGCCGACAAAGATCAGATGCTTCGTTTGTTCAATAACTTGCTTAAGAACGCCATTCAGGCCATTCCAGACCTCAGCAAAGGTGCAGTTATCGTTACCGTTGAATTGCGCGAAGGCATGTATAGTATAGAAGTAAAAGACAATGGAACAGGCATACCTGAAGAGCGACGTGCTAAAATCTTTGTTCCATATTTTACCACCAAAAGTACTGGCACAGGCTTAGGCTTGGCCATGGTTCGACAGATTGCTGAAAACCATGGAGGATCAGTCAGTTTTGAATCTGAAACTGGTGTTGGTACCTCGTTTATCGTTTCGTTGCCAAAAAACACATAAACTTTCTTCGGGATTGGGAAGATTCGACCCCGACAGGGTTGCAAATTAGAGTATGAGTGAAGTGTGAGAGCGATACACTCTCAAACTCATACTACTATTGTGGTTACTAGAAGAATATCCGCGCGACAACACCCTCCAAATTCAATTGAATTTAGATTTTTTGACCGATTGTGTTTATTTGAGACGGAATAAAAAGAAAACAGAATGAGCCGCTCTCACTCTACACCCTCACTCTGATGCAAAGCCGCACCAACACGGCGCAGCTTAAGTCAAAACGCGCTTCATCCAACAGCAACTACGAAAATGGATGATCCGAAATGCCTTTGTATAAGCTATTAACTTAAGGTAAAGTACAAGATCATAATTAAATCGATGATTAAGCAGATGCTTGCTACAATCAATATAGAACGCATTGGTGCAACAGCAATAAGTAAGCTTAATGTGGCCATTGTCGGAACAACAACCAATGTCAGCGTGAAGTAATTTTCAGTTGCTCCTAGACCTACAGCAATCCCTCCCAGGCATCCTACAATGGTCAATACAACGCAAATAATTCCAAAACGGTTGAACTCAGCTTTTTCAAATAGCCCTTTCATTCCTGTGTTTGCGACATGTGTACTCATAACTTTTTGTGTTAAATGTATACGCCAAATGTCAGAATGGACAGCTTTGAAATCAATGAGAAAGATTAAGGGATAAACTGATTTTTGTCATGCCTGCTTCGCAAATTGAAGATTTGATGCTGAAGCAATTTGTTCCTAGCGGAATTTGGTGCCTGCGGCAATTTGGAATTTGATTGCTTCGCAAATTCGTTCTAAACAGAATTTGGTCCTAAAGGAATTCAGCGAATCATCAAGTCCTTTGTCAATTGTCCTTCAGCGCAGCGGTCTTTTGTCCATTGTCCATTGTCCTTCGAAGCTCAACGAGCGAAGAAGTGTCCCTTTGTCTTTTGTCCATTGTCTTTTGTCAATTACTCCATTATTTGTAATTTCAAGCCGCTAAAACAATTTCCATGAAAAGCTCTATTCTTATTGTCCTCGTTTTTATCCTTTCAATTGGTGGAATTCATGCCCAAAAAACAAAGGTTATTGATTTACCTGTTGAGCCGATAGCAAATGCTACTGATGTACCTTCAGGTTTTGTGCAGATTCAAGCTACAGCGTTTAAGTTGGTAAAAATGAACGTCAGTACTTTATTAAATCAATTACAAGGGATTACATACCGAGAAGGTGCTATGGACGGGTTTGTAGGTGAATTGACCTTGCCTTATCCTGATGGGAGTAATCATTCGTTCACCGTTAAACGAAATCAGACGCTTCACCCTGATCTAAATGTCAAGTTTTCTGAAACGATGACATTGGATGGATATGCCCTTGATGGTTCTGGTGCATTTGCTAAGTGGGATATCACCCCTCAAGGTTTTCATGCGATGATCATGATTCCTGGGAAAAGTACGGTGTTTATCGACCCTTATTTAAAAGGAAATACGGAATATTATATTGTTTACGAGAAGGATGCATTTATCACTGACAAACAAAAAGAGTGTGGGGTAGTATCGGCGAGTAAAGGTCAGCCTGGCCCAACGGTAAAACTGGCTTTTGGTACCTGCGAATTGAGGACGTACCGTTTGGCGCTTTCAGCAACAGGGGAATATACAGCTTTTCATGGTGGTACGGTGGCTTTAGCCCAAGCTGCCCAGGCGACATCGATGAATCGTGTCAATGGCGTGTATGAAAAAGATATCGCGATTACTATGGTGATTGTTCCAAACAATAATCTGATCGTTTATACGAGTACGACTGGAGATCCATTTACGAATGGAACACCGGGCACCATGATCAATCAGAATCAGACAACTTGTGACGGCCAGATTGGAAGTGCAAACTACGACATCGGCCATGTCTTCGGAACCAACAGTGGTGGTCTTGCCGGCCTTGGAGTTGTGTGTACAGGCGGTCAAAAGGCACGCGGTGTCACAGGAAGTTCAGCACCAATTGGAGATCCTTTCGATATCGACTATGTCGCCCATGAGATGGGGCATCAGTTTGGGGGAAATCACACGCAAAACAACAATTGCAACAGCGTAGGAGCCGCACGTAGAGAGCCAGGAAGTGCAAGTACAATTATGGGCTATGCTGGTATTTGTGCTCCCAACGTTCAAAACAATAGTGATGATTATTTTCATGGGTACAATCTGGGCGAAATTAGCGCCGAAATCCTTAGTGGTGGCCATACGTGTGAGGTAATTACTGCCCTAAACAACTCTGCTCCAACAATTACATCTGCCGGGGGGAATATTTCCGTACCAATAAATACGCCTTTCGTTTTAACAGGTGTTGCTACAGATCCAAACAATGATGTTTTGACCTATTTATGGGAACAAATGGACAACGAGGCATCGACTCAGCCACCTGTTGCAACAGCGACTGGAGGACCGAACTTCCGCAGTTTTGACCCGAGCACGAATCCATCAAGGTATTTTCCAAATTTAGCTTCTCTAGCGGCCAATGGACCTTACACTTGGGAGGTACTTCCATCGGTGTCTCGCGTGATGGATTTTCGTTTAACTGTGAAAGACAATC
>JAJTDQ010000094.1:0-13222 GCA_021300505.1 Cryomorphaceae bacterium
CATTGTGTTTTTACGCATGTTGTTTAAGTTTAGTTTTGCCCAAAGATATAAATCAAAATAGAACCTACTTTTTAAGTTCGTGTTAATCTTCAGTGTGTTGTTGTTGAAAAGAGGTTTAAGATGTTGATAATGATAACTTTGAAATTATTTTTTTGTGTAAAAGTTATC
The DNA here is from genome assembly GCA_021300505.1 of Cryomorphaceae bacterium. Taxonomy (GTDB): domain Bacteria; phylum Bacteroidota; class Bacteroidia; order Flavobacteriales_D; family Crocinitomicaceae; genus M0103. Next base: position 169 of record JAJTDQ010000094.1, read on the forward strand.
GATGTATTAACGATCAATTCACGGTACAGAAAGTACTTATCGGCTTGCGGAAAAGCGAAATATAGTGTTCTCGATAAGCATTAACGGAATACCGTTCTTCAATGGTTACACGGCCGTTTTCACCGATTTGTTTTCTTAAATCAGCATCTTCTAAAAGCTGAATGAGACAAGATTCCCATTCTTCCATCGTCTCGGCCAAAAAGCCATTGATGCCATCATCAACAATTGATGTGTTTACACCAACGGGTGACATCACTGCAACGATACCCAATGACATATACTGTAAACCTTTGAACCCACATTTACCTTCCGACCAAATATCGTGACGGAGTGGCATAATACCAATAGTAAATTGCTGCAAATCTTCAATCTCTGTTTCTTTGGTCCATTTTACAAATTCAAATGAAGCCAAGTCAAATTTTGGATCTTCATTGGAAATGACACGGAAAATGAAATCGTAACTGTCCTCTAGTTTTTTCAATACAGGAATAATGTCATCCAAATACTGACTTGTAGTATGCGTTCCTGTCCAACCAATAATTGCTTTTTCACGATTGTGGTCTGTGCGCACGTTGTGATGGTTTTTAGTGTCTATGGTTGTTGGGATAATCTGAACATTGGGATTGTATTGCCGCGCATAACTTGCCAGGTATTCATTTCCAGCGGTGATTTTATCTGCCCACTTTATGCAGTATTTCACCTTCCAATAGGCCTTTAATCGGTGGAATTTGGCATTCGTTTCACTGTAGTTGGGTAGCCAAATTGCATCATCAAAATCATAGATGTACTTTCGGCGCATGACCTTGGCAACAATCCACTCTAATACTGGTGGACCCACATGGGCCATTTCTCTGTGGATGAATATGTAATCGGCTTTACGAAGTTTGAAAAGTAGTACAAAACGTTTAGCGAAACTTTTGAAAATCCCCAAGGCCTTTTTTACCGCATTTCCTTGGGTGTAAAGCGTCCTCCATGTTTTATAGTCGTAAAAGGGGTGTACTTCTACCTGAAAACCGTTCGACTTTAAATCCTCGATGTACTGCTCAAAACGGAAACGCTGTGATGGAGCTTCTCCGTATGGGTAGGGTACAAGAAAAAAAATAGTTCCAGACATCACTCAAAATTAGGTGTTATAACACGTTTTCTTGCATTGGGATCAACGCTGTGTAAATACTGAAATAGGTGTTTACCCCATTTTCTAATCCATAGAATTCCTGAGCGCCAACAACCGTTTGTTCTTTGTTAAAGTTGCTAATAGGAAATGAAAATGCTTCGTAAGCCGATGGATTTGTCTCTTTAAATACAGCACCTGCCTCGTACTTTTCAATCACAAGGTCTGTATCTCCAACTCCCGCATTGCACACAATGGGAATCCCCATCGCCATCAACTCACCTTGTTTCGTAGGGGAAGATGCCTGTTTTGAGAATGACGGTCGAATGAAAAACACGGATAAATCAAACAAACTAATGTAATTAGGCACTTCTTTGTGAAGACAACTTCGAAGTACTTTGAAAAAATCAAGCATTTCTGACAACATGTACCAGGTGCCAATTGATCCGACGTACCCCAAAATTTTTGTGTTTTCGTCGATGCCGTGTTTTCTCCTTAAATCTGTAAGTTCACTATCAACGATTTTATTTCGATCGAATAAATTCAAATCGGCACAACATGGAATAACGTTGATCTTACTTTCTGAAATTCCAAACTCTTTCTCAATGACATCTTTTCCCTTGTACGTCAAGGAAACAATAGCATCTGACTCATTAAAAAAGCGTCTTTCTTTCTTTTTGAAATAAGAATACACGGTTTTAAAAAGTGGGTTGGAAAGGTTCCAAATTCCACCTTCGACGCGTTCATCGGCCCAAAACCCACGCATGTCAAACAAGAATTTTGTCCCGAAGCGGTATTTCATGCCCATTCCTACCAATGCAGAGATATAACTGCGGCAGTGAATGATATCAAAATGATGTGTTTTATGAAGTGAATGTGCTAACTTTTTCATGCGTTGAACATCGTAAATGGTCGAAAGTAGCGGAGGCTTTTTTGTGTACGAGAGCGGATGCCATTCTATTCCAGCATCGGCGCAAATCGTTCGAATCTGTTGCTCAAATTTCTCAAATCGTTCCTGTTTCTCAAAGCTGATCAAATGAAATTGACAACCTTTTTTCGTGAGCCCAACGAGGTAGGGAAGTACTTGTGATTGACCGAGCGGATCAGTCATCCCGTCATAGGAGATATAAAGGATTTTTCTCAAATCAAGTCAAATTAGGCTTCCATCCATTTGGAGTACCAGAGCTGAAACATCAACATGTACCACAGTTTGGTATCTAGTTCTTTCTTTCCGTTGTAAAAATCGTCTTTCAAACGTTTGACGAACAGAGGTTGAAATATTCCTTGTTGAACGATGCGCGAAGAAGATAGCTGTTCTTCCACCAAATCGCGTAAATCAGTTTGTAACCATTTGGCAATCGGCACGGCAAATCCCATTTTCGGTCTATCGAGCAATGATTTTGGAATGTGCTGATGAACAATTTCTTTAAGAATGTACTTTTTAATGCCATCGTGGTATTTGAGGCTGTCAGGTAATTGAGCTGCCCATTCAATGACGCGATGGTCTAAAAATGGTTCTCGCCCTTCCAAACTTACAGTCATCGTCGCACGATCCACTTTTTGAAGGATGTCATCAGGTAAATATGTCTGGTAATCGATGGCCATCATGTAGGCCAAGGGACTGAAGAAATCCTGCTGAAGTTCAGTGGACAAATAGTTTGTCGGCAAATGATTTGCCGGATTTAGCAAGACTAGAGCATTCATTTGGTCATCGGTATATTGCTGACTCAAACTCAACATAATTTGCTGAGAACTTGGGTTGCGAAGTATACCTTTCAGTTTCTCATAGCGGTTGTGAAAGTTATACTTGTTGCGCAAAACGGGAATCCGCTCAGATGGAACAAGATCCATGACCGAAGCCATCGTTTTCCGCACAAATTTGGGCATTTGCTCCATCTTCTTGCCGTAACGCATCAGGTAGTCATAGCGATTGTATCCAGCAAATACTTCATCACCTGCATCCGCACTCAAAGCAACGGTAACTTCCTTTCGCGCCATTTTACTCACCAAAGTGGTAGGTATTGCGCTGCTGTCACCAAATGGTTCATCATAATAGAAAGGCAGTTCGGCAATGAGTTCAACGGCTTCCTTTTCAGTACAATCGATTTGAGTGTGATCGGTACCTAGGTATTTCGCCACATCTGCGGCGTAAGGTGCTTCATTCAAGCCAATATCTGGAACGCCAACGGTGTAGGTTTTCAGTTTTTCGGTGCGGTCTTTTTGCAACAGCGCAGTGACACAAGCAGAGTCGTAACCACCACTTAGGAACACACCAACCGGAACATCTGCCACCATGCGGTATTCACACGCCGATTGAAGGATCTTTTCTGTTTCTGTGATTGCTTCAGCTTCACTGATGTCCAATTTCGGTTTGTTGTAGGCGTCATATACATTCCAATAACATTTGGGCTTTGGAATATGAAGCGACTCTTCCAACTTGAATTGAATATAATGTCCCGGAGGAAGTTTGAAGGCGTTTTTGAAAATGCAGTGAGGCGAAGGAACATTCCCATATTGCATAAAGGCAGAAACTGCGTTTAGATCAATTTCCTTTTGAAAGGCCGGATGGGCATGAAATGACTTCAATTCTGAAGCAAACAAAAATAAGCCGTCAGCATGGTAATAGAAAAAGGGTTTAACACCAGCGCGATCTCGGGCTATAAACACGTTCCCATTGCTTGTGTCGACAATAACGAAAGCAAACATCCCAATGAATTTGTGCAAGCATGATTCTCCCCAAGTAGTGTAAGCGTGAAGAATCATTTCGGTATCCGAATGTCCAACGAAAGAATGACCCAAAGCTTCGAGTTCCTTCTTTATTTCTTGATAATTGTAGATTTCTCCGTTAAAGGTGATGGTAAGCTGGCCAAAAGCCATCGGTTGATGTCCCGTTTCCGAGAGGTCAATGATGGCAAGTCTACGATGACCAAGTCCGATGCTTGCGTTGCTGAAGGTGAGCAATGACGTGCCGCTTCCGTCAGGTCCACGATGAATTTGTTGATCGGTCATGGCCCGAAGCACATCTGCGTTCGACCTTCCTTTCAGATCAATAAAGCCAGCTATTCCACACATGCTACGAATGTAAGTACTTCTCGTGAAATTTTATAGCCTGCATTTTAATTCGTAACGCTTTTCATCTTTGCAGTTAAAGTATCTTTATGACCATCAATCATTTGCAATGACGCGAAATCGTATCATTTTTTTGTTCGTTCCTCTTGTCATAGGACTTGTTGCTGTTTTTAATTGGACGAATTCGAAGTCAAACAATACAAAGCAATCTAATAGAAAAGGGGTATATACCGTAGATACAATTCGTCCTGTTTTGTATAAAGAATCTCGAGTCGTTGAATTTGAAGGAAGCATCAAGCCCATTGGCAAAGTAAATGTAACTTTCACCATTCCAGGAACTTTGGTGGCTGGAGAAATTCCTTTGACCGAGGGAAGTAACTTTCGAGAAAGTGACATTTTGTTCAAATTGGACTTGAAAGTACTTTTTAAGGAGATGAGCGCGAAAAAGAAAGAGTTGAAGTTGCTGGCAGAACAATTAGAGCAGGAAATAGCCACCAATTATTCTGGAGAAAAAAGTTCATGGGAAACGTTAATATCTAATATACTGCCCACAAGACGACTGCCTGCTTGTCCTTCATTCATTTCAAAATTAAATGGCCAGAAGTTTCAAAAGTTTACTGATGCGTACCAAGAAGTGAAAAAATTGGAAGATGGAATTGATGCCTATTATTACTTTGCGCCTTTTTCAGGAACCGTGTTGGCGATAAATAAAAAAATTGGAGAGAAGGTTCTTTCTCAAGAATGTGTCGCACAGATTGCTCCGCGTCAAATTTATTTTGCTGAATTCAAGATGCCGAAGGAGGATGCACTATTGCTTAAACAGAAAGATGAGGTTTCCATGGTCCAAGGAAATAAGCAGTTTAAAGGTCGAGTTACAACGATTACCCACAAGGACGATAGTCCAAATGCCATTGTCGAATGCAGTATTTCGAATAAGGTGATTACGATTAATCAAAAGGTCACAATGCAGTTTCAAAGGAACTCAGCGTACTTTTTTGTTCCTTATCATTTGATCCGTTCCAATACATTATGGATTTACCGTTCAGGTAAGCCGATTAAAATTGAAGCTACCATTATAGAATGGAAAAAAGATTCTGTGGCCATCAAAGAATTAAAACCAGGAGACCTCGTGCTTAGAAAGTCCCCTAAGACAAGGTCAATTTCCTGCAAATGAATCAATCCAGTGAATGAATTAAATCATTGAGCATGGTTAATTCATTCAGCGCTTGTCCTTCGTTCATGCGAACGAAAAGATATTTCCAGCGGTAAGCCGTTTTAGAGAAAAATCGGATGTAGTAATAGGCGAACATTCCAGTAATTGGCATGGCACAAAAGTAAAGTACCTTGACGAGTAAACTAAGTTGGAACAGTATTCCTGCTGTCCAAATAAATAGACTATAATTGATTGGATACACTACCAAGCCCAACAAAACAGCTATAGGGGCATAATACTCTACATTTTTAATCAACTTAGGCATTAGTAGTTCTGTCCCTTTAAAGGGTACAATGCTGTGGATCAAGCCAAAGATGAAAACAGGAAACCCGACAACAGCATAAATCACGGAAAAGAACAATTGTAAGCTGTAGGAGCTTAACTTAAAGCGCTTATTCAGTAAGTCCTGACGAATTTTTAATTTTTCAGTTTGCCAGTGGATTTGATTCACCAGGGTTTGAATTTCTTCGATGAGGAAGGGCTTCAAAAGTTGTATTTCCTCGATGCGGTCACTGATTTGTTTCAGGTACTCAACACGCGACTCAACACTTGCTTTTGACTTTTCATCCTTGACAATGTCATACACATCATCAATCAATTTCTCTTGTTCCAATGAATCTGTTGTCACCAAAACGCGCTCAAGGTGTTGACGGAAACGAGATGTCAATTTTTTTGATGCCACACTTGGGTTTTCAGCATACTCATCGAGTAGATCGTCGACAAAAAGTCCTTGTTCAATAGTGAGCATTACCGAACTTCTGAATTGTTATTTACACCAGCTGTCTTGTTGTCGATCGGCCGATTAATGGGAATCATTCCCAAGCTATTCAAAATCCATCGTTTCAATGGCGTATTGAAAAATGTTCCTTTTGCCATGAAATAGATTGGTTGAGAGATGCTTTGTGCAATAATCCAGGCATCCATCATCGTGTTGGGATGGTTGGCAATAATGATCAATGGTCCGTCATGACGAAGGAATTCTTTGTTCCGTATCTTTATTTCTCGGTAATATAACCGAATGCCAATGCCAATTAAAAATTTTAGAATACGGTAAAGCATAGTTTGTTCAGTACTCGAAGGTACATTTTTTTAGGAAAATTGAGAAGGCAATTCTTTCTTCTTACCTTTGCCACATGGATAAAATTCCTCTAATTTATCTCAATAGCAATGACGGGACGGGTATACTTGCCTTCGGTGAAGACGACCGCATGACGTATTCCCAAGGTCATGTTTTGCCTGCGATGGATGCCTTTCTTCAAAAGCACAAAGGAGCCTGGATGTTCATGACTTTATCGTACGATTTGAAGAATGAAATTTACGGATTGACTTCTTCCAATCGAGATGAAATGCAGTTCCCAACAGCGATGCTTTGGAGACCGCGGTATGTGGTTCGAATCAACCGAGAAAATGTTCAATTTCTTCAGGGCATCGTCGATGCATTTAGTGAGGCATTTGTCAGCAATTTCATGGAAGAGGAAATGGACACGAACTTTCACCACCCAAAGGTTGAGTTTATTCCCGCAATAGATAAGCAGACGTATCTATCAAAAGTCAATACGCTAAAGTCACACTTACAACGTGGTGATATTTATGAGGTGAATTTTTGTCAGGAGTTCTATTGCCAAAATGCCGTGATTGAATTCCCGATGGATGCTTATTTCAAGTTAAACGCACTCACACGAACACCTTTCTCGGCCTATCTGCGAATGGATGAATTAAGTGTGCTTTGCTACAGCCCAGAAAGATACATTCGCAAAACGGGAACTAAACTCATTTCACAGCCCATAAAAGGTACAGCCCCAAGAGATGCTGATGCAGTGAAAGATGCTGCCTTGGCAGAGTGGCTAAAAAATGATCCAAAAGAACGCTCCGAAAATGTAATGATCGTTGATCTTGTTCGTAATGACATGTCCCGTGTGGCTGTAAAAGGTACGGTGCGTGTGGAAGAACTTTGTGGGATTCATAGCTTTGAAACGGTGCATCAAATGATTTCTACGGTGTCCTGTGAGGTGGGTGAAGATGTGAGTTTCACTGATATTTTACGCGCAACATTTCCCATGGGATCTATGACAGGTGCCCCAAAATACCGATCAATGCAGTTGATTGAGGAGCATGAATCGTTTCAACGCGGACTCTTCTCAGGAAGTATAGGCTATATCGATCCAAATGGAGATTTTGACCTTAATGTGGTTATCCGAACAGTTATTCACAATGCAAAAAATGGATACCTTTCCTGTGGTGTCGGCAGCGCAATTACCATTCAATCTGACCCAGAAAAAGAATATGAGGAGTGCTTGGTGAAGGTGAAGAAAATCATGGATGGGGTTAATGCATAAGTTTATTCAACACATTGAATCCTTTTTCACAGCGCATCCAGCCGAGCGATATTTTATTGCTTGTAGTGGTGGTGTCGATTCTATGGCTTTAGCAAATGGCATGTTGAAGGCTGAATTGCCTATCGAATTGGTGCATGTGAACTATGGTTTGCGGGGACAAGATTCCGATGATGACCAACTTTTTCTGGAAACATGGTGCAAATCAAACAACATTCAACTGCACACAAAACGTGTAAATCTGCATGAGTACTTGACTGAAAATGGCGGCAATTTGCAGCATGAGGCGCGCAAGGTGCGTTATGCTTTTTTTGAGGAACTGCAAAATACCAAAGGAGGAAAGATTGTCTTGGCACACCATGCTGACGATCAAGCCGAAACTTTTTTGTTGAACCTTGCACGAGGAGGAGGGATGATGGGGCTGTCAGGTATGATCGAAGCGAATGGGGAATATTTGCGTCCTTTGTTGCCTTTTCGAAAGGAGGAAATTGTTCAAAAAGCAGTAGAATTCGGATGGACGTGGCGTGAAGATCGTTCCAATAGCGAAAGCAAGTATTCGCGCAATAAGCTTAGAAATATCATTCTACCGAAATTGGTCGAAAATCATCCAGATATAGTGGATCAAATAAACTTTGTGATGCGGGTATTTCAATCAAGTCAAGAGCTTTTGGAACACACCATTTCAACATTGATCAACGAATTTTCTGAAACGAATACAATTCCGATTGACACCTATGTTTCCTTAAGTGAATTTGAGAAAATTGAGTTGCTGCGTCAATTAGAGATACCGTTGGGCTATTTGGATGAGGTGAATAAATTGGCAAACTCTGAAAAAGGAAAGGTTGTTCATCTCTCGGGAAAAAAGAAGCGAAAGATCATTCGTGAAGCGAACACACTCTTTATCGAGGAAGAAACAAATGATGACAAGCTCCTTGGGAAATTGATCATTCAAGAACTCCCCTCCCCACCTGAAGAATTTAACAAATCCGCTATTTACCTAGACCCGGATCGAATTGTTGGAACTTTGCACTTGCGTTTTTGGCAGATTGGGGACCGCATGAAACCCATCGGAATGAAAGGATCTAAGTTGGTTTCTGATATCTTGAAAGATGCCAAGGTGCTTCATCACCTGAGAAAAAAACAATGTGTTGTGACGGATGATGAACGCATTTTGTGGTGTGTGGGTTTCTCTGTTAGTCGGGAAGCGATGGCAAACGAAGGTCAAGCATGCATCAAAGTGACCGTGAACGATTAAATTTACATCATGAATCATCCATTACCAGAAGCATTTTTATCGCGTATTCAAAACGAGTCATTTCCTGGGCTTCAATTGATTCAGGCACTTGATACTCCTTCACCTGTTTCTGTGCGTTTTCATCCCAAAAAGCAAAAACCTGACTTTGAGATTCGAGGACAAGTTTCTTGGTGTGAAGCTGCTGTTTACCTGAATGAAAGACCTCAATATGTGTTCGACCCTTTGTTTCACGCTGGTGCGTATTATCCACAAGAAGCGGGATCCATGGTGCTTGATTCGGTGCTTCGTCAATTGAATTTGGCCACTGAACCTAAGGTCTTGGATTTGTGTGCGGCGCCTGGTGGGAAAAGTACCTTGATCGCCTCATTTTTAGACAATAAAGGAATGCTTGTTGCCAATGAAGTCATTCAACAACGTGCACGGATATTAAAGGAAAACCTGACCAAATGGGGGTATTCCAATACAGTAGTGACCAACAATGATCCCGAAGATTTTCAGCGCTTACCGCAGTTCTTTGACTTAATGGTCGTTGATGCACCTTGCTCGGGCGAAGGCATGTTTCGAAAAGATCCAGCCGCGAGAGATGAATGGAGTGATGATAATGTAAGGTTGTGTGCTGGACGGCAGAAGCGTATTGTGATGGATGTTTGGGATGCACTAGTGCCCGGCGGAATCATGGTGTATTCAACATGTACCTTCAATTCTAGCGAAAATGAAGAGAATGTGCTCTGGTTTATAAAAGAACTCGGTGCTGAATTGGTTCCAATTGAACTGCATGAACCAATTATGAAAGGTCGGAATGGAGTTGGGTTCTATTGTATCCCAGGAATTACTGAATCAGAGGGGTTTTACATAGCCGTCTTGCAAAAACCGGATGAGACATTAATCAGACAGCGAAATACCAGAAAGAGTGAGTTTCGTGCTCAAAAAGATGCGCTAGATTGTGGAAAATACGCTGATTTGTCGGAATATGACCTCATAAATTGGAATGAAAAATTACTGGCATTGCCCAAAAATTACACAGATTCAATGTTGCATGTTCAGGCGCAGATGAGATTACAAAAGTTGGGGACGATGGTAGGAGATACTTCACGAAAGGGAATCATCCCCAATGAAGAATTGGCTTTAAACCCATTTTTAAATCGATATAAGGAGAGAATAGAGTTGACCAAGGAGCAGGCCTTGCACTATTTGCGAGGTGATACATTCCCATTATCGGGTGAACACGGTTATCAGCTAGTGACCTTTCAAAACGTACCTTTGGGATGGATTAAGCACCTAGGTAATCGGTTCAATAATTTATACACGAAGGAGTGGCGAATTCGCAAACAGTTTTGATTTATTGATTATCCGGAAAAGTCCCTCGAAACGAATGAATTATTTTTCCTTCAGTTTTTTGAATATTAGATAATTAATCAAGAAAAGATTTAGCAGAAGATTAATATAAAAAAACCAAGATTATGCATGCGCAGTATTGATTTGGACCTTATTTTTGTGCAAGAATGTTTAATCAATACCAAATCTGCTCACGCTGTGTTATGGACACAACTGATCCTTTGATCTTATTCGATCAGAAAGGGTATTGCAATCACTGTACAGAATTTTTGGATAAACGCGCTCGTCATCAATATCGAGGCGCAGAAAGCGATGAATCGTTGAAGGCAATTGTTGCCGAGATGAAGCAAGCAGGTTCTGGGAAAGAATACGATTGTGTTGTTGGTTTAAGCGGGGGAATTGACAGTTGCTATGCGGCATATATTGCACGTCAGCATGGTCTGCGTGTGTTAGCCGTTCACATGGACAATGGCTGGAACTCCGAGGAAGCTGTTCAAAATATTCGAACGATTGCAGAAAAGTTGCAAGTTGGTTACGAAAGCTATGTATTGGATTGGGAAGAATTTAAGGATCTGCAATTGGCATTTTTAAAGGCATCAGTTCCTGAAGCTGATACACCTACCGATATCGCTATTTTGGCATCCTTGCACAAAGTGGCGGCGCAGTATGGTGTGAAATATATCATCAGTGGTGGAAACTTTGCTACTGAAGGTATTCTTCCAAAGTGCTGGCATTACAACGCTAAAGATTTGCGCTACTTCAACCACATTCAAAAGAAATTTGGAACCAGAAAGTTGAGAAAATTTCCAACGTTTGGATTCAAAAAAGAGATGTACTATAAGTTGGTGAAGCGCATGAAAATGGTTTATATGCTCAACTTTGTACCTTACGACAAGGAGGAAACGATGGCCTTCCTTCAAAAAGAGTTGGATTGGAAATACTACGGAGGTAAGCACTACGAGTCGAAATACACTGGATTTATTCAATCGTATTATCTTTTTGAAAAGTTTGGTATTGACTATCGAAGAGCGACACTCTCGTCTCAGATTTGTGCAGGTGCGATTGAACGCGAAGAAGCTTTGAAGCAACTTGTTGCTAAGCCTTACGATGACATAAAAACAGCTGAAGAAAAGAAGTATATCGCCAAGAAATTGGGTATTTCACAGGAAGAGTTTGAAGCCGTCTTGCAGCTACCAGCGCATTGGTATTGGGAATATCCAAACGACGAAAAACGCCTGAGCTTTATCTACAATACATACCGTAAGTTATTCAAGAAAGAGAAGTTGGCTTCTTTTTAGTTCGCAAGCGAATTAGACAAAAGACCCGTCAGCCGCGGCTGACTATAAGACAAAAGACCCGCTTCGCTAAAAGACTTGTTCACTCTTCGACTTAAAAGCCAACGAAGTATGAAGTCTTTTGTCACTTGTCCTTTGTCTTGACATCTTAAAATCTTAACGTCTTAACATCAATTCAACTCCTTTTCGGATACGTAATCAACACCCCTCTGTTTTTACCGTGAAACACAAATAAACTTCCAGCAGCGAGTCCATTTGCGAAAGCCTCGTTATGCGCCTTTTCTAGATCGTCTGTGCTTCCTGCTCCACCTAGCGCTGTGACAGGGATGGTTACTGCTTCAGAAATGCTTCGAATCAAAGGAAGGTCATATCCTGTCATCGCGCCATCTTTATCAATGGATTGAACAATGATTTCACCGGCACCTAAAGATTCAATTTGTTTCGCATAGTCAATAGGATGGAGGGTGGTCGCTTTTTTTCCGTTGTTTGACCACACCATCTGTCCACCAAACAATTTTTTCTTAACATCCATGCAAACCGTGATGGTTGAAGAGCCAAATTCATCCGCTGCTTCGCGAATAAATGCTGGTCGTACAATGGCTGCTGCATTGATGATGACACGTTCAGCACCCGCATTGATGAGTGTGCGTATATCTTCAAGTGTACGAATTCCCCCACCTACCGAAAAAGGCATGTTGGCTTCTTCACCAACTTGTGACACAAATTCAGCGTCAATTAACCGATTCTCCATACCGGCATTGATATCCAAGAAAACTAGCTCATCCGCCTTCAAATCATTAAAAATCCGCACTGCATTGATTGGATCACCGATGTACTTATAGTTCTTAAAAGCCACAGATTTTACAAGGACATTTCCTTGGAGCAGTAAGACAGGGATTATTCTTGGGCGCGGCATCTAGTTAAGTTATGAGTTACGAGTTACGAGTTTGGTGGCTGAGGTGCGATAGCAGACTCGAAGCCACGAATTATGGGTTATAATTCCATTGTCTTTTGTCTTTTGTCCTTCGTCCATTGTCAATTCTCTGACGTCTTTTCTGCAAAATTACTCAGCAGTTGCAACCCCACGCCGTGGCTTTTTTCAGGGTGAAATTGTACACCGCAAATATTATCTTTTTCTAAGGCACATACGAATTCTGTTTCATAGTCTGATGTGCCAAGGATAATCGAATTATCAGAGGTGCGTGCGTGAAAACTATGCACGAAATAAAAGGGATCATTGAAATTTATTCCGTTTAGGATTTTGCTCTCTTTTGCATGCTTGACGTCGTTCCACCCTATATGTGGGATCTTATACCGTAACGTATCTTTCACCTTGAATCGAACTACATCTGCATCGAACCAACCGAGTCCTTCACAATCGCCTTCTTCACTGTGTTTCGTCATTAGTTGCATACCGAGACAAATACCGAGCACTGGTGTTTT
>JAJTDQ010000094.1:13327-17914 GCA_021300505.1 Cryomorphaceae bacterium
TTACTTTTTAATGAACCACCCTTTAAGGCTGTCACCAATACCGAAAAGAGTAAGGGTTCCATTCACTACTTTTTTTGCGAGCTGAAGATGTGATTTATCCTCAATTCTATTTCTAAGCTGCTCGTCATCGGACGTTTCTGAGATAAATGCTTGACTCTTTTGTCCTTGACTTGTTCTCAGTCTGGTTAAACTAATTCCCGTTGTTTGAATTTGTTGCTTTTGGAATCCAGCTTTGGTGAAGAGAAGGTTCAAGGTACGTGGTGTGTAGTAACTCAAGTGTTCAGGATAGGTAATGACATCGTAACGTTCTTTCAATCTGTAGCGCAGTAGAGAATTGAAGTTTGGTGTCGTGAGGTAAATTAAACCACCTGGCCGTAGCAATGTATTGAAATTTGTTACTTCCTCTTGTGGATTGTTGATGTGTTCAAGCACTTCAAATGAGGTGATAATATCAAACGATTCATCGTCAAATTTCGAAGGGTCTAATTTCCCTTCTTGCATTTCAATTCCTTTGGAACGACAGATTTCGAGGGCTTTATCGGTATATTCTGTTCCATGAACCTCCCAACCACGCTCTTTGGCAACTTCTAAAAAATAGCCAATGCCACAGCCAACATCGAGGATGCGATTCGTCTTCCGGTATTTTTCCATTTGATCAAGCAGCTCATGATAGCGCTTAATGGTAATGGGGGACAAATAATCATTCCTTCCATAGCCGTCGTAGTAATCAATAAGCTCTTGGGTGGTGGGGATTTTCTGCGCAAAAACAAAACTACAGGTGCCACATTTGACTAAATGAGTTTCATGATACCCTTTTAAGGGCTTTAACTGGCTTGAGTCACAAATGAGACAGTTTAAATGCATTGACATAGTAGTAGGGTCAAAGTGATTTAACAATTTCGGCAAGTCTTTCAACTTGCATCTTTCTGGAGTATTTTTCTATTCCTTGGGATTCACAAGAAATGTTTCCTTTGGCGTTGAACTCCTGATATAATTCCAAAAGAATTTCTCTTAAGTGGTTTTGATCTTTTGCAACAATACCAGCATTGGTATCGTGTAAAAGATCTGATTGAAGTTGTTTAGACTCCGAATCAAATTCGTGTAGGTTGTAGTGTTTTTCTTTTAATAAAATTGTTTCAGGATCATCGGAATAACACAATATAATTTTTCTTTTAATTCCGATGTACGTGAAAATTTTTGTTCCCAAAATGGAGTAATCATTGAAAAGCAAAAAGGCATTGGCCTCGGCTAATTTCTTAACCAAAATCTCATTTTCTGTTTTTGGAAAAATGGTCACATGGGAGGTTAATTCAGGGAAGTACTTCTGAATAGTCTGTTGAATTTCCGTTGGGTTGTTCAGTCCATAAAACTGCAGTCGAAAACTAGGAATTTGTTTGTTTACCGTCAACTCATTGCAAACCCTCAAGAAGCTATGTATAGGATGCCATTTGTATAAAGTGCCGGCAAAAGCAATGGTGAATTCCTCGGTTTGCTGAGTAATAGTTCCTGCTGATTGCATCACATCTGGATTAAAGCCATTCAATACAATCTCATAGGATTTATCGGGGAGATTTTGCTGAAGTTGCTTCTTGATAAAATTGGAAACGGTGAGCACCTTATCTGCGTTGCGTAAAAAACGCCGTTCAAAAAACGAATTCCAACCTTTGGTGAAACGATTTCCTGACCGCGTTTTATCTTGAACCCACGTGTCTCGGTAGTCGGCAATCCAAGGGATATCAAATTCTTCACTCAATTTTGAAGCATATGAAAACAAAACAAAAGGGTCACCTGTGGCAACAATCGCATCTACTTTGTTTTCCTTGAGGTATTTTCGAGCATAGTCGTACAGTCCTGATTTCGGACCAACTGGAAATAGAAATTGCGCGAACTCATAGTAACCAGAGATCAACTTTCGAACGAATTTATAACGAGAATCGCCATATTTCAGTAAAAGTCGATTACTAAGGTTTGGTTGGTAAGGCGTACGATAAATGGTTCCTCGATCGCTTTTTTCTTCGATGATCAAAGGTGAAATACCAGGTGAAATGTAGTCGAGGTGGTTACCGTGGGTGTTCGCCCATTGTCGAGTAATCACGATAGGTTCAACACCAAATCCCTTGAGATACTGATGCCAATTGTATGGCCTTAAGCCACCTACGGAAACATAGGGTGGAAAGTCATAAGCAAGGATCAGTAGTTTTTTCATTGTTGACTATTCATCAAGTACCGAATTTAACAATTCTACTTGATTTTCCCAATGATAATGGGATTTTGCTTGGGCAAGTGCATCAGTAAAAGAAGATCTTTCTTCATTAGCAACATGAATAATCGCTGCTGCAATTTCTCTGGGATGATTTTTTGTCAGTTTTCCAATCGGAAAGGAACTAAAAACACGTTGATTTTCAATGGTATCTGAGGCAACGACAGGGATTACTGCGTGGATATACTCAAATAACTTGTTGGGAGAGGCGTATTCTTTGCTAAGATTGAATGTTTCCAAAAGATTGATTCCAAGATCAGCACCCGATGTGTAAGCGGAAAGTTCATTTAACGGAACAGTGTCTATAAATTCAATTCGTTCTGTCAAGCGGTTGCGAATTGTCCAATCGTTCAATTCTTTGCCTAATGAACCATTTCCAACGACAACCAGTTTGAATTCCGTTGGAAGTAATTTCATTGATTCTAGGAGCATAAATAATCCGCGACCTTCATTCAATTGACCTTGATAAATAACAATACATGTTGATGGTGACCATCCGTGTTTTTTCCGAAAATCAATACGATCAAATGTTATCGATGGAACCAATTTTGGTAGATTCATGATGACTAATCCTCTCCTTAGATCATTGCGTTCCTTAAAGTAGTTCAATAGGCTTTCATTTACCGTTAAGAAAACATCAATTTTTGGAAAAATTCGGTGTTCTACAGTCGCTCCATGCTTTCGCATGAATGAAATCATCGATTGAAAAATGAACTTTTTAAGTCCTGTTGAATGTCTTGGAAAAAACTGATTAATGGTCTCTGTGTAGATTTCATGCGAGTCATAGATTAACTTGCATTTTAATGTTTTCGAAAGATTGTAAGCTGGATTTAATGTTGGCAAGTCATTCGCCCAAATGAAGTCGAAATGCTGACCACTTTCCATAACACGTTTTTCAAAAAAGGAAAACTCATAACAGAACAAAGAATGTCGGATAATTTTAACCCAATTAGACGCTTGATGTGTATAGCTAGATAATGTAACTCTTCCATTGAATAATTGATGATCGTCATTTGGATTACCATTGATGTAAAACAAATGAACCGAATGTTTTTGAATCAGAGTTTCAATGATTTTTATAACACGGTAATCATTTTGGATAGGTCCATTTAACAACATTGCCACTCGCTTCATCATGCATTCAAGAATTTAGAGGCAATGATTGTTTTCCATCGATTGGAATAATCTGCAGTAAGAATGTTTTCTCGAATTAAATGACTTTGAGCATCCTCAAATAGCGATTTCATTTGCGCACTTTTGCTCCATTTGTCGTGAGGAGCTTCGTAACCAACTTTATCTTTTCTATAAGTGATTTCTGCAGGTAGCAAATCTTTTACACCTTGTCGAAGTAGAGCTTTTGACCACCCATCTTGAAGAAAGAGATTACTCTTAAGTGTAAATACAAATTCAATTAACTCGTGGTATAAAAAAGGCAACCGTACTTCTAAGGAATGGGCCATTGAGTTACGATCTGCAAATTTTAACAATTTCTCCAATCCTTGATTCGTCAACTCATGCCGCAACATACTTTTTAGGTCTCCAAATTCATGAAATGGCGATTCTTTCGGAACATTTTGTTTGAAAAAATCTTTGTTGATTCCAACGGGTAGAGTAGGTGAGATTGAGTTTTTCACCTTAGAAATAGCCCTGTAAATACCCGGTGCATATATATTAAATCGTTCTCGAGCATCTACAGACAACGAATAATTGTGATTTTCCTGTATTTGACGGATAAACTTTTGTGAATCACCACCCTTTTTGATCAACTCACGCAAATAAAATTTGAAATCTTTGTCGTACCCGCCTAAAATTTCATCCGCTCCTTGCCCATCAAGCATCACGATGACGTTGTTTTTACGCGCTTCGCGATAGACACAATATTGGGCAAATATACTACCTGTTTGAAAGGGCTCCTCTTGATGATACAGCAATTTGTCAATCTCGGGCAGCAACTCGTCTTCATTGACGATGATGTCGTGATGTTTCGTTTCAAATTGTTGGCTTACCATGTGAATATAGTGACCTTCATCTTTCGAAAAACCCGGAAATCTAGCTGAGAAGGTGTGGTTATTTGATTGATTGCCTGAAACAAGTCCAACAATTGTGCTTGAATCTAAACCGCCGGATAATGAGGTTCCAACAGGAACGTCAGATCGCAGACGTCGTTGAACAGATGTTTCTAATAATTCACGCAGTTTTAAGGCCGTATCCGTAAAACTGAGATCAAGCCTTTCCTCGGTGTTTAACTGCCAATAGGCGGTTTGATTGAATTGCCGATTACCAGTATAAAGGCAATAATGAGCCGACTTCAGTTTAAAAATCCCTTC
>JAJTDQ010000095.1 GCA_021300505.1 Cryomorphaceae bacterium
ATAACCACGTTCCCATTCCTGCTCGGTAAGATATTGCACGAAGGTATTCAAACCTTCGTCCATCCAGGTCCATTGGCGTTCATCCGAGTTGATGATCATTGGGAAGAAGTTGTGTCCTACCTCATGGATGATCACTCCCCACATGCCGTATTTCGTTTCTTGGGAATAGGTTCCATCTTCTTCAGGACGACCACCATTGAAGCAAATCATCGGGTATTCCATGCCAATCCATTTCGAGTGCACGGAAATCGCAACGGGATAAGGGTAATCAACAGTGTATTTAGAATAGGTTTTGATGGTGTGCGCAACAAGTTTAGTGGAATAACGCTCCCACAAAGGATTCCCTTCTTTTGGATAGTACGACATGGCGAGAACATTCTTCCCGCCAACTTTAACCGATTGAGCATCCCAAATGAATTTACGCGAAGAAGCAAAGGCAAAATCGCGGACATTGGTCGCTTTGAAGGTCCATGTTTTCAATGCTTTTTCTTTTGATTTTTCTTTCATCTCTGCTTCAGCCTGAGTAACGATCAACACAGGAGCATCTGCACTTTTTGCTTTTTCAAAGCGCTTGCGTTGTTCAGCGGTTAAAACGGAATTGGCATTTTGCAATTCGCCTGTTGCTGCTACGATGTGATCAGAAGGAACGGTAATGCTTACCTCGTAGTCGCC
The DNA here is from genome assembly GCA_021300505.1 of Cryomorphaceae bacterium. Taxonomy (GTDB): domain Bacteria; phylum Bacteroidota; class Bacteroidia; order Flavobacteriales_D; family Crocinitomicaceae; genus M0103. The sequence continues at coordinate 673 of JAJTDQ010000095.1, forward strand.
GAAAGGCAAGGCGAACTCTCCACGACCTAAAAATTGTTTGTTCTGCCAACCTTCTACATCGTTGTACACACACATACGCGGAAAGAAGTGAGCTACGGTGTACAAGTAGTTTTGATCTTTTTCAAAATACTCGTATCCTGAGCGCCCACCAACAGCCATTCGATCGTTGATGTTATACCACCATTTGATTTTAAATGTGATGCTCGTATTCGGTGCCAAAGGTTTGTCAAGGTTGATACGCAACATTGTTTTGTTGATCGCGAAGGACATTTTTTGTCCTGAGGTAGACGTAATGCCATCGATTTTAAATCCTCCGTCGTAGTAATGAAAACGTTTTTTCACATCTCCAATGCTTTTAAAGTCTTCCATCTTTTCGACTTCAATCAGTTTTGTGTCGGAATTCTGTGCGTACAGATTTTGGTCCAACTGTAACCACAAGTACTCAAGTTGATCGGGTGAGTTGTTGGTATATGTGATCGTTTCTTCACCTGTTAATTTTTGTGTAGCATCATCGATGGTGATGGCAATTTTATAGTCAGCTTTTTGCTGGTAATAATGATGTCCAGGTGCCCCTGCCGCAGTTCTGTATTCATTTGGCGTTGGCAGCTCTACATCAAGTTGAGCAAATTTACTCTGTCCAAAAGCGCTTGTAAAAACGAAAGAGGAAAGACAAACTACGAGGATGCGTTTCATAATGGATTTAGTTTAAATGTATCCGTGCGCTGCGAATTAAGAAACACACGTGTTGTTTTATTTTCGTGATAAATGAAGGTCATTTTGTTTTGTTGCTCAGGGTATCGATCCATGAAAATGTCAAAACGAACAGAGAATCCATTGGCGACATTTTTAACTACTGAGCTCAAGTAAATATTTGTTGTTCCTGTCAGGGTGCTTTCAATGCCTTCAATTTCCCAATGGATGAGTTGATTGTTTGGTAAACTAAAGTAAAATGAAGAGTTTACAAGCACTGAAATGGATGAGACGAGAACGCTATCCATTGGCGTTGAAGACAAAGCGCCATTTATTATTCCTTTCTCTTGGAACAAGCGTTCTAGGTCGTGTGTGGAAAGGGTCAATGTTGCCTCAAGTGTTCCATTTAAATCATTGTATTCCACTTCTGCAAAAGCAAAATAGGTGTCGTGTGCCCTCAGTTGAAAACTGAAAAACGCGAAAAGTACGCACAAGAGATACACTGATTTACCCATTTTGGTCATTAAAAGCGTTTAAAATTAGTAGAAAATAGATGAAACAACTATATTGCACCTATAACCACTTGAAAATAATTGTATGATGAATCAAATCTATCGGGATTTCCCCGAAAATATCAGTGAACTGGTACTGATTTTTAATCAAAATTCAATCTTCACTCATGTCTTTGAACCGAATGGCACACAGCTCTTTGTGCAACCCGATGCCTTCTTAGGTCGACATGTTTCTGAATTTCTTCCTCCAGAAATTATTGAGGAGATGAATGAATCCCTCGAGGAAGTAAGAAATAATCAATCGTTCTGTGAAGCAGAGTTTTCTCGCATTCAAAATGGAAAAGAGGAGTGGTACCATTGCAAGCTTGGGCTCTTCAGTGTTGAAAATGGTTCTCCCGAACATTTTGCAGCGATGATTCGTAACTGCACCAAGGAGCATGAAACCATTTTAAGCCTAGAAAAAAAGAAGAAAATGCTCCATGCCATTGCTTCAGCGAGTCAGGAATTATTGGACAATAAACGATTAGAAGATGCACTTCTTTTTGGTTTGAAAGAAATCGGATCATCCATCAATGCGGATCATGTCTACATTTATGAGAATTCAATAGATTTTGAATCGGGAATTCCAAGATGCACACGAACCTTGGAGTGGGCGCCTATTGGAGCAAGCAATGCCATGGATTTTGGTGAAAAGACCACCTATCGAATGGATGAAATTCCTGAAATCATAGTACCACTCATGGACAATCATCCTTTAAATGTATACACAAGAGAAATACCCGAATCTCCAATAAAAACAATTTTGGAGGCACGAGGAGTAAGGTCTTTGCTCATTTTACCCATATACACCAATGATGTTTTTTGGGGTTTCATCGGCTTTGATGATTTTCATGATGAGCGCACCTGGACAGAAGCGGAAATAGCTTTACTTCAATCCTTTGCCGTGTCGGTAGCCAACGCAATGATTCGTCAAACCATCGAGATTGAATTCGCAGAGGCAAGACACCTCGCGGAAAGAAGTAGCCGATCGAAATTAGAATTTATAGCCAATATGAGCCATGAGTTAAGGACACCACTGAATGGTGTGCTCGGATTTGCGCAGCTTTTGGACCAAAGTGATTTAACACCGGAACAACAATTGTTTAGTGCTGAATTGATGAAATCTGCCGGACAGCTCTTGAATTTAATTGATGATATGGTCGATTATACCCATTTCAACTCATCAGATGTCTTTTTAAATAAGGACCGTGTCAAAGTGGGAGATTTAGTCGATGAATTGAGTGCTTTTTTTACACAGCTAAATACGGAATCCAATCGTTTTGTTTTGCACGTTTCGGATGAAGTTCCATCCGTATTTATTTCTGACCACGAGGCCTTAAGTCGTATTTTGATGCAACTTCTTTCCAATGCCAATAAATTCACAAAAGACGGTACAGTTGAATTGATTATCGATTGGATTGATGGATTTATGTATTTCGGAGTCAGAGACAGTGGGATTGGAATCGATGATTTTGAAATCCCATTGATCGGCACACCATTTTACCAAGTTGACTCCTCCGTAACGAAAAAATATCCTGGCACTGGGGTAGGATTGTCGATTGTAAAACAACTGCTCACTGCCATGAAAAGTGATTTGCACATCGAGAGTAAATTGGGCGACGGAAGCTTGTTTTTCTTCTTTCTCCCTGTGATTGTTGAAACCGATGAAAGTGAGTAGTATAAAATTATCAAGTGCTTCATGACAGATTCAAATCCTATATTTGTAAAAAAAATAAGCCATGAAAGTATACGGAAATATTTTGGAGACCATTGGTAACACCCCTTTGGTTAGGTTAAATAAACTGACAAGTGGAATTTCCGCAACTGTTTTGGCAAAGGTTGAAACAACCAATCCTGGAAACTCAGTAAAAGACCGTATGGCCTTGAAAATGATTGAAGATGCTGAAAAAGCAGGTATAATTAAACCGGGAGCAACCATCATTGAAGGAACTTCCGGCAACACAGGAATGGGTTTAGCGTTGGCATGCATCATAAAAGGGTATAAGTTGGTGTGCGTACTTAATGATAAACAATCGAAAGAAAAAATGGACATCCTTCGCGCTGTTGGTGCTGAAGTGGTTGTTTGTCCGACAGCGGTAGATCCGTCAGATCCAAGATCTTACTATTCAGTGTCTCGTCGCTTGGCCTCTGAAACACCCAACTCATGGTATGTCAATCAATACGACAACCTATCGAATCGTGAAGCACACTATGAATCTACGGGACCAGAAATTTGGGATCAAACGGATGGGAAAATCACCCACTTCGTCGTTGGCGTGGGAACGGGTGGAACAATCTCTGGCGTAGGTAAATACCTGAAAGAAAAAAATCCAAACATCAAGATATGGGGAATTGACACCTATGGTTCTGTATTTAAGAAATATAAGGAAACAGGTGTTTTTGATGAAAATGAAATTTATCCTTACATCACAGAAGGTATTGGAGAAGATATCTTGCCAGCCAATGTAGATTTTGATGTTATTGATGCATTTGAAAAAGTAACGGACAAAGATGCTGCGGTGTACACGAGAAAACTTGCGCGTGAAGAAGGGATTTTTGTAGGTAATTCTGCTGGTGCAGCCATAAAAGGAATTTTACAATTGCAAGACCAACTTACTGCCGATGATGTGGTTGTGGTGTTGTTTCATGATCATGGCAGTCGTTATGTAGGGAAAATTTTCAACGACGATTGGATGCGTGAACGAGGTTTCCTTGAAGAAGAATACAAAACAGCGGGGGAGTTGGTGGCCAAGCATGCTGATTCACCTCTGGTCACACTATATGCTGAAGAATTGGTATCACACGCTATCGCGAAGATGCGAAAATTTGGGATTTCTCAAATCCCAGTGTTGAAAGATAATGCTTTCGTTGGTTCGATAAATGATAGTCATGTGTATCAGTTGTTGATGGAGGATCCTTCGTTAAGAGATTCACCGATTTCTTCCATCATGGGCGCTCCATTTCCTGTTGTGAATTACAGTGCACACCTCGATGATTTATGCAAACTAATCAATAAGGAAACACCTGCCGTGTTGGTCGAATTGCCAAAAGGAGGACATCACATTGTGACGCGATACGATATCATTTCAGCAATGTCGTGACTTCACGTGTTTTTGATGATCAGCTGGGTCGTGAGGTAATCTTGAAAGGATTGCCTCAGAGGATTGTTTCACTAGTCCCATCTCAAACGGAACTTTTGTACGATCTCGGTTTGGGTGATCGAGTAGTTGGAATAACAAAATTCTGTATTCATCCAAAAGAGTGGTTTGACTCGAAGATACGTGTTGGCGGAACAAAAAACGTGAACATTGATCGTGTTAAATCCCTTCAGCCTGACTTAATTCTTGCCAACAAGGAAGAAAATACACAAGAGGATATTGCGCTCCTTGAGACGATTGCACCGGTATGGATTAGCGATATCAATACATTAGATGATGCCTTGAAGATGATTGTTTCAGTAGGGCATATGGTAGGCTGTGAACAAGCATCTGAAAAAATGATGAAGGAAATAAATCACTCATTTTCAAAAGAAAAAATATCTGTATCTCAATCTGCACTTTACCTGATTTGGAAAGATCCGAATTTCTGTGCGGGTAAAGAAACCTTCATCAATTCGATGTTAGAAAAAGCAGGATTTCATAATGTATGTGAGGCAAAAAGGTATCCAGAACTTGGAACATTCGACATGACAGAACCCGAGGTTGTACTGTTAAGTTCAGAACCTTATCCATTTAAAGAAACGGACCTCGCTCAGTTTAAATTGCAATTTCCGAAGGCTAAAGTCATCTTTGTGGATGGTGAGCTGTTTTCTTGGTATGGCTCACGAATGCGTCTAGCTGCAGATTACTTTTATAATTTACAGAATGAAATTTCCAGCCACTAAAAAACGGACAATTTCATGTAAAGGATACGTCCCTTTTTTGAACATAATTTTTCCTTCAAGGATAATTTGTTTGTCATTTTTGTGATTCATTTTTATATCAATGGATTGTGTCACTAAAGCCATTTGTTTTGTTGCATGGAATAAAGGCATCATTTCGATAAACGTCATGGCTACACTATTTGCTTTATAGTTAAAAAATGAAGATGGGTCACCATTAATCTTAAAAAGCGAAGTGGGCTTAGACGTTTTTAACTTTGGATACTGTGTGCTTCCAATGTAAAAAGTGCTATCATTCAGCACTTTATAATAATAGGATTGATTTATTGCTGTAATTACCTGCTCGTCTTCATTAACAAGAATAGATGTTCCTATCTTTTCTTTCATCAGCGAAATGAAATCAGTTTTCTTTCTAAAACCAAGAAGCATTTCAAGCCCGACAGCAGGAATTCCATTGCTTTTCGCAGCGCCAAATCCTAAAAAGTTGAAGTTGATGTATTCCACCGTGTCTTCCGTGAAAATTGAAGATATTTCCGATAGATTATATCCAGCAATACAAAATCCATTTTCCTGCAGTTGTGTATGTGCGCGTTCATGCATAACTTCACTTTTTGAAAATGAGCCATTAAACACGAAGGAATTTTCAACTACTTTCAATTCAAACCGACCTTGTTGACTGCTTAAGGCAATCAATGCTTCTCCGATTTCTGGTGCTTTTTGTTTTTTTATTGAATTGGAAAGTACATTGTCTGCAAGCTGCTCTAAATCAATTGCGGCTGCATGATTATTTTCTTTCCCTCGATAGTTGAGAATGAGTCCCACATCATTGTGCGTTAATGCTACGCGTTGAGGAGAAACATTTATTGCCATTGATTCTTCAAAAGCATCTTTGTTATTCAGTTTGACGAGTATACCAATGACATATGCCGTTTTAAAGGGCATTTTAAATAACACAATGTCAGAGAGATAATCAATACCATCATTCTCTATTTTCTTTCCGTTTTTCGATCGCTGCTTTAATTTTCTGAAAAGATTATTGATCAATTTTTCATCTTCTGAGTCGATGAATACAGACCGCAATGTTTGTTCAATGAATGCTCGAGAATTGATTCTCACCACCATTTCGGCTTCTGCAGGAATGTAATTCAATTGATTTTGCTTGGGACTCACAAGCACTGTATTCGCAATCAGAATGATTCCGAATAAAACCCCAATTAAAAAAAGTAACCCAAGTGTGCGCGTAATTGCTTTAAGTGCTAGCATAGAACAAAAGTAAGTGAATTGTTTTATACCTAAATTTGAACAGCTGGAAAATCGAAGAGAATTCCCCTACAGGGGTGAAAAAATGTGTCATCGTTGTTGGTCCACACACGTCAAATTGGGATTTTGTTCTCGGCCGTTTGGCCTTTATTTTATACGGTATAAAGCCAAAAATTTTAATTAAAAAAGATTTGTTTTTCCCCCCATTAGGTTGGTTACTTAAAGCACTCGGAGGAATACCCGTCGACCGCAAAAAAAACAACAATATTACTGATTTGGCCGTGAGACTGTTTGCCAAAAGTGATGAATTATACATGGTCTTTACCCCGGAAGGAACGAGGAGTTACAACCCAAACTGGAAGAAAGGCTTTTACTACATTGCATTAAAGGCCAAGGTTCCAATTTACATTTGTTATATGGATTTTGAAAACAAAAAAGGGGGATTTCACAGTTTGTTTGAACCTACAGGAGATATAGATAAAGACATTGCGTACATCAAAAGTGTGTTAGGTCAGTTCAAAGGAAAATATCCTGATAAAGGAATTTATTAGTCCTTTTTTACTTCACCCGTTTTTTTATCGAATCCATAAGGACAATGCTTACATCCGCTTTTACAACAATAACCGCGTTTTAAATGGTATGCCTCTGTAAAAATAATGTATCCTTCTTCGCTGATATAGTAATCTTCTTCCGTCAAATTTGACCGCTTGGAGAACCCACTTAAATCGTCGCTCATGTACACAAAAAATTATTGAATCAATTTAAATTTAATGGATTATGCAATTGCCTTCACCCATAGAAAAGACTCATCTTCGTACTTGTAACAACAGGGATGTAAAATTGTTCGTGAAACGTGATGATCTCATACATGAGTTAATCTCAGGCAACAAGTGGCGCAAACTAAAATACAATGTAAAACAATGCCGAGCCATGAAGTACGAAGGTATACTAACCTTTGGCGGAGCCTATTCCAATCATTTATTGGCAACAGCTGCCGCTTGCAAACAAGAGGGCATTAAATCGATCGGACTGGTTCGTGGGGATGAGCTTCATTCGGAATCCAATCAAATGCTTAAACAATGTGCAGAACTCGGAATGCTGCTGGAATTTATTTCTCGTGAAGAATATGCCTTGCGTCATGAAAAGGAATACCATGAAGAGCTCGTCTTGAAATTCCCAAGCAAAATGGTGGTCCCCGAAGGTGGTGCCAATTACTACGGAATGATAGGATGTCAAGAAATTATGGCAGAAACAGACAACGATTTCGACTTTGTTTTTGTTGCACAAGGAACCACAACGACCTCATGTGGAATACTTTTGTCCATACCTGAACGCACCAAACTTGTTGCTGTGCCAGTATTGAAAGGTTTCGATGCCGAAGGCGAAATGCGTAGGATGTTTAATTACAGCGGATTCCCATCTGAAATCATAGAAGACTTGATGGTGCAACTTACCATTGTTTCAGACCATCATTTTGGAGGATATGCCAAGTACAATGATGAACTTTTGGATCGTATGGAGCAAATTTTTGATGAAACGAGTATTCCCCTGGACCCAATTTATACGGGAAAAGCCTTCGTAGCCATGCTTGATTATATTGAAACGAATAATGTGCGTGATGCTAAAATTTTATTCGTTCACACTGGAGGTATCGCGGGAGGCAAGGCAATTGAAAAAGAAACGGGCAGGAGGTTTAGTTGAAGGAGTATGGGGTTTGTCCTACTAAATTATTCTCCGAACGGCCAAGATTTTCTATTTAGTTTGACAAAAGACAAAAGACAAAGGACAAAGGACAATGAAATCAATCTATATTCCATGTTCTAGGCTCCATATTCCAATTAACCCAGCAGTTGAACAATCTCCTTCATTTCCTTCACATCATGCACTCTGAAAATAGAACATCGATTCATCAAGGCATAGGTATTCAACACACTTGTGCCGTTTAGTGCCTCTTCGGATGTAATCCCCAACTTTTTCCAAATCATGGACTTTCTTGAAAAACCCACTAATATTGGACATTCGAGAAGATGTAAGTCGGCCAGTCCTTTCAATAATTCGTAGTTCTGATCAACTGTTTTGCTGAAGCCAAATCCTGGATCAATCATGATATCATGAACGCCTAAATCCCGCAATTCCTGAATGGATGTTGCCAATGTTGATATGACATCACGAACGATGTGGTCGTAGACGTAAACGTCATGCATGCAATCTACGGATCCTCTAGAGTGCATCAAAATATAGGGTACACGGTAATGTGCGACAACACTTTTTAATGTTGGATCGAAGCGCAAACCACTAATGTCATTGATCATATTTGCTCCGTATTCAATAGCAGCTTCAGCTACGCTACCACGAAAGGTGTCGACTGACAGAATGACGTCCGGAAATCTCTTTCGAATAATGGAAATGGCATGTTTCACACGTTCAAGTTCAATTTCTGTATCTACATGAACAGCGCCAGGTCGTGTCGAATATCCTCCAATATCTAAAATATCAGCACCTTCACGAATCATTTTCTCTGCAGTTTCGAGAATTTGGGTGTGTTCCAATTTCCGGCTCGGGGCATAAAAAGAATCTGCTGAAACATTCAGTATTCCCATGATTTTGGGTTGCTTCAAATCGAGTAGTTGCTCTCCAATCTTGAAGTAGCTGTTTTTCGGAAAATGTGTATCTTCAACCCTTAAAAGTGACATTGAGAAAAATATGATTGAAACAAAGATAGCATATCAAAAAATTATTGAGGGATGTAGGGATGTTTTCCGAAAAAAAACAAGGGATTATGGAACGGCTTGGCGCATTCTCAGACCTTCATCGTTAACAGATCAAATTTTTATCAAGGCACAGCGTATACGCACTATCCAAGAAACCGGACAGAATAAAGTAGGTGAGTCCATTGACGGAGAATTTTCAGCGATCATCAATTATTGCATTATGGCGTTGATTCAGTTAAAAGAATCCTCAATCACTCAGTTGGAATTATCAGAAAATGAGGCTATTGAGTTGTACGATAGCTATGCCAATGAGGCATTTGAATTAATGTTAAAAAAGAATCACGATTACGGTGAGGCATGGCGCGACATGCGCGTGACCTCTTTGACAGATTTGATTTTAATGAAAATCCTTCGCGTCAAGCAAATTGAGGACAATGATGGTTCAACCATCATCAGTGAGGGTATTGATGCCAATTATTTCGACATGCTCAATTATGCTGTATTCTCCTTGATTCATTTGTCGGAACAAAAAGCACAGAAACCATGAAACAAAAAGCTACAGTAGGAGGAAAATCGTTTTTCTTCAATGTCATATTTGTGGTGTTGAACTTAGTCGGATTGACGTTTGTTGTTCTTGGAGCACAAAAACAATTTGAGTCCTTTTACTTGTTGTTTAGTTTCATCGGTTTTACCACTATGGCCATCGCAGCTGCTGGTTTGTTTATTTTCAGTGGTCGATTGATGATGTCCAATATCTCACGTGTTATCGTTGGTAGTATTTTTATTGTATCCGGTTTAGTAAAAGCCAATGATCCCATCGGTTTCTCATACAAGTTGGAAGAGTACTTTGAAGATGGCGCATTGGCTTTTCGATTAAAAGAACTCTTTGGCGCCCCAGGTTTTTCTTTGGAATTCTTAATTACATCAGCACTGACTTTATCGGTAATCATTTGCATTATTGAAATCGTCTTGGGTGTTTTGCTCATTATCGGTGGGAAGTTGAAATTGGTGGCATGGATTTCCGTGTTCATGATGGCATTTTTCACATTCCTTACTTGGCACACTGCCAACTGTAATCCAGAGAAAAAGTTTAAGGACAGAAACACGTATTCATTTTCTGACGGCAGTGCACAAATGAAATTGGGTGAAATCAAGACGAATAAGTCTATTCATATCGTCGCCAAAACAAGTTCAACGTTGGTGGTTGACGAAATGATGACACCTCAATGTGTGTCAGATTGTGGGTGTTTTGGCGATGCGATGAAAGGATCAATCGGTCGGTCTTTAACGCCAACTGAATCTTTGTGGAAGGATCTTGTTCTAATGTATCTTTTACTTTGGATATTTTTAGCTCAATGGATCACAGAACCAAATACAAGTAGACAAAACCTAGTTTTTGTGTCCTTTTCAGTGGTGTTCATGACCTTTTTCTCTTGGCTTTTCAGCTGGTATTTCATCGTTTTCTTTGGGTTTTTACTAGTGATCGCAGCATTGTGGATGAAACGAGTAGGGGGCGTCATTTTTGGGAATTACTACGGAAGCGTTGTCATCAATTCACTTATGCTCATTTCGCTCACCTCCTATGTTTTGTTGTACGAACCACTCAAAGATTACCGCCCCTATGCGGTAGGTAAAAACTTGTGGAAACAGATGAATGATGGTGTCGAAGGGAAGTATGAAAGCACCTTTGTTCTGCGCAATTTGAAGACAGGCAAGAAAGAAGTCTATTCTCAAAAGGAATACATTGAGGACGAAAATTTGTGGGACACCAAGAAGTTTAAATTTCTGAAAGGGTCACAGCGGGAAATTATTCCAGCTCGACTTGCGACAGTTACGGAACAATTTGATCCTTTCTTAGCGGTGTCGGATTTAACACCATCCGATTTAGCTTTTGATGAGGTAGTGAAGCAACTGAAGCGCAACGTAAAAGAAGGCGAAGATTCAGTGAAAGAAATAAGTTTACGTTCTTATGTTGCCCATGTCGATCAAATTGTAATTCTTTCGGTAAAACGTTTGTCTGATGCCAATTGGAATGAAATTTCAAATTACAAGGCGATTGCCAAAGCGTGTAAAAAACGATCGATACCGTTTATTATGATTACCAATGCCGCGCCGAGTGATTTGAAAAAATTCCGAAAGAAATATGGGATGTACATTCCTATTTTCCTTAATGATGAAACAGAATTGAAAGCAATCTCTCGTTCGAATCCTTGTTTATTGGTGGTTCGACACGGCATCGTCACAAGTAAATTTGCGCATCGATCAACACCAGATGTTCATTGGTTCTTAAAGAATTCTATTAAATAGCATGAGAAAAAAAATAGTGGCAGGAAACTGGAAAATGAACCTTTTACCAGACGAAGCCTTCGACTTGTATACGAAAATCGCTTTGGATAGTGCGTCAATTGCATGTGATATTATTGTCTTTCCACCAGCATTGTTTGTTTCGTCATTGATAAATGAAAATCTACATATACCAATTGGTATTCAGAACTTTTATCCCGCAGAAAAAGGTGCTTACACCGGGGAGGTTTCAATAACTCAGGTTCGTGCTTGTGGTGCTAAATATGCGTTGATTGGACACAGTGAACGTCGGATCTTCTTCCAAGAATCGAATGATTTTTTGAAGAAAAAAATTAATTCAGCATTGATGCATGACATTCAACCAATCGTTTGCTGCGGTGAATCATTAGAAATTCGAGATGCTGAAGGGCACATTGACTATGTGAGGAACCAACTCAAGGAAACGATAGGGCATTTAAACGCAGAAGAATTGGAACGATGCATCATTGCATACGAACCGATTTGGGCAATAGGAACAGGACGAACGGCGTCAATTGATCAGGCTCAAGAGATGCACGCCGCTATACGACAATGGCTTAAAAATCAGTTTGGGAATCAACTAGGGTCGTCCATATCAATTTTATACGGCGGAAGTTGTAACGCAACAAATGCTTCTGAATTATTTGCCTGCCCAGATGTGGACGGAGGCTTAATCGGTGGTGCATCATT
>JAJTDQ010000096.1 GCA_021300505.1 Cryomorphaceae bacterium
ATTTGCTGAAAACAAGCTTTTTGCAACCCTAGACACGACCGTACGCAAGGTGGTCATACATAATTTACCATTCCTTCTTACAGACACCGTAGGTTTCATTCGCAAGTTACCTCATCAGTTGGTAGAGTCCTTCAAAAGCACCTTGGATGAAGTCCGTGAAGCGGATTTGTTGGTGCATGTGTTGGATATTTCGCACGAGAACTTCGAAGACCATTTTGAGGTGGTCAACGAGACCTTGAGCGAATTGGACAAAACAGAAAAGCCAGTTATTCTGGTGTTTAATAAAATTGATGCCTATCATCCCATTGAAAAAGAAGAGGATGATCCAACGCCACGCACGGAAGAAAATTTCACCCTCGAAGAGCTCAAGAAAAGCTGGATGGCGAAGATGAACAATACACAATGTGTATTTATTTCCGCTCAGGATAAAGAGAATATCGAAGAACTGAAAGAAATCATTTACCAGAAGGTCAAAGAGATTTTCAAAGTGAGGTATCCCTACAACAATTTCTTGTATTGATAATCATAAAAAAAGGGTTCACAGTGAACCCTTTTTTTCAATGTATCGAACTTGACGCGACGTCAAGAAAATCTGTTTTACTCTCTTAGCGCACTAGGTGTAAGAAACCGTGTCCTTCCAAGAATGCACCATTCAATCCATCGACACGGTACTTATAGGCAATCCGCACCAGATTGTGCCGTACCATCCCAAGCTGGATTGATTCCTGTGTTTTCGTACACTGTGTTCCCCCAACGATTCAATACAGTCAAAGTGATTGATGTTGCGTTCGTTGTGTTCAAGAAGAACAAGTCATTGGCGTCATCGTCGTTTGGCGAGAATACGTTTGGCACCTCCACCGTAGGAGTTGGATATTCACATGAACCATCATCTACTGTTGCCAATGGGTTGTAATTTATTCCTAGTGGGTCCATACATCCACAGATACTAATCACAATTGCTTGATAGGCTGTATCTGCACACGGTCCTTCAGACGCAATGAGGCGAATAACTCCTGACTCAGCGAAGATTTGGTTTTGTGTATCCATGTTCGTAACAGTTGTCACAGTTCCGTTACCAAAGTCCCACGCAAATGTTGACGCATTTTGACTCACATTGACAATCGTAACAGAAAGTGGTGAACAACCCGATGGTGGCGTTGCTGAGAACTGTGCAATAGGTGGATTCAAGATATCCACGAAAACACTGTCGAATACTTCACAAACGTTGTCCGTCACATGTAAGTAATACCATCCAGAAGAAAGGTTTTCCCATACAGATGCATCAATGAAGCTTGGGTTGTTAACCCCTGGACCATTCCATGTATAGAAAGGGACACCAGTCTGACCAGAAATAAAGGCAGAGACATATCCCGTTGGCAGACAGGTCGCAGGCCCCATCCAAATGGTATCAACCATCAAGGTTTGATTCAGCGTGATCGTCACTGTATCCGTATTGGAATAACCACACGAATTTGTCGCAGTGACATAATAATCCACGGATCCTGTCATAGTGCCTTGTACTGTAGGGAAGTATGCTGTTGGTCCAGTTTGACCTCCCGTCCATGAGTAAGTAAACGGTGGGAATAATCCTGTAGCCGAAGCGCTGACGAGAACCGAGTCATTGGCACACTGAACAAGTGGATCAGTTTCGTTGATTGGAATTGGAATTGAATCCAATATATACAATGTTCCTGTTGAAATAACTGTGTCACCACATGAAGAAATTGTCAATGCTGTGATCGTGATATATTCCATGTTATCAGAAATACCATCCGCCAAAGGAGTAATTGTTAAAGCAACCGTATCCTCACCAGGCAAGAAGGTAATCGGATTAATCAAATCGTTGTAATCTGCCAATTCTGTTGCTGTACCACTGATGTCATAAGTAATGATTAGTGTGTCACCCAACTGTGTTTGTGGACGAATGAACATCAAATTTGCCTCAGTACATCCCTCGTAAACACTTGTGTCTCCTGAAACAGTTGCCACTGCAATTTCAATGGCTTCCGAACTGAACGAGTTCGCTTGCAAGAACACACCCGAGTCATACGCCTGGTCACCTACGTTGGAAATACACAATTTGATATGGTATGTTTGACCACACTGAACTGAAGCATTTGCAGAGAGTAAGGTTGTTGTTCCGTCATACTGCAAGGCATTTGGAGTGTAGGCCACATTAGCTAAATTACTCACATAATACGCTGGATTTTGCGTTGCTCCAGGACCAACATTATTGATGGTTACAGGAGTACCTGTACCCGGGATGACAGCTATATTCGATCCACCTGCCGGATAACCCGCCAGAGTGTATGGGCCTGTAATCCCAGGTCCCCACAAGATAAATCCAAATGCATCATTAAAAGATGAAGGTGAAAATTCCGGATACTCATCTGATCCGAAAAGATAATTAAATGATATCGTATCCCCGGCTGGAACAAAGTCAAATTCCAAAACAACACCGTTGGTAACCGTACCATTGGCAATGTAGTTCAATGCTTGGTCGGATGATACATTAGCCGTTGCTGGTAAGTTATTCGTAAAACTTCCAGAACCATTTGGACCAATTGCAGCCACCCCATTTCCTGTTGTCAACAACATTCCTGTCTGAATAGGGAAATTGGTGTTTCCGGAGGTAAAGAAAGAAACATTACCGAATATGTTGTTCGCATTCGCAGGGCTGCCGTTCACTGTAATGTTGGTAGCCGTAACCCCGAAACCGAGCAATACATTTTGTACCATTTGGCTTGGCGTAAAGGTATTTGTTACTGTGATTTGCGCTGTTGACGCGAAAGAAAATGCAAGAGCACAAACGAACAGAGTAATCCTTGAAATCATAATAGCATGTTATTTAGTACGCTTAAGACAGCGATTGTTCTCATTAAGTTGCACGAAATTCGACAAAAAAATGCCGATTTCAAATTTTTCGGCGAATAATTGCGACTTTTGGAGAGTAAAAATCCATCAAAATGAACCAAACGCAGCATTTTATCGCCGAAAATAAGCAACGATTTCTAGATGAACTTATTGAGCTTTTAAAAATTCCTTCTATCTCTGCAGATCCGAGCTACTCATCGAGTGTTCATCAGACTGCTGATTCGGTAGCTGACCACTTGAAATCGATTGGAATGCACCATGTGGAGATTTGTCAAACTGCTGGCTATCCAATTGTTTATGCAGAATGGACCAAAGAGCCTAGCTTACCAACCATTTTGGTCTATGGTCACTACGATGTGCAACCGGCAGATCCACTCGAATTATGGACAAGTCCTGCCTTCGAACCTGTGATTAAAAGAACTGAAATACATCCGGAAGGGGCGATTTTTGCGCGTGGTGCTTGCGACGACAAAGGACAAATGTTCATGCATGTGAAGGCCGTTGAAGCGATGATCAAATCAGGTGAAATGCCGTGCAACGTGAAGTTCATGATTGAAGGTGAGGAAGAAGTAGGCAGTGAGAACCTTGGGATTTTTGTGAAGGAAAATGTCGAAAAATTGAAGGCGGATGTCATTCTCGTTTCCGATACAGGCATGCTTGCCAACGACACTCCTTCCATCACTACAGGTTTGCGTGGATTGAGTTATGTGGAAGTTGAAGTTACAGGTCCAAACCGCGATTTGCACTCTGGATTGTACGGCGGCTGTGTAGCCAATCCAATCAATGTGTTGGCAAAGATGGTGGCTTCATTGCACGATGAAAACATGCACATCACCATTCCTGGATTTTACGATAAAGTCGTTGAACTTTCCGATGAGGAACGTGCAGAAATGGCAAAGGCGCCGTTCTCACATGAAAAATACTGCAAGGCATTGGACATGGAAGATGTGTACGGCGAGGCAGGATATTCGACCATGGAACGCGGATCGATTCGCCCAACCTTAGATGTCAACGGTATCTGGGGAGGATATACCGGCGAAGGAGCGAAGACTGTCATTGCATCAAAAGCTTATGCAAAAATTTCGATGCGTTTGGTACCAGATCAAGACCCGAATGAAATCACAAAACTTTTCATGGATCACTTCATGGCCATTGCACCAAAAGGTGTTCGCGTGAAAGTAACACCGCATCACGGTGGAGAAGCAGCAGTAACACCTATTGATTCAATAGGATACAAAGCAGCAGCCCTAGCATACGAACAAACCTTTGGCAAACGACCAATTCCAGTGCGCAGTGGAGGAAGTATTCCGATCGTTGCCATGTTTGAAAAAGTACTCGGACTTAAAACCATTTTGATGGGCTTTGGATTGGACAGCGACGCCATTCACTCACCGAATGAGCACTACGGATTGTTCAATTACTACAAAGGCATCGAAACGATTCCTTACTTCTACGCACATTACACCGAATTGACCAAATGATACCAAGAACCTGGTTGCACCGCATTGCTTTAAGCACACTTATGTTATTGGGCATTTGCTCATGTGCCACCTACGAAGATTTGGAATTTGAGCGCATGGACGGTTTCAAGCTTGACAGCATCAAAGGCCGAGAAATAAGCATGACCATAGGCGCTGTGGTGACCAACCCGAATTGGTTCGCGATCAAATTATTGCCGAGCACCGTGAAAGTATATCTCGAAGGACAATTGATCGGCGAAGTGCAGCTCAACGAAAAAGTAAAGATCCGCCGAAAGCAAGAAAACACACTTTCCGTTCCATTGAATGCAACCTTGGAAGACGGCGCGATGTTCAGCCTAATCCGCTATAGCATGAAGGACACACTCAACATCCGCATGACGGGAGATGTGCGCGCTGGTGTGTTCTTCCTATCCAAGAAGATTACGATCGACGAAAACCGAAAAATCTCTGGCAAAGGGCTGAAAGGAATGGTGGGGAATTGATGGAGTTTTGAGTTACGATTTATGAGTTACGTATTTGGTGGCTGAGGCGCGATAGCAGTCTCGAAGCCACAAATTGAAATTTGCGCAGCAATCAAATTGCGTTAGGATCAAATTTGCGCAGCAATCAAATAGTAAATTCCCGATTCGATGCCTCTGGCAATTTGACGCTTCGCGATTTGATGCCTTCGGCAATTTGGGTGAATAACCCCTGTTTAATTCTTAACTAATTTGCGAAGCAATCAAATTCCGTTAGGATCAAATTTGCGTAGCAATCAAATTCTTCTGGATTTCAAGATATCAAGATATTAAGATTTCAGGACTTTACTCGCAAGAATCGCTACCACGAAGAACGAATCAAATAACTCGTAATTCGTGGCTTCGAGACTGCTATCGCACCTCAGCCACCTAGACATACTTTTAGCTCAATCAAGATAAACCCGATGCACTCTTTTCGAAATGCTCGTCATCACCTCGTAAGGAATGGTCTCCATGGCTGCAGCGAACTGAACTATATTTTGTTTCTTGCCGATGATCTCGACAAGGTCGCCTTCCTTGACATGCAAGCCACTCACATCGACCATGATCATGTCCATGCATACGCGTCCAACGGTTGGGCAAAAGGTTTCATGGATGTAAACACCGCCTTTCCCATTGCTTATACTGCGGCGGAATCCATCCGCATAACCCACTGGAATTACTGCGATGCTCATCGGCTCGGTAGCAATGAACGACCGCGAATAGCCCACACTTTCCCCCTTGTGAATTTGCTTCACCTGAGAAATCGCACTGCACCAGCGAATCGCCGGTTGTAGTTTTTTAGCAAACGTGCTATTGCCTGAAATGCCATACATCCCGATGCCCAAGCGCACCATTTCAAATTGTGCATTCGGAAAATTGGCCACGCCTTCAGAATTTAATATGTGGCGGTCAAAATGGTAGTTCAAATGTCGCGCTAAGAGATGTGCTGCTTGATGAAAATGCTTGATCTGGTGTTCCGTAAAACGCTTATCACGTCGGTTGTCTGAGTCGGCAAGATGGGAGTACACTGATTTCACATGTACCTCAGGTTGGGCCAACAGCTGTGCACACAAGGCTTCAATTTCACCCAACTCAAAGCCCAAACGCTTCATGCCGGTATCGATTTTTATGTGAATGGGATAATCGGAACAGCCGTGGTCAATCAAGGCACGAATGAAGGAGTCTAGTTGTTGGAAGGAATACACCGCTGGCTCCAATTGGTATTGAATGCAATCATCGAATCCCTCTTCTTCAGCGTTCATCACCAAGATCGGTAGCGTGATTCCTTGCTTTCGCAGTTCTACGCCTTCATCGGCATAGGCCACGCCCAAGGCATTCACACCCTGTTGCTCTAGAAATGCCGCCATCTTCTCAACGCCAGATCCATACGATTGGGCTTTAACCATAGCCAAGACCTTTGTTTCAGGATGCAGCAAGGATTTGTATTGCATCACATTGTGACGCACCGCACTCAAGTCGATTTCAACAAAGGTTTTGTGGTTTTTCAGGCGGAACTGCTTGGCAAGTCGCTGCATGTCCGCTTGACGTGTACCCTTAATCAGAATAACCGAATTCGCATACGTCTCATTCAAGGGCTCGTCTTTCTTCAAGACCACAAAATGATCGGGTGCATAAGCTTCAAGGGCTTTTATGACATCCGTCTTTCGGAAGGAATTGTCCTCGTCCAAACCTACGATCACCACCCGTTGACGGTCGCCAGCGATGCGCAGCTGATAATCCAGGGAATGCGTCAAGGCATCCAAGTCCAAGTTGTAGGTATCGTTAATGACTGTATTGTTATTGATGCCATCAAAGATCTCCATGCGCATGGCCAAGCGTGGAAGCGTAGAAACCCGCTGTGTGAGAGCAGAAAAGTCAGAAGTAAATACTTTTGAAACACCCAAAGCCACCAAGGCATTCGTTTGGGAAACAGCATCAGACCAAGGTAAGGAAGTCAACTCATTTTTAAATGCTTGCACCGTCAATACTTCGCCATGAATGGATTTCAAGTCAGCAATTTCAAGACGAATCGTTTCTGGGATAAACGTTCGGTGACACCCAGGAAAGAGCGCCAGTTTTTCACGGAGATGCCCCTCTATGGTGGTGAAATTCTCTTCATGAGCACGTCCGAATGACGTAAATACACCATACGTTGGCTGAATCATATCAGCCAAACGTTTCATTTCGCCAGGCATTGAAATTCCCGCTTCGATGAGCGCTAGATCACAATCCGCATGCAATTCCAATAGCGAAAGTGCGACACCCAATTGTGAATTGTAGCTTTTTGGACTGCGAATAATCCGCAAAGAAGGACTTAGCAAGTGATGAATCCATTCCTTCACGGTAGTTTTTCCTGCACTACCTGTAATAGCAACAACAGGATAAGTGAACTGACGTCGATGGTAAGCCGCGAGAGCTTGCAAGGCGTAAAGTGTATCTTCCACTTTTACGAAGTGTGCATGCGGAAAATCGCTTGTTTCGATCGATTCAGAAACCACAAAGATGCGTACACCTTTGTCGTAGGCTGCGGCTAAATAATCATGTCCGTTTCGAAATTGTCCTTTTAAGGCAAAAAAAGCGGTTCCGGCACCATCCACAAAACGTCTACTATCGAAGGCAATGCGATCGACAATCTCTGTATGAGCACCTAAGAGGGATGCCCCCTTCAGTACTTCACAAAATGTGGTATACGGTATTTCTAGTTTCAATGGGCCAGCTTATTGTAGCAGGCACGGCAAAGAGGTTGGTATTTTTCTACGGCTCCAACGAGCACTTGTCCCGACTCATTTGCGGTGCGATGCGAAAACTGAGCTAAGTTACCACAAGAAAGGCAAATGGCATGCACTTTCGTCACATATCCACCATTTCATCCGTCACCATCGTGAGAATGGAGGAGGAGTTTTCGACAGGTACCGCGGTCAAGCTTGAGCCTTTGTGACTCACCACATTTTCTTCATGGTAACGGTTATCGATCATGGGCTTAAAAAGCAACATTTTCTGGTTTGCGATAATCGCTCGATTAAGTCGGCGAATCAACTCTTCTGTTTTGCCCGAAAACATGGATCCACAGATGACTTCTATCCATCCATTGTGTCGTCCCTCTCCGGGAAATTGCTCTAAAAACATGACCTACTTTTCAAAATTTACATTTTCAACATCGTACCGAAGATAAGTTTCTAGCAACACTAGGGTCGTGTCGGAAAACTGTCGGTAACTTTACGGTTTAAAAGTCGTTATTTCGCGTCAATTTAAGCACATTCGCGTTAGCAACTTGACGACAATGTTGAAAAATAGACACGATCAAAAGAATGAAAATGGAAATGGAAAAGATCTTTACTGAGATGCATGCCGCTTTGGAAAAAATGCATGCCGGCAATTTGAGCCGTGAAGAATTGGATCAACTCGTAGAAAACAGCCGTGAATTTTACGAGCGCTGTGTGATTGTGCGTTTCAAAGCATACGAGAAAGACATCTTTGGGGAAATTCCTGTATCTGTGCCAATGGTCGAGGTGAGCACGCCAGAACCTATTGTTGAAATTCCACCAATGGTGCTGATGGAACTTGAACAAGAAGCAATCGCAGATTTGTCCGAAGGTCAATTTGACGATGTGTCGAATTTTGAGTCTGAAGTCGTTTTCGAACCAGAAGAAACCAATTCTCCGGAAGTTGAACCTGTGCAAGGTTCTATTGAGTTTTCGATGTTCAATGATGTGGTAGAACATGTTACGAACGAAATCGATAATGAAGATGAGGCGGTTGACCATGTGTCTATCAGTGCGGTCACAACCGAAGAATTTGGCGTAAAAGAAGAACATATCATCATGGAGCAAGTGAGCATTCAACCTACCAACGAGGACAATGCCAAATTTGTAAAACGTTTTTCTGCGACGGACCCAAGCTTAGCGGCGCAGTTGAGTTTGTCACGACTAGACACACTCATTGGTTCGTTTGGTCTGAATGAACGTTTAAACTTCATCAACGGTTTATTCGATGGTTCAAGCGAGGCATTTTCAGAAGCAATTAAAGAACTCGACACCCAATACTCTCAAGAAGACGCCTTAATCAAAGCGTCCGCCTTTGCCGCACAGTATTCATGGAATTTGGATGATGACAACGTTGAAGAATTCGTGATTAAGCTGAAGCGACGCTATGCATAAGTTCGCTTTCTTTCTGCTCTTTTGTTGCACGCTAAGTGCATCTGCTCAAATCGAAGAAGTTCGACGCATTACGCAACGCCTTTGTTCGCCTGAAATGCATGGGCGTGGATACGTAAACATGGGAGATTCGATAGCGGCAGCATTCATCGCCAACGAATTTCAAGTTATCGGGATTGAACCATTGAAAGGAGGCTATTTTCAAGAATTTGAACATACTGTAAATACGTTTCCTGGAGCCATGTCCTTGCGGTATTCCCAAAAACGATTGACTCCCGGAGTACATTTCATGGTCGACCCTTCGAGCTCAGGTGTGGAAGCCACATTGAAACCAAAAAGAGTTCCTATTGAAACGATCTTAAATCAAGAGGAACTGGCATTGGAAATACGCCGCATCAACAAGGACAAAGAATTGAATTGTATTGCCCTTGACTTCTCAAAAGCGACGGGCGACACCCTCAAAAAGATTGCAGGACTGTCCAAGGAAATCGCGAAATTCCTTCCGGTTATTGAGATTACCAATCAGAAATTTACGTGGTCCGTTTCAAATGAACGTCTCCCCAACCCACTTATACTCATTCAAGATTCTGTTTACCAAGATGGACAAAATCTGAAAACAGATATTCAAACCAATCTTTGGGAAGGATATACATCCAGAAACGTGATCGCCTTCCTACCTGGAACGAAAGGAGCAAAGAAAACCATCGTTTTTACCGCACATTATGACCATTTGGGTCGCATGGGAGAATTGACCTATTTCCCTGGTGCCAATGACAATGCCAGCGGGACGGCTATGCTCCTCACTTTGGCCAAGTACTTTAAGGAACACCCTGTGAACGTCAATATTCTCTTTATTGCATTTGCTGGTGAAGAAGCAGGCCTATTGGGCTCAGAACATTTTGTGAACCACCCCACATTTCAATTGAAAAAAATGAATTTCTTGGTCAATCTGGATATCATGGGAAGTGGCGAGGAAGGAATCACTGTAGTCAACGCCACCCTGTTCGCTGATCAATTCAAATTATTGCAGGAGATTAATACAGAGAAAGGGCTTTTGACACAAGTTAAATCACGTGGTCCAGCTCAAAATTCTGATCATTACTGGTTCACAGAAAAAGGTGTTCCTGCATTTTTCATTTATACGATGGGTAGCAACAAGAATTACCACGATGTATTTGATACTTATGAGAATCTCACATTTTCCGAATACAACGACATCACAACATTGCTTGCTGAGTTTGTGCTTCGACTACAGTAAAACAAGTTTTGGTTCGAGAAAAGTGATTCAGTAGTGTTTCTCCGTAAAGGAAATTCCCAATTCTTCAAGTTCTTCTAGGATCGGCGTGTAGACCTCACGTTGAATTGGCAATGTCACACCTTTGAGTTGAATGCCATTGTTCAAAATGAGTTTCGCTGCAATAGCCACAGGCAATCCTACCGTATCCGACATCGCCGTAAACGTTGCGTCCTTTCCTATGCACACCATAGCTGATGTCAATCTGTGCTTATACTCGTTCAAACGGTACTCAAAATCGTGGTGCATCACCAACATATCCTTGTCTGTTGGACGCATCACCCATTTTTCCACCAGCACTTTTTCAAGCAGTTGAGCTGGAGTAGCATCTTTTAGTCCAAGGACTCTGTTTTTATCGAATAGACCCAGCCACTCAAAACGCGGGAACAAGTGCTGACGATTAGCACCCAAGAAACGCTTGAATTTGTCTTCTATCTGCATGGAAGGATCATAAGGCAAGAAGGCATTTATAAAAGCCCTTGGCGTCATTGTGTCTGAATGTTCCAACACATACAAATCATCCGTCATGCCTAGTTCAATGAACACATTCCACGCTTCACAAAACCCTCTTCTTCTCAATGTACCTCTATAAATTGTTGGGATTGCATCCAATCCATAGGTCTTACGGTACGAAAGTGAATCCCGATTGGCATAGCCATCAAATTCACCAAAACCATCTATCGAAATCTCTTCAATCCGTTGAAAAACTTGATTGTAAGGAATGTATTTGTATTCCCCTTGTTCAATAAATTTTGCTGCACCACCCTGTCCCGCAAGTACCACATTTCGAGGATTCCAAGTGAACTTGTATTGCCAAGGATTGTCATCACTTTCTGGTGCAATCAGTCCCCCACAAAAGGATCGAAATGCCAACAACTCACCACCTTTATCTTCAATGTCGTGAATGATTTTCATGGCGCTCATGTGGTCAATTCCTGGGTCTACACCAATCTCATTCATGATCAAGATACCTGCCTCTTTAGCTGCAGCATCTAATGCATGCATTTCAGGAGAAATATAGGAAGGCGTAATCAAATTCTTTCTTAGATCAATACAATCCTTTGCGACCTCTACATGAAATCGTGCAGGCAGCATGGAAATTACGAGGTCAGCCTGTTCGATAAATGGACGACGTTCAATTGGATTCAGCGCATTGAACGAAAGCGCCTCACCATTGGGATGACCATTCATCTTGCGCTTCACCAAGTCAAGGTCTCGATCCACAACGCGAACCATCCAGCCATTTTCAGCCGCATGATCCAATAAATAGCGAATCATTGAAGATGCGGAAAGTCCTGCACCCAAGATAAGGATCGATTTCATTCGTTCGTTCTCTAATTTGAAGGCCAAATGTACACAATCTCTTAAAAGTCGGACTTCGATTTCTGATGGAAAATATTCGCAAAAGCAGAAATAAAAATGAATTAAATGAACTTCCTTTAAATAAAAATTAGTAATGATATATCGACATTTGACCTCAAAAGCTAAGAGAAAAAACCTATTTTTGCCCATCTAATTTAAGATTGACATGGGAAGAGCGTTTGAATACCGCAGAGCCTCCAAAGAGAAGCGTTGGGACAAGATGTCCAAATTATTTCCAAAACTAGGAAAAGCAATTACGATGGCTGCCAAAGAAGGCGGGACGGATCCAGCAATGAATTCAAAGTTGCGAACAGCAATACAAAATGCCAAGGCAGAGAACATGCCCAAGGACAACATCGATGCAGCCATCAAGCGCGCGAACCAAAAAGATGTAAGTGCCTATACTGAGGTGATTTATGAAGGAAAGGGGCCACACGGAGTATTGGTTATCGTTGAATGTGCTACTGACAATCCAACACGTACCGTTGCCAATGTGAAATCGTATTTCAACAAAGCAGGTGGTGGTGTTGTACCAAATGGATCGCTCGACTTCATGTTCAATCGAAAGTCCGTTTTTGAAATCAACAATACAGGGACCCTCGAAGCAGAAGAACTGGAATTGGAATTGATTGACGCAGGTTGCGAAGAAATCGAAGTGACTGAAGAAAAAATTTATGTTTACGGGGATTACACTTCCTTTGGCGCGTTAGCTTCTGCCTTGGAAGAAATGTTGGACAAGATTGAGGACGACGATGACATTCAGCAAGTGTTTACCAATATCTCTTAAAGTTCAGAAGAACTTTTTCAGACATAAAATAAAAATTCAAAAAACAAGTTAATACTTGCCTTAAATTGACCGACTACCCCAGATGAAATACACCAACACATTCACAAAAATTTTTAGTGCAGGACTACTTCTGCTTGTTGTGATTGCGTGTAGCACGGAGAAAAACACCTTTATTAATCGAACATTCCACGGTACAACTGCGCGCTATAATGGTTATTTCAACGCCAATGAATTGTTGCGCCTTTCACTTGGTACATTTAGGTCATCTTTAAAAGAAAATTATTACCAAACTCTTCCGCTTGAGCCACTTCCAGACGAAAAACAGGTGGTTGGACTTTATCCTGCAATTGATACTGCCATTGTTAAGTGCACTAAGGTGATTCAAAAACACTGCATGCCCTCAAATGACCGTCCTTCGCAGAAAAAGCAAGAACACAACCCATGGATTGACGAGAATTGGACGACAATCGGTATCGCTAGTTTCTACCGTCGAGATTACGATGCAGCAATTAAGAACTTCACCTTTATTAAGAAATTCTACAGCAACGATCCATCTATCTTTGTTGCAGATTTGTGGCTGGCAAGATGTTACATGGAAATCAATCGCCTTACCGATGCGGGGTTTTGTATCACAACATTGCAGAAGGCCGTCGATGAACAGGATGCAGTAGCAAAGGAAAAACCCGAGAAGAAAAGTAAAGGAAGCAAAAAGTACAAAAAAGAAGAGGAAGAAGTAGAACCGGCTGAATTTCCAAATTCCATTCGCTTCGAATTTGAACAAGTGAAGGCCGAATATGCACTTCGTAAAAATGAGCCTGAAAACGCTATCAAGTACTTGGAATCATCATTGAAGTTTGCGAAAAAGAAACAAAAAGCGCGCATTCACTTCATCATGGGGCAGTTGTATGAATCAACTGGCAACCGTGAACAAGCCAAAAACCAATATACTCAAACATTAAAGTTCGGTGCGCCTTACGAAATGCTCTTCAATGCCCGATTGCGTCGCGCCTTTATGGGTGGTGACGAAAAAGTACGCAAAGAGCTACTGAAAATGTTGCGTGACGCAAAGAATTCAGAATTCAAGGACCAGATTTATTACGCCTTGGCAGACATCGAATTGCAACGACAAGATAAAGTCAAAGCGATAGAGTACTTGACCCTTTCTGCTTTTTACTCCACAACGAATACACGTCAGAAAGGAATGGCCTATGAAAAATTAGGAGACATGTCCTTTGCTGAACGCAATTACGTCAAAGCTCAAAAATACTACGATTCATGTGGCAAGGTCATCGACGATCTTTATCCAAATGCTGAAGGAGTTCGAAAGAAAGCGTCCAACCTTTCAGATCTAGTTGTTGCAGTAGAAACAGCACAGTTTGAAGACAGTGTGCAACGAATTGCACAGATGAGTGAAAAAGACCGCGAAGATTTCCTTAAGAAAGTTGTTAAGCAGATAAAGGAAGAAGATGCGCGCAGAAAACGCATGGAAGCAGAACGTTTGCGTGAACTTCAAGCCAATCAAAACAACTTCGCACAGACAGAAGGTGCAGGTGGCAAATGGTACTTCAACAATGCCAAAACAAGGGGTGATGGATTCGACGACTTCCGCAAACAATGGGGATCCCGAAACAATGAAGACGATTGGCGCCGAAGCGAAAAAACCATAACGCTTCCAACAAATAATGTAACCGATGATAGTTTAGCTCCTGCAGCAGAAACAAATCCTGTGATAAAAGCAGATTCCTTGACTCCGGAAATGTTACTGGCGAATATTCCTTTGACAGACTCAGCACTAGTCGCATCCAATAACCGTTTGCTTGAGGCGCTTTACAATGCCGGTGTAATTTACAAGGAGCAATTGAACGAGCGTGACCTAGCGAAAAAACAATTCAACCGTGTCTTGGATCGTCAATCGACAAGTGTGTTTGACATGTCGTCTGCTTTCCAATTATACAAAATGAATGAAGCTGATCCAACCGCTGCAGAGGTTCACAAGAATTATTTGATCACAAAATATCCCAACTCTGATTACGCCAACTACCTGCGCGACCCAGATTTCTTTGTCAAGCGCAAGCAGCGTGAAGCACTCGCGGAACAAGAATATGTTGCCGTTTTGGAACGATACAATCGTGGCGTTTACTTCCCTGTTATTTCGAAAGCCAATACAGTGATTGAAAGCGATCGGGACAATGTATTCCGCTCAAAATATATGCTTTTAAAGGCAATGTCAATCGGTCAAACGAACGAAAACAAAGAAGAAATCAAGCCCGTTTTGAATCAGCTTATCGCTGAGTATCCAGGTACAGATGAGGCGAAGCGTGCTCAAGAACTGCTCGACATCCTGAAAAATGGATATTCCCAAAATATTCCTGCTGATTTCACCAAGAAATCGCCATTTACATTCGCAGAAGATACAGAACAATGGGTATTGGTGATTTTGGGTAAAGACGACAATACCAACCTATCGAAAACAAAAGTTTCTGACTTTAACAGAGAATTTTTTAGCCGAGATAAGTTGAGCGTAAGTTCAAAGATTTTCGGAACCGACCAAAGCATGATTCTCGTGCAGAAATTTAAAGATGCCGATGCTGCCGCAGATTATGTAAGTGCATTTAAATCGACACGAAAATATTTGATGGACTTGCAAAAAGCACGCATCCTCATCATTACTCAAGAAAATATGAAGGTGCTTTTTGAAAAACAGAACCTTCAGGAGTACATGATTTTCTTCGAAGAAAACTATTGATCATGCTCAAAAAACGCGAACGACTTCCCTTCGACAGTCCTGATCGAGTAAATCGACTTGTGGAAGGAACTAAAGTATCTGGAGACATTCATTCCGAATCGAACATTCGCATTGACGGCACCGTAGATGGAAATGTAACGACAACTGCAAAAATTGTGATTGGCGAAAATGGCATTGTCACAGGAAACTTGAAATGTGTAGATGCCGATATCGAAGGAAAGCTTCTTGGCGATGCTACAATCAACGGCGTATTGATTCTTCGCGAAAAAGCAACTGTTGATGGTGACATACACACACAACGCATACATATTGAAGAAGGAGCAACATTCAATGGCGCCTGTCAAATGACATCGATCCATTCAGAAAAATCGACTCATTCCGTTACATCAGAAGCAAATAACGAACTGTAACGATGCCAGAAAAACGGAAACTTTCTGCCTTTGCGCGCTTCTCCTCAGCGGGAATACAAATGGGTGTGATTATCGCACTCTTTACCTGGCTAGGAACTTGGCTCGACGGCAAGTACCACACAACAACACCCTGGTTTACGATTGGACTTTCCCTCTTTGGTGTAATCTCTGCCTTAGTCATCATTATTCGTGAAGTCATTCAAATGAGCAAAGACGATGAAAAAAAATAAACGCTACTTCAAATCTTTCTTACTGACAGCACTTGGACTGATTGGGATTCACATCGGGTTAGTTGACACCTTCAACTTGGGAATTTCATTGATTCAAGCACTTCAAATTGATGGATTTGTAGTTGTGCTCTTTCTGTTAAGCTCGTTGATTGCCGCACCTTCACTCGACAAAGATCCCGAACAATTTGCACTTCGATACCTGTTGCTCACCACATTGCAATTACTCGCTCCACTTGGTGCTGTCGTTTTGTGGATGGTTTCCAAAGTACCTCACATTCAGGCACTCGGATTGAACATGGTAGCTATGTTTGGACTCTTCTTGACCTTCCAATCCATCTATTTCATTCGACTCATTCGGTCATAACGCGTGATGAAATTTTTACGTAGCGAATTCCGATGATAACTCACTCGGATTGTTAAAACATCTTGTCACTAATCCCTTGTTACTTGAGAAAGTTTGTCTAACTTTGCACCAAAATTTTTAAGGCGCATTCTTAAATAAGCTACAATGGTGTTAAAATTTAGATTCAACCTACTCATTATCACGATTTTATCGATTTTCCTTTCATTTACTTCTTCCGCGTCAGAAAAAGGTAAGGAATTAGATGTAAACGAAATGATTATGCACCACATTAAAGATGCGCATGAATGGCATTTGTGGGGGCCTGAGCACGGAGGAACTAGCATTTATTTGCCAGTGATCTTGATCGATGGAACTTCTAAAGTATTCTCCTCAAAGCATTTCTACCACGGTAAAGAAGTGATATTCACTACAGCCGCAGGAGAAGGGCATTACATGGAAGGGGTTGGTCCAGCCAAAGGATACGCGCTTTATCACGAAAAAATCTACACGTTAAAAAATGGTATTTTAGAAATCAACAAAGAAGGTCATGCAGAAAACGCAAAGCCAATTGATTTGTCGATTACGAAGAACGTCGCTTTCATGTTCATCGCGTGTTCATTATTGTTGGTTATTCTTTTTTCTGCAGCGAAATTCTATAAGAAAAACGGAGCAGTTGCGCCAAAGGGTATTGCTAAATTTGTAGAGCCATTGGTTGT
The DNA here is from genome assembly GCA_021300505.1 of Cryomorphaceae bacterium. Lineage (GTDB taxonomy): Bacteria > Bacteroidota > Bacteroidia > Flavobacteriales_D > Crocinitomicaceae > M0103. Next base: position 16,898 of record JAJTDQ010000096.1, read on the forward strand.
ATTTGTGCGAGACGATATTGCGAAAGAGAACATCGATTCACACAAATACAAGAAGTTCACCCCTTACCTATTGACAATTTTCTTCTTTATCTTGATTTGTAACTTGTTGGGGTCTATTCCATTGATTGGTTCCAATTTGACAGGTAACATTTCTGTTACCTTGTTCTTGGCGTCATGCACATTGCTGGTGACTTTGTTTTCATCCAATAAAAACTACTGGAAGCACATTTATGCTACTCCGGGAGTTCCGATGGCCTTGTTGCCAATCATGATTCCAATTGAATTCATTGGGATCTTCACAAAACCTTTTGCCTTGATGGTACGTTTGTTCGCGAATATGACAGCGGGACACATTATCATTTTGGCTTTGGTATCCATCATCTTCATTAACAAGAGTGCCGCATGGGGAATGTTGTCCGTGCCTATGGCCTTGTTTATCTCGGTGTTGGAACTTTTAGTTGCTTTCTTGCAGGCTTATCTATTTACGATGCTTTCGGCATTGTTCATCGGAGCGGCGGTAGAGGAAGCGCATCATTAATTCGTAATTTAATAAACACAAATAGCTATGATCTACGGAATTTCAGCAATTGGAGCAGGTTTGGCAGTTCTAGGTGCCGGATTGGGTATCGGACAAATCGGCGGTAAAGCGGTAGAAGGTATCGCACGCAACCCTGAAGCATCAGGAAAAATTACAACAACGATGATCATCGCAGCTGCCTTGATCGAAGGTGTTGCGCTTTTCGGAGTCGTTATCGGACTTCTTGGAGGAGCGAAGTAATTAAATATCAAGATGCGCGTACGGTTGGTCCGGGCATCTTGATTTTTTTGAATGATTGATTAAAACATCTATAACATGGATTTGATATTACCAGATTTCGGTTTATTATTTTGGACAGCATTAGTGTTCGTTCTTTTGCTTTTTGTCATCACTAAGTTCATTTGGAAGCCTATCCTTAATACGGTGAATGAGCGTGAGCAAAAAATTGCTGAGTCCCTTGAGTTGGCTGAGCGGACAAAAGAAGAAATGAAGACCCTTCAAGCAGAAAACGAAAACATCTTGAAACAAGCACGTGCTGAACGTGACGGAATGTTGAAAGATGCGCGTGAGGTTGCGGCGAAAATGGTGGAAGACGCTAAAACTGGTGCTAAGTCAGAGGCTGAGAAAATTCTTGCTTCTGCTCGTCAGTCAATTGAGTCAGAAAAAGCCGCTGCGGTATCTGAATTGAAAACACAGGTTGCTTCTTTCGCTTTGGAAATTGCAGAGAAAGTAATTCGTGGGGAGCTTTCTACGGAGGATAAACAAAAAATGCTTGCAGAGAAATTGGCAGGTGATATCAACTTGAATTAATTCGGTCGCATGAAAAGCACGAAAGC
>JAJTDQ010000097.1 GCA_021300505.1 Cryomorphaceae bacterium
AACAACTGGTGTAACATTTTTGCCAAAAACAAAACGCGTGTCATAAGGCCGATCGAAGAAAAGAATGAATTCATCTTCAGGATGAATTTCTACCATTCGACGAATTACCTCCTCTGAGTATCGACCAAAGCCATCGATTCGATCGGGCAATAAAAAGCGTGCATTGACTCCAATCCGCATTGCTGCTGATTAAAAATTATAGATGTAATTCGTTTGCTTTTCTTTACCGATGGTTGTTTCTGGTCCATGACCACAATACACAACAGTTTCTTCAGGTAGCGTAAACATCTTCTCAAAAATGGTGGCTTTTAAGGTATCTAAATCACCACCAGGCAAATCTACACGACCAAAACTTCCGGAGAACAAAACATCACCATTAATGACAAACCCGTTTTCGGCATTGTAGAATACAACATGTCCGGGAGCGTGGCCAGGTGTGAAAAGAACATCCAGCTCGATTCCACCAAAGACTAGCTTGTCCCCCTCATTTAGAAGAACATCAGGCTCAGGGGATGCAACATATCCTTCGAACCCATACAAATGCGCGTAATTGGAAACGGCTTGAAGTGTAGGGATGTCCAAGGGATGCAAATAAGATTTCAACCCAAAGTTTCGATGCACGAATGCATTGCCCAGTACATGATCGATGTGGGCATGCGTATTTAACAAAGCCAAGGGAACAAGACCATTGTCTTCAATAAAATCAACGAGCTCCATCTGCTCCTCGCGGGTGTAACATCCTGGATCGATAATCACGCAATTCTTGTCCGAATCGCTCAGGATATACGTGTTTTCTTGAAACCCATTAAAGGTAAAGGTGTGTACCTGAATTTTCATTGCTGTAAAAATAAGGTGATTTTCATGGTATGCTGTATCTTTACAAAAAAAATGACAATGAAATTTGCACTCATACCAGTACTTGTTCTGCTCTTAATCTCTTGCGGAACAAAGGTTCCGTTCAACAACGAGATCCGTGAACGATTTGATTTGACTACCGACAAAGACCTGCGCAAGGTTCAGTTTTTCACTTCGCAAACGATTATTCTCGAAAAAAGCAAGTCGTCAGGCAATCAAGGCACAACCGATGCGGGTGCGCTAGTCACCAATTCGAGCAAGGAAGAAAACCGTGTGATTATTCCAATTTTTACGAAATGTGTTTTTGATGGATTTGGCCCAAATGGTGAGTTGATGTTGCGCTTTGAGTTGGGAACAGGAAAAACTATTTCTTTCTCAGTAAAATCGAAAGAGCCCTCAGCAAAGTATTATTTAAATGCTGAATGGACCCTGAACCAAGGAGGAAAATTACAATACGGCAACGAACAGTTTACAACAATGTCTACGAGTGGTAATGCGTATTTGCTCGTTGTGACACGACGACTGCAAAAGACAAAGCGCAAGGACCGCGTGGTTAAGGGAATGAAAGTATAAATGAAAGGTCTGCTTCGGCAGGCCTTTTTTATTGCCCCGAAGAGTCAATTTTTACATGGTCAATTTGTTCGATCTTCGGCGACTTCACTTTGGGACTTCCTTGCTGCTTTAGTTTTCGGTACAAGAAAATGCCCATAGCCACAAGCATGATGGCATACAAGGAGATTTTAAGCACATATACCTTACTCACCTTTTTAGGAACATACTGTTGAAAATCGGGGCGCTCTCTTTCTTCCATTGCTTAAAAATAACGGATTTATACTAATTTTGAGTAAATGATTCATCAACGGAATATTCTTGTCACAGGGGGCGCCGGTTTCATCGGCTCACATACGATTACCGCACTTGTGGAGGCCGGATACAATCCAGTGATTGTCGATGACTTTCGAGGTGCTGATACCACCGTCCCAAATCGTATTGAAAAGATTGTTGGTTTTATACCGAGTTTTGTCATCAAGGATGTGTCTGACAAAGCTGGATTGAAAGAGGTGTTTGAGCAGTATACTTTCGTTGGTATCATTCATTTTGCAGCTTATAAAGCAGTTGGAGAGTCGGTTCAAAATCCATTGAAATATTACAGAAACAATCTGTTGGGCTTAGTCAATACCCTAGAACTAGCATTGGAATACAATGTCCCAAACTTTGTCTTTTCGTCATCTTGCACAGTATATGGTGAGCCAGGTGAAATTAAGGAGGTGACGGAAGATCTACCAAAAGGTTTTGCGGCATCGCCCTATGGAAACACCAAAATTATTGGTGAAGACATCTTAAAGGATGTACACAAAAGCGGCAGCCACATCAACATTATTTCGCTTCGTTATTTTAACCCAATTGGTGCGCATCCTAGCGGTCTCATAGGTGAATTCCCAATCGGTAAACCGAATAACTTGTTGCCGATGGTCACAGGTACAGCGATTGGGAAGTTTGAAGAAATCACAGTTTTTGGTTCTGATTACGCTACAACGGATGGCACCTGTATTCGCGATTACATTCACGTAATGGACTTAGCGAATGCCCATGTGAAAGCGATAGAGTTTCTTGAAAGCGGCAAATCTTCTTTTGAAACAATCAATGTGGGAACTGGTCAAGGAGCTTCAATTTTGAGAGTTATTCAGGTATTTGAGGAGGTTTCGGAAGTTAAGCTCAACTGGAAATTTGGCCCAAGACGTCCAGGTGACGTGGTTGAAATATATGCCAATGCGGACAAAGCAAATCATTTACTAAATTGGTATCCAAAATACACTCTAGAAGATTCAGTGCGCCACGCATGGAATTGGGAAAAAAAATTACAGGATGATTAAGTTTCTAGCGATAATAGGTTTGGTTTTTGGCACATTCTCCGTGATGGCGCAAGATCCTGCAGCAGAGCCTGGATTAATTTCCCGATTTCGACCTGGAGCGATGTGGTTTTTTACGGGTTACCGACCTGCAACTGCGGAAAGAGTGCGCAAATATGATCGATTAATTTTTGATCTTACTTATAACGATTGGGCTGGGGATCGCCAACCCTTCAAGAACAAATGGAATTCAATAGGTTTCAATACTAGTTTGCTCTTCGATATCCCACTCACCACAGGAAACACGGTATCTCTTGGACTAGGGATTTCCCATTCTCTATACCGCATCAGCTACAACTACATGCAATTTCAAATGGATCAAGTCAATGATATTACACAATTGAACGATATTCAAACCATCGTTCCTGATGTAGATAAACATTTTTTCTGCGGAAATACCTTAAGTATTCCTGTGGAGTTGCGCCTCCGTTCACAGAATTGGCAACACTTCAAATTTCATATTGGAGGTAAAGTGGGATTGACGTTGAACAACTATACAAAAGATGTTTTTGATTCAGCGAATGGTAAAATGACGGTGAAAAACAGTCAATTTCCCGATATTCAAAGATTGCTTTATTCTGCACATGTGCGAGTAGGGTTCAGGAATTTTGCGCTTTTTGGTTCATATCAATTTAGCCCAGTATTTTCGAGCTCAGGAAGTACACACTTGAATATCCTTCAATTGGGATTGAGCGTTTCTCTTTTTTAATCCCATGAATTTCATTGATACGCATACACACCTTTTTTCGGATTCATTCAATGAAGACCGCGCTGAAGCCGTAACACGCGCCATCAATGCTGGAGTTCAAACACTATTGTTGCCGAATATAGATCTCGAGTCTATCCAACCGATGCATGACTTGGTCGCTCAATTCCCGAATCATTGTTATCCGATGATGGGCTTGCACCCGGGTGCTGTTGAGGGCGATTGGATAAATGCATTGGAAATAATCAAGGGATATCTTTTTTCGGATAAATCTTACTGTGCGGTAGGTGAAATCGGTATGGACTTGTATTGGGATAAGTCATTTATCAACGAACAGAGAGAGGCATTTCAGCAACAAGTTGAATGGGCGAAAGAATTGAAATTGCCGATTGTAATCCATGCCCGAGAGGCTTTTGATGAGATCTTTGAAGTGTTGGATGTGTTGAATGACGATTCCTTAAGCGGAGTTTTTCATTGTTTTACGGGAACCTTAGAACAAGCACACCGTGCCTTGGATTATGGTGGTTTTAAACTTGGCATTGGAGGAGTTCTAACGTATAAGAAATCAGGGTTGGATGAAGTGTTGACTCACTTGCCTTTGGACTGCATGATTTTAGAAACTGATTCACCTTATCTTCCACCGGTTCCACATAGAGGAAAGAGAAATGAAAGTGCTTACTTGTTGCATGTAGCAGAGCGATTAGCAGAAGTGAAAAAAGTTACCCTGAAACAAGTGGAAGACATTACATCCCTAAATGCAAGATCACTCTTTCATGTATAAATAATAGTATCATTCCGCAAAAAGCAGAAATTCATGAGCAACAAACCACGCGTTTTACTGATTTATACAGGAGGCACCATTGGGATGATGAATGATCCCGAAACGGGACAGTTGAAGAGTTTTGACTTTACACATGTACATACCCATGTTCCAGAAATCCACCGACTGAATGTAGCTTTGACCAGTATGAGCTTTGAACAACCCATTGATTCTTCCGAAATGGACTGTCAAGGATGGATGCGCATGGCACAGATGGTTACAGACCATTATGACCAATATGATGGGTTTGTGATTTTACACGGATCCGATACCATGGCATTCTCGGCTTCTGCATTGAGTTTCATGCTTCAAGGATTGAAAAAACCAGTCATTTTTACAGGGTCGCAACTTCCAATTGGTACAATCAGAACAGATGGAAAAGAAAACTTAATAACTGCCATAGAAATTGCTGCTGCGAAAGATGCGGATGGAGATGCTATCGTTCAAGAGGTTGCGGTTTATTTTGAGTATTCCTTATATAGAGGAAATCGTTGCTCAAAAGTTTCTGCCAATCAGTTTGAAGCTTTTGCATCACCTAATTATCCCGAATTGGCTGTTGCGGGTGTGAAGATTGAGTATCGACACGAAAAATTGTTTCGTACTACACATACATCATTTCAGTACAATAGTCGAATGAGTAACCGTGTAGCATTGCTCAAGATTTATCCAGGATTTCCTGCCGAAGCCTATATTTCCTTGTTTGACCGCAGTAAAACAGACGGAATCATACTAGAAACGTTTGGGGCAGGAAATGCACCAAGCGACCCTGTTTTTCGAGAGTTGATTAAGTCATATATTGAAGATGGCGGGATTGTATTGAATTGTACGCAATGCAGTTCAGGTGCCGTGCAACAAGGAAAATATGCAACGAGCTCCTTCTTTAATGAGGTTGGTGTGGTGAGTGGAATAGATATCACAACAGAAGCTGCGCTAACAAAAATGATGTTTTTGTTGGGCACAAGTATGGATCCGCAGACAATCATGCATCAGATTAGTGTTGATCTTTGCGGAGAAATATCAATGTTAAGAAATGATTAATCCTTCGGGCGCACATTTTTTTGTAATTTAGCCACCCGTTTCAAATGACGATCTCAGCGGAGATGTGATGGAATAACGATTTGAGGAGAGGTGTCCGAGTGGCTGAAGGAGCACGCCTGGAAAGTGTGTATACGCCAAAAGTGTATCGCGGGTTCGAATCCCGCCCTCTCCGCAACAACGTGAAGGAGAAAAGGGATGAGAAGCCGCAGGGTTCGTGCCGTAGCGTAGCGGAGACCACCGCCGACGAAAGTCAAGGTAATCCCGCCCTCTCCGCAACAAAGTGCCAGCCGGAGGCAAATCATTAAATTGATTTTCTCCGCAACAGCGTGCTAGCTAGAGAGCTGTTCATCTTAGACGAAAGATGAAAAAATTGAAAACACTTTAAATAAAGTGTATTTGAATATAAGGTAAGCAAAGCGTTGAGCCAACGGGGAAAACAATTTGTTTATGTTATGTTAATATGAAGTTTTCCGGTGAAATAACACGGAAACTTCGCATGTACTTGTTGCGTGCATGATTTTTACTATTTTTGGCTACATTTAAACCTGAATACGATTAAATTAATTTTTGAGAACATGAAAAAAGTAATTAGTTCTTTCGCAATCGCAGCTGTTATGACCTTTGGTTTTGCCAATGTTTCTTCTGCTGATTCGACAAATGTTGAAACTACGCCTGCACAAACCGAAGTAACGGACGCGGCAAAAGAAGGAGGCACGGACTCCAAAGCAACGGCTGATGAGGAGCCGCAACTTGACTTCGTTCAAACAATGAAGCAAAAATTCATCGAGGGTGATCCACTCTGGATGACGCCGGTATTGATTTGTATGATCATTGGGATGGCTTTGGCTATCGAGCGCGTTGTTTATTTGAACCTTGCAACAATTAACACAAACAAATTTTTGGGTCAAGTTGAAGCTGCTTTGAAATCTGGAGGTGTTGAGGCTGCGAAAGAAGTTTGCCGTAATACACGTGGACCAATTGCATCTATCTTCTATCAAGGTCTTGATCGCGCAGGTGAAGGAATTGATATGGTTGAGAAATCAGTTGTATCTTATGGTGGTGTTCAAATGGGATTGCTTGAGAAAGGTCTTTCTTGGATCTCTTTGTTCATTGCACTTTCTCCAATGCTCGGGTTCCTTGGAACGGTAATCGGTATGATCCAGGCCTTCGACAAAATCGTTAAGGATGGTCAGGTGTCACCAACGACAGTTGCGGATGGTATCAAGGTAGCCCTTTTGACAACTGTATTCGGTCTTATCTCAGCGATGGTGTTGCAGGTATTCTACAACTACATCTTGTCAAAAATCGATGGTCTTGTTAACGAAATGGAAGATGCTTCAATTTCGTTGATTGACATGCTTTTGAAAAACAAAGCAGTAGCTTAATTCGCTGAATTAGTTCATTAAAATATTTTAGACATGAGTGCTAAAAAGATAAATTTATTAATGTCCATCATTAAGTTTGGCCTTGGAGGTATAGGTGTTGTACTTAGCGTACTCCTATTCTTCGCGCCGAATGTCTCAGAAGGAACTGAGGTGGTGGAGGCATATCGTGAAGGACCACAGATGTCCTATGCGATCTGGTATACAATCATTCTGATGCTTGCTTTGTTGGGAATTGTTGTTGTTTTCTTCCTTCTGCAAATTGTGACAGATACCAAGAAAACTATTATCGCAATTGCTGGAATTATGGTTTCAGTTGTGATCTACTTGATCTGTCTTTCAGCAGG
>JAJTDQ010000098.1 GCA_021300505.1 Cryomorphaceae bacterium
CATAGAAAGGAATGTTGTTGTCGTGCGCAGCAAGTGCTTTCAAGTAGGTTCCAATTTTATTGGCAACATCACCCTGTCGAGTGGTGCGATCTGTTCCTACTATGACCATATCCACCATACCGTGCTGCATCAAGTGTCCGCCCGCATTGTCAACAATGAGTGTATGCGGAACTCCATGACGCGTTAATTCATAGGCCGTCAAGTTCGAACCTTGATTTCTTGGACGTGTTTCATCCACCCAGACATGTACTTTTATTCCCTTTTGAATCGCTTGATAGATGGGCGATGTGATTGTTCCCCATTCCACACAACCTAGCATCCCAGCGTTACAATGTGTCAAGATATTGACTACGTCGCCTTCCTTTCGCGCCGCAATCGCCTCAATCAATGGAAGTCCATGAACACCTATCATTCGACACGTTTCAACATCTTCTTCAACAATTTGAGCAGCTGCCTCCCACGCGGTTTTCATGAAGTCACCTTCACAATTGTCTAAAGCCACACGCATTTTATCCAGCGCCCAAAACAGGTTGACAGCTGTTGGTCGAGAAGCACGCAAAGCAGTAAAGGCCTCATCCAAGAAGGAACCATCCAGTTCATCTTCGATCATTTCTCGAACAGCGAGATAGATCCCATAAGCGGCAGTTGCTCCAATAAGGGGGGCACCACGAACCGTCATTTCCTTGATGGCCTCCTCGGCATCGTCATACGTCTCGAGACGCACGGTGACGAATTCATGTGGTAACTTGCGTTGATCGATTACTTCAACATATCCATCTTCAGTGGCCCAAATGGTGCGGAATTTTGTCATTTGTCTTGTTCTGTTTTGCAATGGTAATTATGTCAATTCTATTTCAGAGAAATCCTTCACAGTATTTTTCCAATTGGCTTCAGTCCCTGGTCGAACCAATTGAACCGTTTGGAATCCAGCTACATCAGCAGAAATCAATTCATCGGTGATATCGGAAAGAAAGATGATTTCAGAAGGTTGAAGCCCGATAGCATCCGCAATTTTTGGATAGGTTTCAGCATCTTTTTTACCACCCGTTGTGGTGTCAAAATAATGAGAGAAAAAAGTTGTCAGATCTCCCAATTCACTGTATCCAAAAATCAACTTTTGTGCAGCAATAGAGCCCGAAGAGAATACACCCATTTGAATGCTGTGTGATTTCCAGTTTTCCAAGGCAGGCAATACGTCGGCGTATACATGACCTTTCAGCTCACCTTTTTTGTACCCATCTTCCCAAAGAATTCCTTGTACTGATTTGAGCGGTGTAATTTTTCGATCTTCTTCTGACCAACGGTAAAGCGTATTGATGATTTCATCGACAGAATGAATCTTACGGCTTTCCAAGTCTAAACTCAATTTCACCGTTTGACGAAACGCCTCCTGAACATTTGGCTGTTGGATCATCGACTTTAAATCTCCGATGTGTGACCGGAAATACGGAAACAGTTGATCGTACACAAACTTCACTGAAGTCGTTGTGCCTTCAATGTCGGTCAGTACATACTTAACACCTTCAAATTTCATTCTGTAAATGTAGTTAGAAGCTTTAGTTTAATGAAATACCGCTGCGCGAATTTGTTCCCAAGGGAATTTGATTGCTGCGCAAATGTGCAATGATTGCTACCCTCGTATGGATCTGCCGAATTGCCTAAGGCATCAAATTGACGTAGTCACCAAATTGCTTTAGCATCAAATCCTTAATTTGGGAGAATATCTCTATTTATTGCGGGACATTAAAATCCGAGAATTTCTTTTCCAATCCTGATTGTGTGTATTCTGGCACCCAACCACTCATATGAATGAAGATACGTATGGCTTTCACAAACGGATCGGATTCACCTGCATCGAACCAGTGTTTCGTTCCTGCAGGCACAGAGATTAAGTCCCCGCGTTGGCACAAGAGATTAAACACAGGTTCATTCTCTAGGTTAAACCAGAACAAACCCTGACCATCGACGAAGAAGCGAATCTCATCTTCGGAATGCGTATGTTCAGCCAAGAATTTAATTCGGATCGCGTCGTAGTTTTCCGTTAACGCATTGATGGAGATAACATCAGCAGTTAAATATCCTCCGTTATCCATAAAAGGTTTAAGGTCCTTGTCATAGGCTGATAAAATTTCTTCCTGTGTCGCGCGGTCATCAAAAATCACATCGCAACTCCATTGATCAAAAAGCAGGTTTCTTTCTTCAAAAAACGCCTTTATCTCACTTGGGTTACGAAGTTCAATGTTCTTTTCGGGAATGCTTAGAATTGCCATGTTTCTTTTAATTACTATTTATGAATTTGGTGGCTGAGGTGCGAAGCATACTCGAAGCCACGAGTTACTAATTACGAGTTACTAATTGGATTTATAAACTGAATCTCCTCCCCCTTAATCCCTCCCGCATCGATCCTCGCGGGACAAGCACTCTAGCGGGGAAACGATTCATTACTCAGGAGTGAGTTTCATCTTTTGTCCTTTGTCTCTTGTCCTAAAATCTTAAAATCTATTCAACAAGGCCTCACACTGACAAAGGTAATCCAAAGTCTCTAAGTGGCGTTTTGCCTCGAAAAGACTTGTTCCCCAAGCATAGGTTCCGTGCTTGCGCATGATGAATGAATGACAACTGAAGCGCGAAGCATTTTGACGTAAAGTCTCTGCGAAGTCTGTCATGTCTTGCGTGTTGTCAAAAACAGGTATTTCAACCTTTGCGTCATGGGTTGTTTGTCCTGCGAAGCCTTTTTGAACTTCATACCCCTCGAATACAATGGTGGATTGGGAATTCGCTGTTGCCACAATGGGATAAACACCATGGCTGTGTAAGATTACTTTCGTTTGAGGGAAGAGCGCATAGATGATACAATGAATCAAGGTTTCTGCGGAAGGTTTCACCCCTACAAATTCTCCATTGGCATTGCCGTCTTGATCGATAGTGATAAAGTCCGACGCCAAGAAATTCGATTTATCCACTCCCGATCGCGACACCCATATTTGACCTTCATCATCGCGGAAAGAATAATTCGTAGATGTCGCTGGAGACCATCCTTTGATGTTTAATGCGCGTATGGTCTGTGCCAATTCTTCTTTTAACTCTGTGAACTTCATTTTAGAAAAGTATCATCGATTTACAAAAAACAAGCGTGTCCCATTTTCATGAAACACGCTCTATCAATTTCTATTTATTCAATTTAAGAAAGTGCTTCTTTCACAAGTGTGGCGATTAATTTACCATCTGCTTTACCTGCCAATTTACCAGTTAAAACTCCCATAACCTTACCCATTTCTTGTGGCCCTGACGCACCCGTTTGCGCAATTGCTGCCGCCACCTCTGCACGCACCTCATCCTCTGATAACATCTTCGGAAGGTATTCTTCAATCACTTTTGCCTGAAACAATTCGTCATCTGCCAAATCTTGACGACCTTGAGCGATGTACAAATCGTAGGTCTCCATGCGTTGTTTGTGCAACTTCATACAGATTTTCAAGGCCACTTCCTCAGAAGCTTCGCCTGAACCTGATGTTGCCTCCAACAAAAGCTTCGATTTAATATCACGCAAAGCAGCAAGACGTTCTTTTTCCTTCGCTAGCATTGCGGATTTTATATCACTATTTATGCGTTCTGTAAAGCTCATCAGTCAACATTATCATGTAAGAAATTGTTGTTTCTCAACACTCCTTTGTTGTCCTCCTCAGCCAATCCGAAGCGGCTAAAAGACTCCTCAGTGCTTGGCTTTGAGTTGTCCAACTGAATGTTACGACGCACATATGCAGGCTCGTTTTCGAATTCAGCGATGCCTTCAGACTTTTTCAATTTCATGGTTAGGTCATGGATGCGTGACATACGCTCCTGCGTTTTCCTTTGTTGTTCCTCAGGTGAAAGAACACTTCGTGATGCTTGGCTTTCGATTGCTAATTTTTCTTGACTATCATCCTCCAAATGGTGTACGATTAACCCCTCTTTTTTCGGTTCAGGTTGACTTGGCACTTCATTGCTGACCTGCTGAATTTCCCAGCTCATCTCCAAGGGCTCTTGTTTTTCAACTGGAGTCTCTTCGACTTTAGCCATTGGAATCTCAACACTTGGAGCTACAAAAGAAACAACTTCCTCTTGAACCGGTTCTTGTTTCGATTCAGACTTCATGAAAGGTTCTTCGATTGGCGCTTTCACTTCTACCGCATTGATAAAGGGAGTAGATTGCGTCGGTGAAGACAATTGTTCTTTGATTTCATTTTTTTGCTCCAGGTCGAGTGTAACTACTGTTCTTTCTGGAGCTTTCTCAAAACCCGAAATTGGGTGATTTGATTTAAATCCTGTAGCAATCAATGTTACGCTTAACTTATCTCCCAGAGTTGGATCGTATCCATGTCCCCAAATAACATCAGCTGTAGAACCTGCCTCGTCTTGGATGTAGTCTGTGATTTCAGTGATTTCATCCATCAAGACTTCTTTGTTACCATAAGTGATATTCAACAAAACATATTGAGCACCACTGATATCGTTATCATTCAACAAAGGAGAAGCCAAAGCTTGTTGTACAGCATTCACCGCGCGGTTATCACCTTCTGCTGCTGCACTTCCCATAATGGCACGTCCGCTGTTACGCATGACCGTATTTACATCGTTGAAGTCTACGTTCATAGACCCAGTAACAGAGATCACTTCTGCAATTCCTTTCGCTGCAACAGTAAGAATATCATCAGCTTGTGAGAACGCATTCGAAATCGTCAAGTTACCTGTGATTTCACGAAGACGCTCGTTGTTGATTACAAGCAACGTATCCACATTTTGACGGATTCTTTCCAATCCTTCTTCAGCCTGCTGGCGACGTTTTCTTCCTTCAAAGTTGAAAGGAACAGTAACGATTCCAACTGTTAGGATATTCATTTCTCTTGCCACCTCAGCAATCACAGGAGCAGCACCAGTACCCGTACCACCGCCCATTCCAGCTGTGATGAATACCATCTTCGTGTTCTTGCCGAGCAATTCACGGATTTCATCGATGTTCTCAATCGCAGCATTTTTACCAATTTCTGGCAAAGAACCTGCTCCACGACCTTCAGTCAAAGAAGGTCCGAGTTGAATTTTCAATGGAACCGGAGAGATGTCCAATGCCTGACGGTCTGTATTACAAACGATAAAATCTACACCAATGATTCCTTGGTTATACATGTGGTTTACCGCGTTGCTTCCGCCACCTCCTACACCAATCACCTTTATGATTGAACTTGTCTCTTTTGGTAAATCGAATTCCATAATTTCTTTATTGTGTTGTTATTAATCTTCGTTATCTGAGAAAAACTGTTGCCCTCTCTTAATCAACTCGTCGAAGAAAGATCCTCGAGTTTTTGTTGAATGTCCTTTTACATGTCCCGGATTAGCGACATCTGGCTGCTCCGTTTGAGCATCCAACTTCTCGAATCCTTTCAATACAAGTCCAATTCCCGTTGCGAACATTGGGCTAGTCAAATTTTCAATATGATTCGAGTTTGCCAAATGCTCAGTAGGGTATCCCACACGCGTGTCCATGCCCGTCAAGTATTCAAACAACTGAGTAATGTGCTTCAACTGTGAACCACCGCCTGTTACAACGATGCCAGCGATTAATTTCTTAGAATATCCGCTATTCACAATTTCGATTTGCACCATTTCAATGATTTCCTCCATGCGCGCTTGAATGATGCTCGCCAAATTCTTCACTGTAATCTCCTTTGGATCTCTTCCTTTCAAACCTGGGATGCAAACGACCTCGTTTTCATGACTTTCGGAGGACAAGGCTGAACCAAATTTCACCTTTAAAGTTTCTGCATGTCTTCGCATGATGGTGCACCCCTCCTTGATATCATCTGTGATCACATTTCCTCCGAAAGGAATGACGGCTGTATGACGAATAATGCCTTCATGAAAAATGGCAACATCTGTTGTTCCGCCGCCGATATCAACAAGCACTACCCCTGCCTCCTTTTCTTCTTCAGAAAGCACAGCATCAGCAGACGCGATAGGTTCAAGGATAATTTCTTTTACCTCCAAACCAGAGCGTTCTACACACTTATTGATGTTCAACACAGCACCAACATGTCCTGTAATGATATGGAAATTCGCTTCAAGGCGACGTCCGGCCATTCCGATAGGATCCTTGATTCCTTGTTCGTTATCTACAATGTATTCTTGTGGCAATACAGTAATGATTTCTTCACCCGGCTGCATTACCAATTTGTACATGTCTTCAATCAATACGTCCACATCCTTTTGGGAAATCTCCATGTCAATTTGCTGGCGTGTGTGAATACCACGGTGCTGCAAACTTTTGATGTGCTGACCTGCAATACCAACATTCACTGATCGAATCACCAACGAACCATCCACACGGCCCTGCGTTTCTTTAACGGCAGCTTGAATAGATTGAATCGTCTTGTCAATATTTGCAACAATACCACGCGTAACCCCTAAGGATTCACTCTTCCCCATTGACAAAATCTCAATTTTGCCATGCTCATTCCTCTTCCCTACGAAACATGCGATTTTCGTCGTTCCAATATCCAATCCTACAATAACCTTTGACATATTCTTTATTCGTTTTCTTTGTTATCGTCCTTGTATCCCTCTTTGATTTTTCCAACAATTTGACCACCGTACTTCAAGCTGATCTCCGAGTATTTGTCCCAGCCTTCGTATGGCAATCCTTTGGTATAAAAAATCTTTAATTTCTCAAACTTTTCCCTCACTTCCCTGTCTGAAAACGCAGTTCCAAATACAATGAGATGATCTCCCACTAGCGGTATTAGCACGAAATCACCATTCTTTTTCAAGTGAATTTGTCCAATAAGCGCCTGCAATTCGGGATCATTGCAAACATAATTCGAAATTCGATACACATCATCGAGCTTTCGAATACTTTTCAAGGAATCGTTGTTAATAATTTCTTTAACTGGAATGGAGCTTATTCTATCTGGGATTAAACCTGTTACAACAACGACTCTAGCCGTGTGTAAACCCGATGTGCGCACCACAATTCCATCTTCATCCATGTAAAAAGATTCGTGATACTTGTTGTAATATTCAGTGTCTTATGGGTTTGACCTTCAAAAATATACCCCTTGCGTTTCAATCGGTCGTACAATTCATCTTCCGTCAAAAAGGCATCTTCGCCTTTGACGTGGATAATGATTTTGGGCTTTTCCATGACGCGCTTTTCATGCATATCGCACGATCGGAACATCAGTACGAGTACGCCAACAAAAAACAAAACCCAAACGATTCGTTTTATCCAAATTCTCATGACAGTGCCTTTGTTAATGGTTCAACGATTCGATCAATATCGCCTGCTCCAATAGTTAGAATAACGCAGTCCTTTTGATTACTCAAATAGGCTAAGGCTTCTTGAGCAGTAAGCAGTTGTTTCTTAGATGCTTCAGAACTCAAATGTTCTGCTTTTCTTGGGGGCATTGCGTCGAATTTTGACTCCAATTTGGTACTGAGCACGACGAGTAAATTTACTGTTGTGGAGGCAGATGGGTGTGGCTGAAATGCACCTACAATATGTTTGTCAGGATACATCAACCTTACTGAACTTAGAAACGAATGTATTTCCGTAGGATGATGCGCATAGTCGTCAATGTAAACCACATGCTCATTTCGTACATGGTATTCAAAACGTCTTTTCACGCCTTTAAATGTCTTGATGGATTCGCGAATAATGCCTTCGTCTAAGCCCAATTCCAAACACATCGCGATACATGCAGCAGCATTTTCAGCATTGTGAATACCGGGGATCCCCAATTGAAGTCCAAGCCAATAATCAGTACCAACACGCACATCAAAGACGAAAAAACCATGATCAAATCGCATTTCTTCCACCGAGATGTCTGCCGTTTCTGAACCAACCGCATAGGTAATCGTTCTCACCTTCGATTTCAAGGGAAGTCCTTCTTTCATGACCAGAAAACCATCGGAATGAATCAAATCTGCATAACGTTGAAAACCCTCTTTAAAGTAATCTGCATCACCATAAATGTCCAAATGGTCAGGATCAACCGAAGTTATAATGGATGCGAACGGACTTAAAGCAAGAAACGAACGGTCAAATTCATCTGCCTCCACAACAGTAAATTTACTCGTCGTGCTCAGTACCAAATTGGAGTCAAAATTCGACGCAATGCCCCCAAGAAAAGCAGAACATTTGAGTTCTGAAGCATCTAAGATTAGGAATTGCAGGGGTATAGACTACTAAAGTATCTTCCTTCGCTTTGAATGCTGTTGGAATATCCTCTCCCAAATCGGTAAAATGCACCACAATCCCTTCCTGTTCTAGTGATGAAGTCAGTTCAGAAGGTGTTTTGTCATATCCTGCAACCTTCCATCCTTGACGATTGAAATAGCGCGCGAGGGCAGACATACCAATTCCTCCGATACCTATAAAATAGGCACGTCTGAAAGTTTGGATGGATATGTCTGACAACTGATTCATTTCTATTTTATTATGCGTTCAACTTCATCAACGATGTCACTTGTTGCATTTGGCTTCCCAAGAGCATAAATTGCCGTCGACAAGGACTCACATTTCGCTTTATCCTTCAAAAGATGAAGTGTATCGTTTATCAACTGAGAAGGAGCGTCGACATCCTTAATCAAAATCGCAGCATTTTTCTCAACAAGTGCCATTGCATTTTTCGTTTGATGGTCTTCCGCAACGTTGGGTGATGGAACAAGAATCACAGGTTTCCCGATGATACACAATTCAGAAACTGAAATGGCTCCAGCACGGGAAACGATTAGGTCAGCCATAGCATAGGCAAAGTCCATACGTTCTATAAATTCAACGAGGTGAATATTTTCTGCATCTTGTTCTGCGAGTTCTGCTTTCAATTCTGAGTAATACAATTTACCCGATTGCCAGAGGACTTGAACATCTGATTTTATCAATGCTTCGTAGGCATTCACAACTGAACGATTCAATGTTTTCGCACCAAGACTGCCACCGATGATGAGCACAATGGGTTTCGTCGAGTCCATGTGATAAAACGCGCAGGCCTCATCGCGTTTGTTTGCGATATCGACCATTTCCTTACGAACAGGATTTCCTGTCAAGAGGATTTTTTCTTTTGGAAAAAACCGTTCGAGTCCATCATAGGCTGTGCAAATGGAATGAACAGATTTTGCCAATAATTTATTCGTCTTTCCAGGAAAGCCATTTTGTTCTTGAATGAGCGTCGGGATCTTCAGATAAGTTGCCGCTTTTAATGTTGGACCACTCGCATAACCGCCAACTCCAATAACCACTTCGGGTTTAAAATCTTTGAGTAATTTTCTCGCTTTCAGTAGGCTGCCAATTATTTTAAAAGGCAACAAAAAATTAGAAAAGGTCAATTTCCGTTGAAATCCTGCAATCGACAATCCAACAATTTTATATCCTGCAGCTGGGACCTTTTCCATTTCCATTTTTCCCAAGGCTCCAACAAAGAGAATTTCTGCATTGGGATTTCTACGTTTAATTTCATCTGCAATGGCTACGGCTGGAAAAATATGTCCGCCCGTGCCTCCTCCTGAGATCACTACTCTATTCACACTCATGCCACTACAAGGTCATTTTCAGTAACTACTTCGTTTTCAGATTGCATATCCAATCGGCTAGCGATACTTTGCACAATTCCGATGGCCACACAGGTCATAATCAGCGCCGACCCCCCCATTGCAAGTAAAGGCATGTTTTGACCTGTTACGGGAAAAATCCCTGTACATACGAGCATGTTTACAGAGGCTTGGGTAAGCAATAGAATGCCTATTCCAAGGCAC
Source organism: Cryomorphaceae bacterium (assembly GCA_021300505.1). Lineage (GTDB taxonomy): Bacteria > Bacteroidota > Bacteroidia > Flavobacteriales_D > Crocinitomicaceae > M0103. Next base: position 9,784 of record JAJTDQ010000098.1, read on the forward strand.
GCGTATGTCTCAAAGAGCCTATCTGATTTCAAGGCTATTCGTATAATTCGGTACAATAAAATCAAGTAGAGTAAGACCAGAAAAATGGCCGATATTGATCCGAACTCCTCCACAAAACTGGCGTAATAAAAATCGGCATACGCTTCAGGTAGGTATTCCTTTAGTTTGCCATCACCAACCCCTTGACCAAAAATACTTCCGTGGTATATCGCAAGTTCCGCATTTAATGACTGTGCATTTGCCAAAACATCCGTATCATTTTCCATCTTGTTCAACATCCTATTTTTCCAAGTGTCAAAACGGGGGAGAATGCCTAAGTCTGGCGCTGCAAGATGAAGCATGACTATTAAAAATCCAGCTCCTATAAAGGCACCGACTACAGTTAGCAACTTCAAAAAAGGCACTTTACCTATAAACATTACCGTCATAGAAATCGCAAAAACTATAGCCGCCGTTGAAAAGTTATCTTTCAAAATCAATCCACAAATAAAAATCACCGGCCACAAGACTGGCCAAAATCCTCCGCGCCATTGATGAAGGAGATCCTTCTTTTTCACTAGCATTCGAGAAAGATAAATCAACAATGCCAACTTCGCGAAGTCGGAAGACTGGAAAGTCAACCCAACAAAAGGTATTTTAATCCATCGTCCTGCACCGTTTACTTTAGTTGGGAAAAGCAAGGTAAAAATCATGAGTGCAACAGCCAGATAAAAGGCAAACTTCGAGAGCTGCGCAATGTACTTTGGGTCTCGTCTATGGATCCAATACATGATGATAAATCCGATTACCACATAGAGGCAATGTTTGAACAAATATTTAAAAGGTGTACCTCCTTCAATTTTCACAAGAATAGGCACAAAGCTATAAACGCTCACCAATGAGAAGGAGAGCATCAGCAGCGTAATAATCCAAATTACGCGGTCGCCTTTTAGGTATTGTAGGTATTTCCTCATTTGCCTTGCAACACGTTCAAGATGTGTTCAAACTCACTTTTTGCTTCTTCGGCATTTTCGCCTGAAGCGGTAAACAAAACAATCGACTGCGCTTCGGCCGTTACCCTCAACATACGTATTGCCTCTTCCACACGCGTCGTTCCTACACAAGTGTTAATCCCATGGAGATGTTCATTTTTCAACGTAAAAACAGAGTCATCATAAATCAACGTTGCGGATAATTTATCTACTAATTCAGGCTGATTTTCGAGCGTGAAAAGCAAATCTCTCGCGTTAGACACCCAACTAACTGAAAAAGGAAACGACTGAATGGTAGTGCCGATTGTCGATAAATTAGGATGGATCCACGAGAACACAACCA
>JAJTDQ010000099.1 GCA_021300505.1 Cryomorphaceae bacterium
TAGACTTATGTCAAAGCGCCAAGAAAGCCAAAGCTCGTCCGCGAGTTTTTAGTGGCAACCTCATCGGTGACGTATGGTTTGCTCCAGCTGGAGAAAGTTTCGGTGGAATTCTCTTGCACGACGCTGGCGCTGATTATTCAGGTAAAAAATCGAAAGGTACCGGAAGTATAGAGCGCTCCCTTCAAGAAGTGATCTCCAGTGAAAAAAACTCCGAATTTTGGATCGATCCAGGAGTAACATCACTCAAGGATTTAGTGCAAAGAGATCAGCGCTATCGTTATTTATCCGCTGTAAAAAATAAAAAAGTATTCTGTTATTCGCACGGTATGAACCGGTTCTGGGAAATGAGTATTGTTGAACCAGACAAAATTCTTTTTGATTTCATCCGTATCTTTCACCCCGAATTGGACCTAAAAGGCCGTATGCATTATTACAAACAGCTTCATTAATGACGAAGAGTTTTGTCCTCTTTTCTGGCTTGACCTTTCTGATGATTGGGCTCTGTTTGTGGCACTTTGTACCATGACAGGCATTCCTTTGCTTCAATCAAACATTGGCGTTGTTGGAGGAGCCTTTATTGGCGCCATGGTATTTGGTGGAATTATTCTGTTCTTCTCCTTCTTCATTCGCTCATCCGTCTCCTTATTGCTTGTAGGACTTATGCTAGGAAGCTTCACAGGATCTTTGATTAGCATTTTAGAGGCGACAAGTGCAGCCGGTGAATTGAAATCCTTTACCATGTGGACCATGGGATCGTTGCAAAACATACAATTCACCGACTTGACTTTGCTCTTATCCATTTATCTGCCCTCCTTATTTCTTCTAGTCCTACTGATCAAACCATTGAACGCACTGCTTCTTGGAGATCAAGAGGCGCAACAACTCGGACTGAACATCAAGTTTGTACGGATTTCATCTATTGCAGTGACAGCTCTTTTCACAGGGTTAATCACAGCATTTTGTGGACCCATCGCCTTTGTAGGTTTAGCCGTTCCGAATGTTTCACGTCTCCTTTTTCGCACCCAAAATCACCGGATTCTTTTGCCCGCCAACCTCTTGATTGGAGCTTCTTTCCTTCTTTTTGGTGACATACTCATTCAGCTACTTGAAAACAAGGTTATTCTGCCAATCAACGTCTTTACATCGTTACTTGGTGCACCGATTGTCATTTTCATCATTTTAAAACGCATGAAATGATTGAATTTAAAGACACAACGATTGGATACTCTACCCCACTTCTCGACATCGACAACATGCGATTAGAAACGGGTAATGTCTATGTGCTTATTGGAAAAAATGGCATTGGGAAGTCAACCTTTCTGCGCAGTATCAACGGAGAAATTCACACCATCCAAGGGGAAATTCGCATTGATGGTCAACGTTCAAATGACTTCACAAACAGTACTCGTTCAAAAACCTTATCCTTTACCGCAGCAGGATTTAAAGGCATTCCATTTTTAAGCACCTTCGACTATGTAGCACTAGGAAGAACGCCGCATACAGGAGTTTTGGGAAGATTAGGTGATGTTGATCAGGAGCAAATTCGCCAAGCATTGGAGATGACAGGAATTTCACATTTATCGGGACGTTACACCGACCAATTAAGTGACGGCGAACGACAACTGGCGACCATTGCGAAATCATTGGCACAACAAACGCCTGTGATTCTCCTGGATGAGCCAAGCGCCTTTCTCGACTATCTGAACAAAAGAACATTGATGCAGACCTTAAAGCGTATTGCAGCGGAAGAGAACAAATGCATCGTACTTTCTTCACATGATATCGATATTTGCTTAGAAATGGGAACGCCAATTTTACTTGTCGACCAAAGTTTAAAGAAAATTTATACCGCAGAAGAAAATGCAAGTAAAGCCAGTGTGCTTCAGCGGGCCTTTGGAATTGAATAGTACACTTTACTCACGGAATTATTGAGGATCAATGTAAACTTTTTGGGAAAAACTACAGTACTTTTCGTCCATACTTCTGATGGCATCAGCACTTTTTTTTAGTGCATCCATTTGGTCCACTTCACCATCGCTGGCATATTTGGCGATCTTATATTCATCAGGTTTTGGGCTGCTTTTAACCCTAATTTGGGCAGTAAGACTATCGAAAACCACTTTTGGAAAAATACTACTGGCGATCAATAGTCTCATTTGTGTCCTTTCCGTTGGAAGTTTATTCAAAGAACAAGGCGGTTTTGAGGATTATTACCGCTACATGAATTGCATCGGAAATTGTATTGCTGCATTGACAACCATTTTGTTTAGCATCCTTCATTTTAAAAAAATAACAACCAAATAAGCCCTACCAAAAGCATCAAAGAATCACACCGAAAATCGTTCCGTCAAGTCCGCGATCACGCTATTCAAACTTTGACTCAAATGTTGGAACTTTTCAGTGATTAATCCAAGTTCCTCGACTTGCCCTTTTCCTCGAGTGGCGATTTCTTCAATTTCACGGATCGTTTCCTTTACATCCTTCACCATTAAGATATCAATGGAGGGCTTCATTTGATGCGCAGAGAATCGGATACGCTCAAAATCCTTTGAAGCTATTCCGTCAGAAATTTGCTGTAGGTAATTTGGCGTATTATTACAGAACGTTTCTACGATAGAAACCACAAACTCCTGATCACCAGCTGCAATCTCCTCGATGTTCGCCAAAGAATAATGGGCAGTATCTTCCTCAATAACAATTTCATCCTCTATTTGAACATTAGTCCCATTCGAATCACAGAGCTTCCGAATCTTCTCAAACAAAGCATCCTGACGGAATGGTTTTGATAAGTGGTCGTTCATCCCTGCTTCGCGGTAAATCATTTCGTCATCTTTTGATGCATTTGCCGTTAAAGCGATAATAGGAATTTTCGACTTCAACTCATTTCGAATAAACTGTGTCGCCATTAATCCATCCATAATAGGCATCTGAATGTCCATAAGAATCACGTCAAATTCCGACTCTTTCAAGCGCTGAACACAGCGTTCACCATTCGAGGTGATGTCATATAATATTTCCTCTTTGTCAAGAATGGCTGAAATCAACATTTGGTTCATCGGATTGTCTTCAGCAATAAGTACCCGACAGTTTTTTAGTGATTTTTTAGTTGCCTCATCTTTTCGAACACTACCCGATTTCGAGAGTTGTTTCGCAAACAAAAATTTCAACGTAAAATGGAAAACTGAACCTACACCTTTTTCACTGATTACCTCGATGTCACCATCCATTCGTTCAATGATACTTCGAGAAATTGATAGTCCTAGTCCTGTACCTCCAAACTTTCGAGAAACAGTTGAATCTTCTTGAATGAACGTTTTAAAGATCGAGTCGATATTTTCTATTTGAATACCGATTCCTGTATCCTGTACCTCAAAACGAATTGTTTGCCCCTCCTCATCCATGTCCATGAGCTTCGCCGTTACTTTGACAAAGCCATTGTTTGTGAATTTCACAGCATTACTGACTAAATTAACAAGTACTTGCGTCAACTTCGTGGTATCGATTAATAAGGATTCATTGATGCGACTATCGAGTTGCTGAATAAAGAACAAGCCTTTTTGACGCGCACGCTCACTGAATGTCAATTCAATTTGCGAGAACAACTTATGTAAATTCGACGGAGTTTCTTCAAGCACGAGATGTCCCGCTTCAATTTTGGAGAAATCAAGAATGTCGTTAATCAACTCCAACAATCCATCGGCTGAAGATTTAATGGCATCAATGTACCGTTTGTATTCCTCCGACATACCAGCATCATCAAGCAATTCTGCCATACCAATAATCACGTTCATTGGTGTGCGAATTTCGTGACTGATGTTCGCCAAGAAAAGCTCTTTGGCCTTAACGGAAGAATCTGCCTTTTCTTTCGCTGCGATCAACTCTCCCTCAATTTGTTTTGTAATAGAAGCATCGGTCAATGGAACTGAATCCACACTGAAGATGAGATAGATCAATGTGTCGTTTTCTGCCTGATAAACAAGATGTCCCTGCAAAATAAATTCGGGAGAAGCAGTCAACGTACTTTGCAAATGAAGCGACGAATTATTCTTAAAAGACTCAAAATCAATTGTTCCAAAGGCCTCTTTGTTGGCTACCTGAAAAATATCCAGAAAAGACTGACCGCGAACTGAACCCAACAGCTCTTCCATGGAAAAGGTATAATTCACGATTTCCAAGTTTCTATTCAAACGAATGGAAAACGGAAAAATCCGTTCAATATCCCCTTGATCTAGAACTACATGCTCCTTTTTCATCCTTTCAGCTTTGGTTGATTATTGAAATCCGATGAGGAATTTACACTTTTCCTTCTTTAATCATTCGGTAAATGGTAGATTTTCCAACATCTAATTTTTCAGCGACTTGAAGGACATTGTTGTTGTAGCGCTCCAAATACCAGCGAATGATGCGTGCATTGTATTCATCTAAAGTCAGCTCCTCTTGAATAAAGTCATTGACTTCGTTACGCTGCTGAAATTGTATATCATCTGCTTGAATCACTTTATCCTCGCTCATCACCACCGCAATTTCTGCAATTGCTTTCAGCTCACGGATGTTTCCCGGATAGCGGTATTTCAGCAATTTATCTTGAGCCTCATGCGAGAGCTCTTTGCGCGGAATTTTATTTTCCTTACAGAATTCATCAACGAAATGCTTTGCGAGAATAGAAACATCCGATCCACGCTCACATAAGGGTGGCAATTCAACAGTGATACCCATTAAGCGGTAATATAAATCTTCTCGGAAATTGCCTTTCTGTACTTCTTTCTTTAAATCGCGGTGGGTAGCGACGATTATACGCACATCAATCGGAATCATTTTGTTGGATCCCAAACGACAAACTTCTCTTTCTTGCAAAACGCGAAGCAATTTCGCTTGCATGTTCAAGTCCATTTCACCGATTTCATCCAGAAACAAGGTGCCTCGATGAGCTTCTTCAAACTTTCCTGTTCGCGGCTGATCAGCACCTGTAAAAGCACCTTTCTCATGACCAAATAATTCACTTTCAATCAACTCCTTTGGAATTGCAGCGACATTTATCGCTACAAATGGCTTACGCATACGGTTGGAATTGAAATGTATCGCCTTAGCCGCTAACTCCTTACCTGTTCCAGTTTCACCGGTGACCGATACCGTAATGTTCGCATTTGCCGATTTTTCCAATAGTGAAAACACGCGTTGCATCTGAGCGCTTGAACCCTTCATGTACTGGTGGAAGTCATATTTCGCGGAAATCTCGGTGGTAAGCAATTCGACTTCCTTCTGCAACTGGCCTTTTTCATTGGCTTGATGCACAAGGTGCCATAGCTTATCCATGGCTTGCTCATCTTTTATGATGTAATCATACGCACCAACACGAACCATTTCCAGTGCCGTCTTGATGTCTTCTTGCGCAGAAAGGACAATGACTTGAATGGATGGATTTTCCTTTTTAAGCTTTTTAATCAACTCAAGTCCAGAGATATCAGGCAATGAGTGATCGAGCGTAACAACCGAAGGATTCTCGTGGATATTCTTTAAGAAGGATGTACCGTCGTTGAAGACTGAAACTTCAAACTCCGGATCCATAGATAATTTGTGCTTGACAATCTTCGAATACATCGAATCATCCTCGACAACAAATATTTTAGCGCGTCCCATTTTAAAAAATTTATCCCAATTTAGGAATAAATCTTCAATTTAGGAATAATTTATCCGTATCTCCGATAACTATGATACGATTAACGCTTTATAATTCGGTGGTGTATTCCATTGATTTCAATGATGTACAAGCCATTTGATAAATCGGATAAATTGATTTCATCAGAGGTCATACATGTTTTCACAACCTGACCATCTGTGTTGCGCACGATGGCGTTCACAGACATGCTGTTTACTGATTCTATCGATAAAATTCCACTTGTAGGATTTGGCGATAAACGGTAAATGGAAGAGGCTAAATCTGTTAATCCGCTACCACCAAGAACATAAGGTGCACTCATTGCACTACAGCCATTGCTGTAGAAAGCTTGAATAGTAAATGTTCCAGTACCCGGTAAATTCAGAATGGAGGACGTGGCTCCTTGAATTGGTGCTCCATTTTGGAACCATTGATATGTCACTCCAACCTCTGTTGTGACCAAATCTGAAATTGCAATAGAAATTGTTGGACTCACATTCAAGGCGCATGTTGTTTGTACGGCGAGTGTTGAAGGAGAAGCATCTTGAAGGTCAGAAAACTGGGTGTACGCATCGCAGCTATCTTTCAACATATATTCCAACCATGGGTCCAGCAAACTGAAGGTTCTAGCCTGCTGTTGTGTACGCGTAATGGAAATACCTGTTGAGGTAGTCGCTTCTCCGAAGTCACAATTGAAATTAGTGTTTGCATAGTAGCAATGTGCGCCACCAACAATAGAAACAAAGGTTTTGCATGTTGAAGTCAAGCCATTGTAAATCGGAATGTGATGGTCAGCTGGAGGTGTCACCCCATCCGAACTTCCCGAGAAAATCATCGCAGGTACGCTCACATTCGGGGCCGCTGCAATGGCTGATGTATTTGTTTCTGCTGGCGCTAATCCGATGATTGCCTTAATATTAGAATTGTTTGCCGCTGCCAAGATCGTTGCTCCTCCACCCATGGAATGTCCCATGATTGCAATGTTTCCATTGATTTTCTGATAAAACGGCGAGGCGCTATTGCTATTTTCGGCAATCATTTTGTCACCTATTAGTCGCAAGTCCAAGCCAAAGTCATTGTGACTAGGTGCGGGAATGAGGCTTCCTTCTGTGCGGGCAAATGCTAGAATGTATCCTAAAGCGGCGTAATGTTCCCAAATATTCTGATAAGCATCCCACGACATGGCGAATCCATGACCAAAAACGATCACAGGAAACTCCCCATTCGCGACATTCACATTGTTCCCTGCTGTAGCTGCTGGATAATAAATCTCTGTTTGAATTTGTCTTCCCGCTCCCCCACCCGAGCCAAAACCACCTGTCCGCGTTGGATCGTTGAAGGTGATGGTGCGA
>JAJTDQ010000100.1 GCA_021300505.1 Cryomorphaceae bacterium
TGCGCCGGGCCTAAAACGAGCTCATTTGATTTTAAAAGTTCGAACGCCTCGGTAATATTCTCCTCTTCCAGATCTGGACAATCCGTTCCAATCATCACAATGGATGTGTAGCCTTTCGTGAATTCTGCCGAAAACGCATGTTGCATCCGCTGTCCCAAGTCCTCTCCAAATTGTACATGCTGATGATATCCATTCGTCGAAAAGAGATCATCGTCTTCGATGTGATCGGAATAATACACCACCTTATCAGACAATATCGAGGACAACTGAATGGTGGTTTTTTCTACCAAAAGTTTGTGGGCATGTAGTGCTTCATCATCACCAATCGCCGCGGCAAGTCGCGTTTTTACCTTTCCAAGTTGTGCATTTTTTGTAAAAACGATAAGGAGTTTTTTCACCACAAAGATGCCTAAGGAAGACAAATCAATGTATCGTACCAAGGAGAATATCCCGCCCAGATTCCAAGTGCACCACCAACAATGTTAGTAGGTAAGTTGATTGGTGTAGCAAAGGGGTTTCCAGAAGAATAAATTTGAGTATACTTCTTTTCCATAAACTCAAAAACATCCCTCGGAAGTTTTGACACCTTGATCACAACCGTATCTCCTAACTTGTAATAGCAGCGGTATTCAGCTGGTTCGTAAGTCCCATTGCAGTTAGAGGCATTTTCGTAGGAGAAATCGAATGTTTTTCCATTGAAAAATTGATCGTCTGTAAACGGTTGAAAAGGTTTGTAGAAAACAGGGTCACTGATTGGTTTTGCCTCCCAACGATAGGCATCGTATTGATTTAATGGGTCGGAAAGTGTTGCCCAAGAGTAGCCACGATCTGTATAGTTATCATCAGTTTTCCAATACACACTATCTAACGCTGTTGGTTGTAGTATGGAAGTCGTTGAGGTATAGGTTTTCCCTTCGAAAGTAACAGTGAGGTTATAGGTTTTCCCAACTTCACCCCAGATATCCGAATCAAAAGAGGTATAGGCGCAAATATGGAAAGATGCGAGCTGGTCTATAGGAATTCCGAAAACAGCAGAGGCCATGGCTTCTGAGCCTGGAGGTAAGTTATCCGTGCAAATTTCTGTCAATTCAACGGTTTTCGTTCCATTGCTCACTGTCACAACTGCTCCAGAAACGAAGCCATTTAAGTATGCGTCGAGATTTGTTGGCGCATATATATCGCTCGATCTCGAAATGAGCACAATTGGTGGCATTCCTGTTTCAATATTCCCATCGATGACAAGTTGTTCTTCATATCCTGGAATATCAATCTTAACTTCTTTCGTGCATGAGGAAACAATCAAGGAAAGGATGCCAATAAAGAGAATTGAATGCGCTGTTTTCATCGGATTAAAATTCAAAATTCCAGGTAAAACTCGGGATGATTGGGAAGAGGGTTACCTGCTTCACGGAGAGTTTAAAGTTTCCGCTCAAAAAGTCACCATCATTGTCTACATACAAGAAGAAAGGATTCGCACGGTTGTAGGCATTGTAAATCGATATCGCACAGTTGCTACGGAATTTCTTTTTCACTTGAATATTGTCACCAGATTCTGGGTCCTGCTTTGTTTTGTAGGCCTTATCATAAATGGTCACAGATAAATCCAAACGATGGTATGGCGCCATACGGGTTGAATTGCGTGCGCCATAATTGAACAGAAGGTTTTGTTCTTGGACATACCATGATGATGGTAAAGTCAATGTGTTTCCTGTGGCAAAAATGAAGCAAGCGCCAAAGGTAATGCGGTCATTCAACTTGTAGTTGGCAACGACAGAAAGATCGTGGCGACGGTCATATTTTGCGGGATAGACTTTTCCATTGTTCAAGTCAGGGAATTTTCGCTCGGTCTTCGCCCATGTATAGCCTATCCATCCGGTCAATTTTCCATAGGTGCGCTTAATGAAAAACTCTACACCATAGCTCCATCCTTGACCATAAACGAGCAAGTTGTCGGTGTTATCAGCAATGTTATCTCCAGGCAACGCTCCTTCTTTAAACTCGATCAAATTTTGCATGCCTTTGTAATACACCTCAACACTTGTTTCGTAGTGGTCATCCAGAAAATTGCGGAAGTACCCTGCTGATGCCTGCCATCCATTTTGCGGCTTTGCCAAATCTGTTGTGGGGTACCAAATGTCTGTCGGCAATGAAACGGCACTCAAAGACGTCAAATGGACATATTGGTAGTTGTAGGAATATCCTGCTTTAATAGAGCTTTTGTCCGGTAACATCCAACGGAAGGAAATTCGTGGTTCTAATCCGTGGTAAAATTTAATGAGATCACCACTGGCGTAGTTTATTGTCGTGTCAGGCTTGCTAATGTCTCCTTTGATGTATCGCGTAAATGGTCCAACAAACTCATAGGTGCTGTAACGCAGACCAGCATTGATTTTTAAGTTTTCATTGACGTCAAATTCATCCATGAAGTACGCCGCGTTTTCGTGGCTGTAGAGACGTTGGATTTCACCTGTGTCGAAAACTACATCTTCAGATTCGGCGGAGACGCTTGTTGGAGTGAAGGTATGATAGATGTAGTCTATTCCCCATTTTATGCGGTGTCTTGCATTTGGAAACCAGGAGAAGTCAACTTTTCCACCGACATCGCGCACACCTGACCTTAACTCAAAGTTGAATTGATCTTGGGCCGACTTGAAGGCAAACATATAATCTGAAAACGTTCCGGTCACATTCATGAACAACTTATTCGTAAACAAGTGGTTCCAACGCAATGCAGCAATCCCATTTCCCCAAGGCATTTGCACATTGAAGTTGTCGTCTGTGCTCTTGTAGGTAAACATATCTTTTCCGTATTAGCCAGAAAGGGAGATGCGGTCTTTGTCCCCCAACTTGTAATTGAGTTTAAGATTGACGTCATAGAAATAATATCCAGAACCTCGGAAGGGCGAAGAATCAGGGATAAATGCTTTCGCGAACAAATCAATGTAGGTGCGACGCCCAGAAATGATAAATGAGCCCTTATCTTTTTTCAGAGGTCCTTCAATCGTAAGGCGACTTGAAATCACACCAATTCCACCTTTCACCTTGAATTTCTTCATGTTACCTTCATTCATGTTCACCTCTAGTACCGATGACATACGCCCACCATAGTTTGCAGGCATTCCACCCTTGATTAAGTTCACACTTTTAACAGCATCCGCATTGAAGACAGAGAAAAATCCGAATAAATGTGCCGCGTTGTACACTACACCTTCGTCAAGTAGTACTAAGTTCTGATCTGGACCTCCACCACGCACATAAAATCCTTGTCCACCTTCGGAAACGGATGATACACCTGGCAGGAGCTGAATGGTTTTAATGATATCCACCTCACCCATAAATGCTGGAAGTGTTTTGATCTGGTCCATTTGCAATTCAATCTGACCGATTTTAGTTGAATTTACATTCTCACCTTTCTTTGCATTTACTTGTACCTCCTGAAGTTCTTGAAGGTTAGTCCCCAATTCAACATCAAGTCTAACATCGCTGGTCAAATTAATCTCTTTAATTTCCGTATCCAAGCCTGTCGCGCGAAATTCAACGATATAAGTTCCTGCAGGTACCGTCAAGGAATAAAACCCGTAAGTATTCGTAATTGCACCTTTTGAAATGGAGGGTATGTAAACCTTCGCACCAATCATAGCTTCGCCACTTGTACCATCGGTAATATAGCCGCTTAGTGTTTGATTTTGTTGTGCCCAACTGGAAAAAGTGAGGAGTAGAAGAAGAGAAAAGAGTATGTGGTTCTTCATTGCAAAGAAAGTGTCAATTTAAGTGAAGTGCAAAGTAACAACAACTCACTGCATTTTTGGTTTGTTGAATGTGAATTTTTCTTTGTTTTTTCTTAATTCTCATGCAGTGAATCTTTGGAATAGTGTCAGAAAATTATTCCGTAAATTTGCGACGCATTTGGCAATACTTTATTCGCATGAAAATCTCCTATAATTGGTTAAAACAATACATTGATACAGAACTCTCTCCAGAAGAAATTGGAAAAATTTTAACGGAGACTGGTCTCGAAGTAGAAGGAATTGAACGACTTGAGTCCGTAAAAGGCGGATTGGAAGGTGTCGTCGTGGGTGAAGTTGTCTCTTGCGAGAAACACCCTGATGCAGATCGTTTGAAGGTAACTACCGTAACTGTTGGTGGAGAACCATTACAAATTGTATGTGGAGCACCTAATGTAGCTGTCGGACAGAAAGTAGCTGTTGCCACTGTTGGAACAACACTTTACCCTTCATCAGGTGAGGCAATCAAAATGAAGTTGTCCAAAATTCGCGGTGTGGAATCTCATGGAATGTTGTGCGCGGAAGATGAACTTGGATTGGGCGAATCCCACGACGGGATTTTAGTGTTGAATCCTGCATTGACCATTGGAACTCCTGTTGCTCAAGTGTTTGAGTTAGAGGATGATTTTCAAATTGAAATCGGTCTTACACCAAATCGTGCAGATGCCATGGGACATATCGGTGTTGCGCGCGACTTAATGGCTTACATCAACTATCATCACGATAAATCAACATCGATCAATTGGCCGGATGTTTCCAGTTTTAAAGTAGAGAATAACGACAAGAGGATTACGGTTTCTGTAGCTGATGCAGCGCTTTGTCCACGTTATGTCGGAACAGTCATCGATCACGTAAAAATTGAGCCTTCCCCAGCGTGGTTGCAAAAAAGACTTCGTGCAGTGGGATTATCTCCGATCAATAACGTGGTTGACGTGACGAATTTTGTCATGCGTGAATTGGGTACACCCCTCCATGCATTCGATTTATCCGCATTGAATGGAAATGTCGTGGTGAAAACAGCAAATGCTGGTGATAAATTCACTACGCTTGACGGAATTGAACGCACTTTGGGTGAAGAACAACTGATGATTACCAATGGAGATGATTATCTGTGTATTGCTGGGGTTTTTGGTGGAACTACCTCAGGAATTACTGAACATACAACATCTGTTTTCTTAGAATCTGCCTATTTCAATCCAGTTTCTGTGCGAAAAACAGCGCGTTTTCATGGGTTGAATACCGATGCAAGTTTCCGATTTGAACGGGGTGTTGATCCAGAACTTACAATGTATGCAATGAAGCGTGCTGCTTTATTGATTGTGGAGGTGGCAGGTGGACATATCGCTATGGAACCGTGTGACCTACATGCTGAAACACCAAAGCCAGCATCGATAAATTTCAATTTTAAGCGATGCAATCAATTGATTGGTTCCGATATTCCAGAAGAAGGAGTAAAACAAATTTTGTCTTCACTTGATATTAAGGTCGTATCAGAAAATGGTGACGATGCCCTACTTAAGGTGCCAGCCTACCGTGTGGATGTTCAACGTGAAGCGGATGTCATTGAAGAAGTCTTGCGTATTTATGGATTCAACAATGTACCACTACCAGAAAAACTAAATACGTCAATCGGTGCATCGCGCAAACCAGATGTGAATCATTACCGTTTTACGTTGGCTGAAATGCTTGTTGGTAAAGGATTCTTCGAGGTAATGAACAATTCATTGACGAGCTCAACCTATGTGGCGACATTGGGGAATGAAGAGCTACGCACGGAAAACAATGTTCAAATGCTCAACCCTTTGAGTCAGGAATTGGACGTCATGCGTCAATGTATGGTTTTTGGAATTTTGGAAGGAATTCGTCACAATCAAAATAGACAACATCCAGATTGGAAGTGTTTTGAGTTTGGAACGACATATCATAAATACGGTGATCGTTATGTGGAGAGCAAGCGCTTGGTGCTGGCTATTACAGGAAGGAAACAAGCTGAATCGTGGAATTCAACAACCGAAATGGTGAATTATTTTACGATGAAGGGTATTGTTGAAAGCATTTTATCACGTCTTGGACTGAAGGGATTTTTGAATTATTCCGAATGGAAAAATTCTGTTTTAGAGGAAGGAGTAGAACTCACTTTATTGAAAAGTAAAGTTGGGCAAATCGGTTGGATCGGAAACAGTGTGAAGAAACACTTCGGAATTAAGCAAGAGGTGTTTATTGCTGATTTGGATTGGGATGTGTTGATGGATCACGTGAAAAACGTGAAGATCCGTTCCAATGAATTGCCGAAAACCTTCGCCACACGCCGCGATTTTTCATTGCTATTGGACAAGTCGGTGACTTTTGCCGAGATAGAACGTGCAGCCAAGGCTTGCGACCGAAAAATTCTGCGCGAAGTAGGACTTTTTGATGTATATGAAGGGAAAAATCTCGATGAGGGTAAAAAATCCTATGCGGTTTCCTTTACGTTTCAAGACACGGAAAACACCTTGCGTGATGAGGCGGTCGATGCTGTAATGGAGAAAATCCGTAAAGAATTGGAGTCTCAATTGGGCGCTCAGTTACGATCATAAGTTAGAAATGAATCGAAAGGGGGTTGTTATCACGGGAATCGGCACTGATGTCGGTAAAACAGTGGTCAGTGCGATTGTAGCTCAAGCTTTGTGGTACGACTATTGGAAACCAGTTCAGGCTGGTGACTTGGACAATAGTGACTCTAAGAAGGTGGCAGTATTCACCAACAACATCACCATTCTTCCAGAACGCTATCGTTTAACAGTACCTGCATCACCACATTTTGCTGCAGCTCAAGACCAATTAACGATTTCACCAAATGACTTTCAGCTTCCGCATTCACAGCGACCAATCCTGGTGGAAGGTGCAGGCGGCTTATTGGTCCCATTGAACAACCAAGGGTTGGTATTTGCTGATTTGGTTTCCTATTGGAACTTACCTGTCATTGTCGTGTCTCGGCATTATCTGGGTAGCATCAACCATACATTGCTGACCATGGAGGCGCTCAAATCTCGAAATATCTCCGTTGCTGGTATTGTTTTCGTGGGAGATGAAAATCAGGCCACTGAGTCCATTATTCTTTCAAAAACAGGGGTGAAATTCATTGCGCGCATACCGATAGCTAATGTTGTTGATGCTGAATTTGTTAATGAACAGGCCAATCGCATCGCACCCGTTCTTTTTGTACACTGAAGATGGTCGTGAGTATTTGGATTGCAATTCATCCTGGTGGGTAAACATACACGGACATGGCAATGAATACATAGCCAATGCGATTTCGACACAGCTGAAGACGTTAGATCATGTGATATTCGCAGGGGTCACACATCCGGCGGCGGTAGATTTGTCCGAACGCATCATAGGACTTTTGCCTGATCCTCTTTCTCGCGTATTTTTCTCCGATGATGGATCCACATCCGTTGAAGTTGCCTTGAAAATGGCATTTCAGTTTTGGTTTAATCAAGGAGCTGCAAGACATCGTGTTCTCGCATTAGATGGGGCATATCACGGAGATACTTTTGGCGCTATGTCGGTAGGACAACGCGATTATTTCAATTCGCCATTTGAGCAGTTTTTCTTTGATGTAGATTTTTTGGATTTTCCAGTAGCATCCAACCATGCGCTATTGTTATCGAAGGCTGATGAACTTTTTTCAACCAATGAATTTGCGGCTTTGATCGTTGAGCCACTTGTTCAAGGTTCAGCTGGTATGCGCATGTATGCTGCCTCTTTTCTTGATAAACTAACTGCCTTGGCACAAAAACATGGGGTGAAGGTCATTTTCGATGAGGTG
>JAJTDQ010000101.1 GCA_021300505.1 Cryomorphaceae bacterium
TGGATTTTGTAATACGTACGGGTTGAATGTAAAAGATTCAATTACAGTCGTTTCGTCTACGCAAGGTCCCGTACACATCAATGCGGATCACGTAAAATTGAAGGCTGAGACAAATGGTTCTGGAAATATCTACTACCGTGGCACACCAAGCTCAATTTCCTTCAATCGATATGGACTTGGTGACTTGATCGACGACAATTGATTACAATTTCCGCTTCAATTGCATTAAAATACCAAAGGCACTTTCAACATCTTCTTGACGAACGACAATGGTAAATTCTGTTGATGTAGAAACTATTTCAACAATGTTGATTCCTTGCCAAGCCAAGTGCTTTAGTAGGTAATAATAGACTCCGTAAATTTCATTGTTAAGGTTTGGAAGCTTGACAGTTACGGAAGACAGGTTCACGTTGTGGGTTTTCATCCGTTCATTTGCGAAACACTTTACCATTAAATTCGAATGGCGCTCTTGCAGTACATACGTTGTTTCTGTTACTCCTTGACAGAGCGCAAAAAACGAGTCCTCCTCTTTGGAAATGGTTTCAAAAAGTTGCGTTTGTGCTGTTTTCAGCGTATCCGAATTTTCAAAAGTAAAGTCAGTAAGATTATTACGAACAAGGAAATCACCTAAATCACCCATCATATTGGTGATTTTCACATTCAAGCGCTGGTAAAGTCCCGGTGTCATGCGTTTGATGGCCATGACAATGGCACCTTCGTTTACTTTTTTACCCATCATTTCCTCAATGTCGGGTTGTAATTTTCTTGCCAATGCAGAAATATTGATGAGGTCCTCGGCCATCGCTTCACGCAAAAAAGGACTTCGGTTGATGAGTGCTTCTGTTGCTGTTCCGATAGAGTTCATATTTCCAAGTGTTTTGAGTTTTGAAAATCAATTTTACAGATTACTTCAACCGAGATTTAACCAGTTCCAGTGCTATATGCAACTGTTCCTCTCTGTTGAGGTCAGAGGTATCAATAACAATAGCATCAGGCGTTTGAATTAAAGGACTGTCTTCACGGTTCGAATCCAAATAATCACGTTCCGTTAGGTTGTGAAGTACTTCTTCGAAGGTCGTTTCTATATGGTTTTGTTGAAGTTCCAATAGGCGTCGTTCTGCGCGAATTTCGGGCTGAGCTGTGACAAATAATTTAAGTTCAGCCTCTGGGAATACAATCGATCCGATGTCTCGACCGTCCATGACAATTCCACCATTTTCTCCCATTTTCCGTTGCTCATCGACCAATTTTTTTCTAACGAAGGGCAGCGCTGCGATCTTTGACACATTTCCGGCCACTTCGGGCATGCGAATGAGTGCTTCGACATTTTCTCCATTTAAAAGTAGGTCACTTGCGCCACGGACGGGATTGAATTCAAAAGATAGGTTGATGTTATCCAAATTTGCTAAAATCGCCAATTCATCTGGTTCGCCATCAACGATGAATCCATGTTGCATACAATAGAGTGTGACACCACGGTACATTGCGCCACTATCAACGAATACGTAGCCTAGCTCTCTAGAAAGTGCTTTAGCCATGGTGCTTTTTCCGCAAGAGGAATGGCCGTCAATAGCAATGGTAATTCTTTTGTTTGACATACTGCGAATGTACGGAATTCAATGCATAAAAAAAGGGCCAACCGAGGTTGACCCTTTCCTTTTTTGGCGGTGTGACCTAGAATCGCCAACCCATTCGGATTGCAGCTGTTGCGCTGTTTCCAAATGTGATCGAGTTCCCTTGAGGATTGATTTGAATGGTTGTCCCACTCAAATTCATTTCCCCACCTTTGTCGACTGTTGACCGTAAACTGAGGCCAAGCTCAGCGCCAATAAAGACGTTTTCTGCGAAATAGTAATCAAATCCAGCAGCGAGTCCAAGTCCAAATCCATTGTTTTTGGTCACAACCTCCGCGTTTGAACCTTGCACAAAGTCACCATCACCTGGAGCTCCTGAATTGGGAGAGTAATCTTTCCAGTCCTCATGCTGAGAACCAAACCCAACGAGCACATCCAAGGCAATGTAAGGTGAAAGGCGTTCCATTTGCGAGAAATGGTACGAACCACCAAGACTGATCCAAGTCGTTGCTGAACGCAAGGTTTGAGTTCCTAGAGAGTCAACATTGGGGTAAAAGTTAGATCCCAGTCCGTAGATGTTGTATACATCTTGGGAATAGTTGTGTTGGAATCCTAAACGTGCAGCAAAGTTGTCAGTCGCAAAGTAGCGGAACTTGATCATTGGTGCAGTAAAGGTGTTGGTTAAATTGTTTAGACTCAGTCCTCCTTCTAAAGAGAAGGGATTCGAATCAATTGGTCTTTGGGCTAAAATTGTTCCAGACAATGCAAGGGCCCCAACTAAAAATGTAATCTTTTTCATACTGATTAACGTTATGTGGTTTGTGCAAAGATAAGGGCGTTAAGCAATAGGAATGGTTGACGGTTGTTATGAATAAACATGACATTACTCATAATCAATTTGTTAAGTAGTATTCACTTTATTTCTGAAGAAATTAGACACAAAAAAAGGGGCCGAAGCCCCTCTTTAAAATTTTTTATTGTTTAGAATCTCCACCCCAAACGAATCGCTGCAGTAGCGCTGTTTCCGAAAGAAGAAGCTGAGCCTGCCGGAAGGGTGGTAGAAGTTAATGTAGTTGAACCAAATGTTGAACTCGCTTCTCCACCTTTGTCCTTAGCACTCAGGAACATGAATCCTACTTCACCGCCAATGAATACGTTTTCAGCAAAGTAGTAGTCAAAGCCACCTGCGATGTTTAATCCTAATCCTGATTGCTTTGTGGATGAGGCCGTAGTAAGTCCAGCAACATAGTCTGAACCATCCGTATCTACGCCATCAACCTTTGTTGAACCTGAACCAATCATTACATCCAAAGCAACATAAGGTGATAGTCGATCCATTTGTGAGAAATGGTATGAACCACCCAATGAAATCCATGTCAAACGATCCTTTATTGTTAATGTCCCCAATGAATCTGCTGTTTCATCACCTTGAGCATCAAAGCCATAGAAATTCTCTACTTCTTTGGAGTTGTCCATTTGCAATCCAAGACGAATCGCAATGTTGTCAGCGGCGAAATAACGCAACTTTAACATTGGTGCATTAAATGTGTTTGTCGTTGAGTTTAGGCTCAATCCTCCTTCCAATGAGAATGGATTTGAATCTGTTGGTCTTTGCGCAAATGATGACCCTGTCAATGCAATTGCTCCTACTAATACCGCTAACTTTTTCATAGTTTAAAGTTTAATTGTTTGGTTCTAATACGGAAGTGGATACCAAAAGGTTGTTAAAAACTATGAAAAAAATTGTTGATAAAATGTAAATACTTGAAAATGATATTATTAAAACTTTAAAAAATGATAAAGAATTCTACTGATTGAAATATGCTTCAACAGATGTAAGGATTTCTTCCTTAGTTGTTTCGTCATCTGGTAGTACAATCTGAAAGACAGGATAGAGAATTTCTAGGCCATTCTTTACCCTTTCAAGATCGTTAGTCACCTTTGCCTCCTCAATTAGCGTTGTAAAAATTGTCTTCACATGCTCAAATACCTCGTCGCCATAGAGCTCCATGTATTTTTTAGGTTCATTCAGAAAGGCTTGAACTAACGGGTCGTTTAAATCGGTTTTCGAAAGTTTAAAAATGAGAAAGTCACTTGGGTCTTCCAAATTTAATGTCGGATATAGTTTTATATATTCCTCAAGCAATGAACCGATGTTTTCTCCTTCGTTTGATTTCTCGATTAAGAAATCCATTAAAAACGCTTTATCTCGTTCTCCTTGTTGGTAGCGCTTGTTGAGTTGATATAACTTGGTGGTTTCTGGAGAAATTACCCCATTGGCTTTGGCAAGTAGTTCGTCAGCTTCATAAGCCCCAACGATTTTTTTTAGAAGTTTTCGGTCAGCATCCAAAAACAGCATGGTTGGAAAGGCATCAATGGAAAATTCCTCCATCATTTTTTCTCCTTCACCTTGTTCACCATCAATTTTAATGCAAACAAAGTGCTCATTCATATAGGCACCGAGGGCTACATCAATAAATACGGAATTGGTCAAGTATTTACATGGTCCACACCATACAGCATAGACGTCAATAAAGACTTTTTTATTTTCTTTCTTCGCTTTAGTTAAAGCTTGAGCGGTGCTTAGTTTTTGGAAATTGATCCCTTCGGCTTGTACATTGAGTATAAAACATGTAAAAAGCAAAAAGGTGATAAGTTTGACATACGTAAATCGCATAGGTTAAAAATGAAGTGAAAACACAGAAACTCTTTCCGGGTAGTTGACAACAGTGGATTAAACTCACTTTAATGGTGAATATAACAGCAATGAAGAATTTATTTCCGCCAACGATCGATGCAACTTGAAAGCGTTAGCATGTGTAAGGAACCTGATGACGAAAAGGAGGAAAATCCGTAGTCGATGGTGAACTTCTTGAAGTAGAGTCCCATACCGAATGTAAACCCAGAGATACCAGGTCTATTCACGAGTTTCATTTCTTGACGACGGTTGTAATCAAACCCTGCACGCAGGTGTAAACTTTTTGAAATGAGAATTTCTGCTTGATAAGTTAGGTGTCGCGCTAACTTTTCTCCAAAACCAGCACTTGGAACTGGAATGGTATCTCCGGTGAGTGGGTCAAATGTCGGAAGGGCATTGGGATCATTGTAACTCAGGTCCCAGCGATTGAGGTGATGCGCCAGCAAGGAAAAGCGAAATGGTGCATGCCCCAATTTATAGGAAGCAGCCATTTGCATCTCAACTGGAAGAGGATCGTGTTGCTTCGAGTTGTAACCATTAAACTGGTAACCTACATTTTTCATGATCGCAGTAACCAATAGATTCTCCGCTTTGTTGGTATACGTTCCAGCTAAATCGATGGAGGCTCCAAAGGCATTGTAAATTTCAAGTTGTGAATAGAGAAGATTAAAGTTCGCACCGACAGAAATGCGTGGATTCAATTGTTTGCCATACCCAACGCCAAGGATACATTCGAAAGGACGGAAACTACCGTAATCAGCTCCGGTAACGTCCGTGTAGCGAAATTCTCCATAGTTGACATAGCGCATCGAAGTACTCACAACTCCTCCAAACATATTCCTACCGTAGGCCAACATCCCGTAGTTCACACCACCGGCTAGAAGTGCTTGGTTAACAGAAATGGTGTTGTGCATCTTGACGTTTAACAAAGATGGATTCGTTATTCCAAGGTTGATATCGTTGTCTTTTATCGAGATGAATTCATTTCCAAGACCAGCGGATCGTGCATTGAAGGTAAGGTCGAGTAAAGGAAATGCATAGGTACCTCCCGTTTGTCCTGCTGCCGAAATAGCACTTAAAATAAAAGTGGAAAATAGGATAAGTCTAGTAATCATTCGGTCAATCATTTATTTTCTGGGCACATTAACGCAAATATCATGGTTAAATTTTAATCTAAACTCTTTTTCCCAATTCAATTGCTTCCAAATCGTGTATTCGTTCGGCGGTAATGCTAAAACGCAAAATAGTTTTCACACTGTGAAAACCTTTGTATCCGCAAGCTCCAGGATTCATCCACAACATATTATAGCGCGGGTCCATTTTCACAAGTAGAATGTGCGAATGTCCACAGATGAATAGTTTAGGTGCTTTTTCCTCCAAAACCTCATACGCAGGTTTGGCATATTTACCCGGTTTACCGCCAATGTGTGTGATTAACACCTCCACGTCTTCACAATTAAATCGATTGAATTCAGGCATCTCAGAACGGATGATGTGATCATCGATATTGCCATAAACACCCCGCAGGGGCTTGAATTTTCTCAATTCATCGATCACTGAAATATCACCAATATCCCCCGCATGCCAAATCTCATCGACATCCTTGAAGTAGTCGTAAATCTTTGGGTCAACATAACCATGTGTGTCCGATAAAAGCCCGATTTTGGTCATGCGACAAAATTAAGAAAGTTGCCAAAGCAGCGAACTTTTAAATACATTTGTTACCGATGGATGAGCAACATTTGGAAGATTGGCTGCGGCGACGCAAAGAACGGAAGGATTCCCGCTCTGCTGAACACTTGTTTCCACGCATTATTGACGGAGATAAGGAGGCGCTTAGTGCTGGAATTACCGTTCTAGAAAGTACGCTCGACCGTGATCGAAATGAAGCCAATGAATTGGTGGATCGCGCCTTGACCGTTGGACAAAAATCCATCCGCATCGGTATAACAGGAGTTCCTGGAGTAGGAAAGAGTACCTTCATTGAGTCTTTTGGCTGCTTATTGGCTGATAAAGGGTTGAAAGTTGCGGTACTCGCCATTGATCCATCAAGTGCAGAAAGTGGAGGAAGTATCCTTGGAGACAAAACCCGAATGCAACACTTGTCAGTTCACCCCAATGTATTCATTCGTCCAACGGCGGCTGGTGGAACACTTGGCGGTGTGGCTAGACGCACACGAGAAGCCATTTACCTTTGTGAGGCAGCAGGGTTTGATGTGATTCTCATCGAAACAGTCGGTGTTGGTCAGTCAGAAACGTTGGTGCATTCCATGGTAGATTTCTTTCTTTTGTTGATGCTCTCTGGAGCGGGTGATGAGCTTCAAGGGATTAAACGCGGAATCATGGAAATGGCGGATGCACTGGTCATAACCAAAGCCGATGGTGAGAACATCAAGAAAGCGGAAATGGCGGCACGAGAATATGCCAATGCAATGCATTTGTTTCCGCCAAAATCAAGTGCTTGGATAGCTCCGTCGTTTATATGCAGTGCCGTACAGAATGTGAATATCGATAAAGTTTGGTCAACTATAGAATCCTATGTAAATACCACGCGCATCAATGGCTGGTTTGATGAAAACCGAAGAAAACAGGATTGCTACTGGCTGAATGAAAGTTTGAAAGAAATGATTTTG
>JAJTDQ010000102.1 GCA_021300505.1 Cryomorphaceae bacterium
TAGGCGATAACTCTTAATAGATCTTCATTCCATGATTCAAGGGTTTGATTGGGCAAACCAAAAATGAGATCTATATTAAGATTGGTAAAACCCGCCTTTCGTGCGTTAATAATGGCTTGATCTGCTTTTTCAACTTCACGAATTCGATTTACATTTTCCAAGTGCTCAGAATTAAAACTCTGAATACCTATACTAATTCGTCCAACACCATTATTGGCTAACATCAACAATTTTTCAGGTTCTGCAAAAGCAATTCCAGGAGTAGTTTCAATGCTTATTAATTCTCCTTTGCTTTTTTTCCAAATAGGATGCAAGGAACTTAAAAGCTTTTCTAGTAGGTCCATGGGAAGTCTCGTTGGCGTACCTCCACCTATGTCAATTCCCCGAATGTTTTTCCGTTCAAGTAAACCGAAATTTGTGTCAATTTCCTCAAGTAATTTATGCACGTAATCATCATAAAGCTTTCTTGATGAACGAACATCTACTGCAAAGTTGCAATAAAAACACTTTGCCTCACAGAATGGCACATGGAGATAAAGTGCCAGATTGTCATGATTTTCAAATGGTTTTTCTGGCAACTCTGATTTAAAAAACTCTTGAAAATACTCTCGTCTTGGTGGATATTGAATTGTAAATTCATGAGGAAATTGTTTCGCAAAATCTATCCAAGTCTTCATAGTTATCTTAGCTAAAGTGATTTAATTTCCTCCATAGTATCCATATAATTGAATGAATTCAATCAACTTTACTTATTGAACTGAGAAATATTTTAACTGAAAATACTACTTTCTGCCATTATAAATATCATAATCAAATCATTAGGAAGAAAAAAAGAGTCAACACTATCTTAATCCCTTTAACGCGCCAATGATAGCAGAAATAAAAAAGCACTACACTTATTTTAATTCCCAACAACTTTATCATAACCGAAAGCCCAATAAAGTGCAAGTAAAACCACAAAGGTGAGAAGAGATAAAATCCCTAAATAAAGTGTACCCTTAATGACAATAATATACCAATTGCGCAGGAACCAATTTTCCTTTTTCAGTCATTTACTACAAATTAGATATAAATAGTTGACGAAAATAGTAAGTCCATACAGATGATACTACATTCGTTCAAAATTTACTCGTATCCACACCTAAACATTCGCGTTATTCTTTAACTTTAACCGTATTTTTAATGAGTAGATAGGATGTGTTCAAGTTTTTATTTATCTCCGTTAAAAAAGTGAATGAATACAGAACTGCACTGAAGTATCCGAGCAATAACATAAATAAAGTGAGAAAAACGTCAATCCTTCTTTTGCTCGTTATCGTGGGACATCTGCTCACTTCGTGTGGATCCAATGAACATCCCCCTGTCGCTTTTTATTACTGGAAACAGACATTTCGATTAACTAAATCACAAAAGGAATTTCTTTCGACATGTGGTTCAACCCGCATGTATGTGAAGTTTTTCGACATTGTCATTAACGACAACAACGAAGTTGCTCCTATCTCAAAAATTGAATTTAATCAAACCCCATCCACAGAAATTATTCCCTGTGTTTTTATTCAAAATGCTGTTTTTATTGGGGACCGAGATGTGGATGCACTTGCCAAAAAGATGACTGAGTTGATTCAACGAATTGCCCAGAAAAACTCCTTGACGTTTCATGAAATTCAAATCGATTGCGATTGGACGGCAGGTTCGCGCGACAATTACTTCGAATTCCTCAAAAGGTTGCAAAAGCAAGTGCCAAAGTTAACCATCTGCTGTACCGTGCGTTTACATCAAGTGAAATACCAGACAAAGACGGGAATTCCACCTGTAAAAAAAGGACTTTTGATGTGCTATAACATGGATGACATTGACGATTTCACAACTGAAAATTCAATCGTTTCCGAAAAGGTGCTGAAGGAATACGTGAATAAGCATTCTCAGTACCCGCTTACCCTGGATCTTGCGCTACCTGTTTACCAGTGGGGATTGGTATTCCGTTTGGGAAAACTCAGTTTAATTGCGAATGACATCAATGAAATAGATCTGAAAAAACACGATATTCAACGGGTTGAACGCAACATTTTTCGAGTAAATAAAAACTGTTTTATCAAGGGAACCTACCTGTGTAAAGGAGATTTAATTCGCTTTGAACAATCCTCCCCTGAAGAATTGATGAAGGTCTCAGAAGCACTGTCCAAAACAAAACTAAGCTTCCAGCAAGTTATTTTTTATCATTTAAGTCAAGACAATATAAACCAATACGATGCAAAATTTTTCTCAAAGATTAACGCTCTTATTCCTTAGTGTTTGCGTTGCACTACAGTCTATTTCGTGTGCCTGGAGTCCTTACATGGAATATGAAAGGCTCTTCGACAGGGACCTCATGTTCGATTACAATAAGAAAAATAAGGAATACAATGCCTGGTATTACAACGTTGATTTGTACAATGAAACGAAGCAACAGATTCAAAATGCTGAAAGCTGGTCTGCATACTTGGAAAATGCCTACAGTACAGAGGTTCTTATTGAATTTATCTACCGACCAGAAATTAATTTCTCTTCTCCGGAAAAAGAACTTCTTTCTTTAAAAAGCAAACGACAGCATCCACTGCAGAGCACTGACAAAGAGAAGAAATTTGTTGATTTCATTGTCTATGCACTAAAGGTGGAAAAATTACTCCGGTCATATGAGCCCGATCCATGGGAAGAAGAACCACGTAAAATTGTACTTGCCGATTTCACTCCACTTATCACCGTTGCACTTAACCAATTGAAAGTGAATACCGATGATGTGCTGAAAGAACGCTTTGCTTTTCAGCTCATTAAGCTCTATCGGTATAGCAAACAGTTTAACCAACTCGCGGAGATTTTCAATCAAAATTTTTCTGCCCGTCAAACAATGCTGAGCTATTGGGCGATGGAACATTATGCGGGAGTTTTGGCTGAAATGGGAAGAGGCTACGAAGCAAATTACTATTTCGCCAAGGTATACATTCATTGTCCTGAAAAAAGAAGTAGTTCATATTTGAGTATGAAGATGAAATCTGACTATGACTTACAGCGGACATTAGCCCTGTGCACAACAAATGAGGAAAAAATGGCCCTTCATTATATTCATGCCATGAGAACAAAAAGCTTGGCACTTGAGGATTTAACTGAAATCACTCAAGAACTTGGGAATCATGAATATGCACGAATGATCATGTCGCATGAAATCAACAAATTGGAGAAAATTCTATTGACAAGAAATCAAGAAGAAGATGAGGAGTACCTGAGTGATAACATCAAATCATTGAAGCTTTTAAAGAATCAAGTTCCTGACTACCTCAAACAATTGATTCAATTGAATGAGCGCATGTTGGAGTTGGATGGCGACGATTTTTACTGGCACTTGTCATTGGCATACCTCTACTATTTGGATGGACAAAACATTGCCTGTTCTACCCTACTTAAAACATTCCGTCCATCTGAAGGTAAGATTCAAAAGCAGTATGACATTATCTTTATAATCAATTACATAGAAACAAAACCTTTTTTAAGTGATGCGGATGAAAATCTCATCGGAGAAAAACTGTTTGCGATCAATGATAACCAACCGAGTTATCCTATGTTAACTGAGTCGATGTTTACAGAAAACGAATACAACACCATCAACGAGTTCATTTTTAGCAAAATTTCTGAGCGCTATGGTGAAACGAACACGTTCCTTAAACTGATATTTTCTGGAAATACTTTTTACTCAGATTTAGGAATCAACACCTCCAATCCAATCGATGCAGAACATCCCCATGATTTCATTGCAAAGGTAGAGGACATCGATCAACTCCTCGCTGACATAAATCGTACCTCAGAAACAAAACTGACTCAATTCGCAACAACCTACTATTTCACAAGGTATTCCTTCGATGAGCATGAAACGAGTAAAACTGTTGATTTCGAGCAGTGCGAGGTGATGTTAAAAGAAATGAAGGCCACAATTCTACTCCGTGATCCTTCCAACATTTCTGAGGTTATCGCTATTTATCAATCCTTGCCCAGTGCTTATTTGGAGGAATGTTATGTTCATGGTTCTCCTTTCAAATTCTCTGTAAAAAACCCTAATTTCATGCAACATAGTGACAATGAATCCTCATTACCAAAGCTAACTCGGATGGCTTTCGCAGAGCGAATTAAGCAATTGATCAGTGAACCCCTAACCGCTTCAAATGCCTATCTTTTAGGTTTGGCCTATTACAATTCAAGTTATTATGGTCTTCAGTGGGAGCTCCTCGCCTATTACCGTTACTTCGATAGTCCACAAGGTGTTGTAAACATGAAGGTGGCTGAGAACTATTTCAAGCAAGCCATTACCTTGGGTGGATTAACGAAAGAGCAGCAGGCCGAAGTGTATTTCATGTTGGCACGTTGTGAACAAAATAGATATACCGTCAAGAATGGCGTTTTCCCTGAAAATGACTATTATGACATTACCTTTGCCGAATATTTCCAGAAAATGAAGATGGATGGATACATGTCTAATTTCAAGCAGTTGTCTACAAATTACCGAGGAACAAAAGTGTACCAGGACATCATTAAGGAATGTAGTTATTACAACAGCTATCTGAATTAGATCGTTTCCTATTGACCAATTTGGAGAATGGTTAAACGAATTTACTCCGTCAGAAATGTACTCTTGCTTTAGCATGGCACTTATGAATCGCATAAGCGGTTAAATCGAAGAGGAATAAAAAGCCACCTTGCATCAAAAGGCTATTTCCGTATCCATTGAATTGGGTTTGTTTGTCAACATTCTTTTCTGCCATATTACGCAAAAGCAAGCCACTCCCCATGTAAACAACATCGAGTCCTGTGTTAATTAAAAAAATGTTTTCTGTCTTGCGTTGCAATTGAAGCGCTTCAGTTAAATTTTGAGATGTAGTTTCATTTTTAGCTTTTATGTATCCTGGAATAGCGAGACCGAGATTCACAACATTCCACATCACATTCATTTGATGAAAATAGTGAGCCTCGCCCTTGGTTGTTGTTGCCCACCCTATTCCACTTACGATAAAATTGGCTGTTGCCCAGCTACCCAAACCAATCATCAAACGTTGATCGATCTTCGATTTTTCTTCGTTGAATTGCTTCAGCGGTTGAGCGAAAGAAACACTCGGGACAAGACACAGTAAAAAGACAATTTGCTTCATCACTTTTATCGTATTGGTTGTTATTTCTCGAAGAGACTTTATCATTGCTATTTATTTAACCAAACAAGTTCAAGCTCTGTTGGTTCTTGCATTCTTTCGGCAAGTTTAAAATAACGTTCGGAAAGTGTGGATAAGAAATCTTGAGCTCTCTTTCCTTCGTCATTTAATCCTTTCAGCTCATCAATTCTCCATGTTTTCACAAGGTGATCAATGATTCCCGCGTAATCAAAACTCGTGTAAACACCTATCTTTTGGGTGATGTTAACATAGTTTAAATACTGTCTTTTCTCCGTGCCAAAATCCATAAGGTTTGCTGGCATGATGATTTTCTTTTTCATCATAGCAACAAAAGCTGCCAATCCCCCATTTGGATCAGCTTCAAAAATTTTACCCATAAAAAACTTATAGGCTTTCTCATGTAAGGCCTCTTCGCCAGCAATGGTGTTACAGATTTTTGCCAGAGCAGAATCTCCAGATTTATAGGCTAGCTTTCCCGTATTCACATGGGTAATTTTCGTCGCCCTTTCCTGAAATGAGGTGTATATCAAACCGTGATACGGATCACCATCGGTTTGAAGATCGACACCATTGTATATCAATTGCTGAATCGACTTTTCTACAACCTTCATATCTACCCGCCCACTCAAATACAAGTACTTATTCAAAAGGTCCCCATGTCTATTTTCTTCTGCTGTCCACAATCTCGACCATCGAGCCCATGCACCTGAGCTTGACACATTTCGCTCCTCGTTTATCCCTCTCAATAAATTGAAGAATGTTTGATAGCTAGGAAGCGCCTCCTCCGTGATCATGTTGCCCACAAGTGAAACCAAAACTGTATCCGGAACGTTCGCAATGCTTTTTTGAAGAATTTGAATTTTATCCTGAAAATCTGGATCTGAAAAATCAGGTAAGAAATCAGTAGGTTGCCAACATTCTTCGGGTTCCTTCATCTTCTCATGAATGAACTGCTCCACATAATGTTCTACATGTTGGATTACCTCCATTTTTTCGTCAAATGCCATGATTTATTTTGGTTTTGTGACTTGTAATTCACTTTTCACTAAATTACTCTTAATAAAAGGATTACTCGTGATTAAAATGAAGTACGGTGATAATAAAGGAGTGTAATCCTTTAGTGGCATCAATTGACCTCCTTGGTACTATTCGCAACCATAGAATTGATCACAAGAATTTCATCCTGATTCAGGTAGCGCCATTTACCAACGGGAACATCCAATTTAATGTTCATGATGCGCACGCGCTTTAATTTAGTTACCCTGTAGTCTAGAAATTCACACATGCGGCGGATCTGTCTATTTAATCCTTGGGTCAGTATGATCGTAAACGTGAATGTTCCTGTTTGTTTCACGAAACATTTGCGGGTTACCGTGTCTAAAATTGGTACTCCACCACTCATCTTCTGAATAAATGACTTCGTAATGGGCTTGTTCACTGTAACCTCATATTCCTTCTCGTGATTATTCCTTGCACGCAAAATCTTGTTAACGATGTCTCCATCATTGGTAAGGAAGATCAATCCCTCGCTTGGCTTATCCAGTCTTCCAATAGGAAAAATGCGCTCGGGGTAGTTGATATAGTCTATGATGTTGTCTTTCTCCCGGATGGTATCTGTAGTGCA
Source organism: Cryomorphaceae bacterium (assembly GCA_021300505.1). Classification (GTDB taxonomy): domain Bacteria; phylum Bacteroidota; class Bacteroidia; order Flavobacteriales_D; family Crocinitomicaceae; genus M0103. The sequence goes on from JAJTDQ010000102.1 coordinate 6,814, forward strand.
AACGATACCAATGGGTTTATTGAAGGCGATGTAAATGAAATCCTCCTGTGGCTCATTGATTGTTTTTCCGTCAACACTCACAACATCACCTGGAAGTACTTTCGTTCCTTTTTCTGGAATAACGCCATTGATCCGAACGCGACCTTCATCGATGAGTTTGTCCGAAGCCCGTCTCGAGCAGTAGCCTACTTCACTGAGGTATTTATTGATACGGGTAGCTTCATTGGAATCCATGGATAAGAGATTAATTTGGCAAAATTAAGGTTTAAATGAAGAAAACAAAATGGATTTATCTACAGACAAATTGTCATCAAGCATAGCTGGCATTATTGTATTTTTTTTTAAGCTATCCTCTTCAGAATATCCGTAAGAACTTTAATTTACGAACTAATTTACTCGTGTGAGTTTGATTTCTACTCTACGATTCTTGGCTTTGTTTAATTCTGTTGTATTGGAATACAATGGTTCACTCAATCCCCTGCCTTCGTATGTAAGTCTGTCTTTTGAAATTCCTTTTTTGACCAAATCACTATAGATCGCCTTAGCTCTTTCAATACTTAATTTTAGATTATATGCCGCATCGCCTTCATCACTTGTATGTCCAATAAAACATGCCTCATAGTCCCTGTTTTTATTCAAAAAAGAAAATATCTTTTCAAGAGATGTTTGTGATTTGGGAAGAAAAAGTGCTTTGTTGTAGTAAAACTCTACATTGTCGATATTCTCCTTCAAAACACATGGACTTTGACTAAGTTCATCCCCGAAATAAGGAAATAAATCCATCTTTTCCGGGAATAAAATAAGCTTAGCCGTATCATTCACGATTTTACCAAAATATTGTTCCTCTCCTATGGTCTGCTGTTTTGTTGTTTTAATATTGAGTATGAAAGCACTGTCATTTTGCCAAATTAAATTATTCGCCTTTATTTCATATCCCCAATTAGATTTTCTCAGCAAGTGGGTAATCTCTTCCGATTCATAGCATTCTGGATAGATGACAAACTGTAACATTTTGTCAAAATCACCAACCAGATAATACCCACGTATTATTCTAGAAATATCAACACCCATTGGCGTCATAAATGGATTGTCATATCGATACAAATACTACTTAAAAAAAAAGGTTGAATTCGTTTTGGCGCTTGACTTTTCCATGATGTCGAAAACAAGAATAATTAACGTACGAAATGACAGGGTTCATCTACTAAACATAGCATTGACATGTTTAAATATAGATAAGATTTTTTTAAATTCGATTAAATCAATAAAGTAGGATTTGACTAAACTACGTGATTTTATGTCAACAGGAATCCGCTTAGATAAGATTAAAATTAATTTAAGCTTGGACAAATACTGCTGTCTATTTCTTGGGTTGGGTGACTATTTTCTCCTTTTCTTCTTAGGCTTACCATACTTCTCTTGCATCGCTTTTTTATGGTCGTAACGCACGTTTACCTTTTTGTTTTTCGCCTTTTTTTCATGGAAGGAAGCCCCTCTATTTTCGCGAGAAGGGAGTTTAATCGTTTTCCCTGGGATGACAATCTTTGGTTTCTCGAATTCCAATAGCTCCTCTTTAAAAACAACATCATCAGCTACTTCAGTGAAAGATAGCTCACGTTGCATGAGTCCTTAAATGGCCAAAAGTGCAGCCACGTCTTTTTCTGCCACAAAGGTAATAGCAATGCCATTTTTATCGGCTCTACCTGTTCGTCCGATGCGGTGAATGTAGTTTTCCGGACTTTCAGGAATGTCAAAATTGATCACATGAGAAACGTCAGTCACATCAATACCGCGTGCAATTAAATCCGTTGCAATCAAAACGCGAATTGCACCTTTTTGAAATTTCTGTACAGTATCAAATCGGAAATTCTGGGCTTTGTTTGAGTGAATGATCCCGATTAATTCTGCGTAGTCTGCTTCAACCGCTTCAAACAATAGATCTGCCAAGGCGCGAGAAGATACAAATACCAATATTTTTGAGTTCTCCTCCGCGTGATCAATCAGATGGCGCAACAAAGCCACTTTCGAAAGGAAATTGGGAACGTGATACGCCGATTGATCAATTTTGTCAAGTGGCAACCCTGCTCGTGCAGCTTCAACGCGAACTGGTGTAATCAAATAGTCATCAAGAAACAATGAAACATCTTCTGAAAGCGTAGCCGAAAAGACCATGTGTTGTCTTTTGGCAGGTAAAAATTCAAAAATCTGCAAGAGTTGAGGTCTAAATCCTAAACTCAAGGTTTCATCCACCTCGTCAATCACCACTTTTTTAATGTGCTTCAATTGCAAGGAACCGCTTCTGGCTAAATCAAGAATGCGTCCAGGTGTTCCAACGAGGATATCCAATCCCTGCAACACCATGCTCGCTTGCGTGTTCATGTTCGCGCCACCGTACACACCTCCTACAGCCACGTTCATGTGCATAGAAAGCTTCTCTGCCTCGCTCACAACCTGCGCAACCAATTCCCGAGTTGGCACAATAATCAAAATCTGTGGATGAGGATCTTTCGAGAATTTCCACATGCACAAGCACGGTAGCAAGTAAGCCAATGTCTTACCAGTTCCAGTCTGTGCTATTCCAACGGTATCTTTTCCCGACATCATCACGTTGAAACCTGCGGCTTGAATGGTTGTTGGTGTTTGATAACCTAAATCATCCAGGGCATTCCACAGGTTTTTTTTCAAATTTAAATCGCGAAATGTCATAGAAACAATTTTCTGCAAAGCTAAGGAGAGATTGTTGATTGAATGGTATTTATTTTGAACGAAAAAGCAAGAACTAGTGTCGGTCTAAACTCAAAGATTCAAAATACCCCTTGATAATACATAATAGACGCTCGTTTGAAGTTGAGAATCTAACTTTTAAATGAATCTTTAGGGGTGTAGAGATGTGTTTATTTAGAGACGAATGAGAGGATTAAAATGAAACTATTGTGTGACACTGGCATAAATAATATTTATTTTCTGTTACAATGTATTTTCTTTCGCAGTACTACAACTGAAATAGATGTTTAACGAAAATTTTTAAATCATGAAAAGACTGTTTTTATGCTTGACCATTTTTATTGGATCATGCTCCAACACGTTTGCAGGACAAACAAACAACTTTGATGTTGAGAAATTTGAAAAAGCGCTTATTCGTCAAATGGAAATTACTTTTCTTGGTTTGAGATTAGACACAACTCTAAACTTTGCAACAAGAGCCACTAGTCAATCGGAAGCAGGATATCCAGAATGCTACGCAACAAAAATCGGGGGCATGGTCAATACTGGAAATGATGAAATCGAAGAAGCAAAGAAGTTAGTTGCTGCTTATAAAATTCACGTTGAACAGGTCCTCCATTTCAACGATCAGTCTTTAAAAAGATGTGGATTTACTGAATTTTGCGCAACTGCAACAGCGCAATATGGAGGGCTTGTTAGATATGGGATTGTTATTGATAATAACATTAGCAGAGAATCTATAATGGGATTTTCAAATAAGATGGTAAACTCACTTTATCAAGAAGAAATCGACCTTGTTGATTCGTTGGTAAACGATTATTATGGCGATCATATGAAAATTGACAATGGTTTTGACATCGGCTGCGTAAATTACGTCAAAGAAAAAACAGAGTCAACAAAAATCCCATGGGTTGATGGACAAGCACATTATCATTTTGCAATTAGTTCGAAAGATGGAATGCCATCAAAAAAGTTCATTGAAGAAACGATCAACGAAAGGTTTGAGTATCTAGATTCACTCGGTCTTCCGTTAACGATTGCGAGATATTACATTAAGGTTATTGTTGAAGGAGAAATTACCTATCTAATATTGGCCTTAGACAACAAATGACACCTCTTTTTTAGTCTTCAAACGAAGTGAGTATTATGATAATTAGCCAATATGTAAAACGAGTTTTTAGTGGTAAACTATTTCAAGACGGTTTATATGATGACACTCAAGATTATGACAAACCTTATTTCAATTATGGTTACCCATGGGCAATGGTTTATTTTCGAGTTGATGACGAAACGATTATCGCATATGGGGTTGAAAATGCGAGACAATCTCCCTCAGGCTTATTGAAAAAAGTAAAAGACTACTATTTTGAGGTGGATTTTACCATAAAACCAAAGCCAATAGAAACAGAATTTGGAATAAAAATGGCCTACTATGTAAAAAAAGTAGAAATTACCGAGAACAAAGCGAATATCAGTGAATGTCCGAATTTAAACTAATTAACGAAAAATTGGCAGATGTATTCGATATGAATTGAAAATGGCTTGATCAACTTTTAAAAACGATATAAATGGTAATGGGCATCCTTCTCTTGCCTCTGAGAATCCAGAAAAACATGAAATAATTGGTGTTTCTTTATTTCCATACTCTCGGAAATAATTGAATATAAGTATGGGTATGAAGCGGTATTTTCAATCGTGCTTTTCCATTTTTAAGATTGATATGATCCCTTCTTTTCAATATGTAATTAATTACCTTTAAGGTAAGTTGCTGGTTTCATAACGATCATATTACCCATTCTCTTTTTAATTTTACGTCGAAATTTGTTACATGAGCGAAACGAATATAGACGACTTTGATTATTTCCTTCCGGATGCGTGTATTGCGCGCTATCCTGTAACGCCAAGGCATAACAGTAAATTATTGGTATTCGACAAAGGTGAACTACTTAGTGACCAGTATTTTAATCTTCCTCTCCATTTACCAACAGATTCGTTATTAATCATCAACAACAGTAAGGTAATTGAGGCGAGGTTGCACTTTCGAAAAAGTACAGGAGGTCAAGTTGAAGTTTTTTGCTTGGAACATGGTGATAACTATCCTGACGTGAGCACAGCGATGCAACAAAAAGGCAGCGTAGAGTGGATGTGTCAGATTGGTGGTGTAAAAAAATGGAAAACAGGACCTATAGAACTTCAGTTTGAGTCAAATGGCCAGCGTGAAACGCTTTACGCAGTTCAACTTGAGCGTCAGGACTCCGGTTTCAAAATTCGCTTCAACTGGACAGATTCCAACCTTTGTTTTGCTGAAATACTACACCTCGCTGGAAAAGTCCCACTACCACCCTACCTCAACCGCGAATCAGAGGAAAGTGACAAAAGTAATTACCAGACTGTTTATGCAAAAGAAGACGGTTCTGTAGCCGCGCCAACAGCAGGATTGCACCTCACTGAGGAGTTGTTTGAGCACTTACGCACGAAAAATATTCAGGCTGCAACACTGACATTGCACGTTGGAGCAGGAACGTTCAAACCTATTAAGTCAAAAACAGCTGAAGAACATGACATGCACGCCGAATTTATAGAAGTCCGTCGTGAGTTGTTGAATACTTTGCTTGAACAGCACGAACAAACACGAGTCGCCGTTGGAACTACTTCATTACGCACACTCGAGAGCATTTATTGGATGGGTGTGAGACTCCTTCAAAATCCCCAGCTCACACTGCAAGATTTACACCTGACCCAATGGGCAGCCTATACCCTGCCTCAAGATTTCAGTTTTTCAGAAGCGTTAAACGCACTATTACAGCAATTCGAAAACGAAGGTTGTGATCAATTGCTTACGAAAACAAGTTTGATGATCAAACCCGGATACCGCATCAGGAGCGTCGATGCCATTTTAACTAACTTCCACCAACCGAGATCTACCTTACTGCTCTTAATTCATGCGTTTGTTGGCAAAGACTGGAAAAAAATCTATGACTACGCGCTTGCAAATAATTACCGTTTTTTAAGCTACGGAGATGGAAGCCTACTTTGGTTGAATAAGTAATTACGATTAGTTCGATCGGATTTTTTTCTAGAAAAAATGTGATTTTAAGTGCCCACCAAACAGAAGGACCTTAAAAGTACTTCAGAGCGGGAAGTGAGAGATATAAAGTGTAGTAAACTGCTTTTCGCTTTTCGCATTTAGCCCTAAGTTTTTTATCGAAGAGTTGCTCTCATTACCTACGTTGCTGCTTCGCAGTCTCGTTTTGTTTTTGTAACCAATAAGGTCGAGAAATCTAACTTTTACAAGGATTTGGAGGGGTGATTGATTGGGAAGATTCCTTCAAAATTTGCAAGAAAAAAGTGAGTTAGAGGTTACTATAATCACTTATTCAGTATACCTTCTGTAAACCTTCAGATTGAGTAATAATCGATACTATGCATTCCTTTTCGATAGAGTATAGCACTCGATTATTTCTAATTATTGATTCCTCAGGGATTAAATTGGATAGAACATTAATTCGTGAGAAATCTTCAAGACAAACTTCTACATCTAAGAAATCCAAAAACGTTTTTGTCAATGGATGTTGAAACTTGTAAAACGCCTCTTTGACAGAAAAAATGGCCGTGCTTTTTACTTCCTTTTCTATTTTTGACAGTCCCAATAAATATTTCTTTTCACTCTCCGTAAATACCAAATCCCACAAGTCGGGAGTTACCCTCCCAATTTCTTCGATATCCAATCCTAGAGAAATATGGTGGGTGTTTTTAGCTACAATTGCTCCAGTTAAACGATCACAATGGCTTATGGAACCCACTATTCCTTCCGGCCAAATTGGTTCTCGATCCTTTCCGATTGGAATTATCACATCCTTTATTTCAAGTTGCTCTAAGGCTTTCGTGGCACAGTAGCGTCCAGAGGAATAATCTGAAAGGCGTTTTGGAGAAAATTGATGGTTAGAAGGTAAGTCTATTTTATGAAGTGGTAAATCGTTAAGGTGAGGGGTGCAGAAAGAATAGTTTATATTTAATAACGAGCTTTCCATTGCTATTTGATTCGAGACTTTAAATAAGGAATTGTAAATTAAAATATCTCGTTATATTCTTGACAGAATAATTTCTTTCATTTCTAAAACTTCACCCTTATAAAAACCATCCAAAGAGATTTTACCTTCACCAGTTGTTTCAATATGGATAGATGAAAATCCAAAAAATGGACAATTAATTGAGACTGAAGAAATTTGAGAATAAGGAATGGTTTTCTCGTTCCCGCTAAAAAAACTCGAAATACGCATCGTAACACCTGTTTCGCTTAATTCAATTCTCGCTGGAAAAACTGAGTTTCCTGAAGACATTCGGGAAGATGTATATTTTTTTATCATATTACTTCTTATTAGCTAGATCACGTTCCATATCAATAACTTAAACTCTTTTAATTCCCCAAATATTTAGCACAACTTTCCATCAAAAATAAGGTGTTTTATGCCACTGCTTTCATTTGATTATAAAAATTATCTAGGGTCAGGTTGTTGATGCTTGTATGTCGGCGTAGTTTATGCGCTTTACTTTCCCAGATTTGTTGCCCCGTTTTTAAATCAGTGGTAATATTAAATGTGGTATTAATACACGATAAAATATTCGCGTCATCTTTCCATAAACCATCTATATCATCTAAAATCGATGCATTATTAACTGCTAGAATTCTTTTGATAAATTCTTTATCATTTTTACATTCATCAGATGCGTATTTCAGAGAGTAACCACTTTTTCTTACTGCAGCAAATACAATTTCTCTATCGTTTTTTAGTCCGTTAGATGCGTATTGCAGTGCATTGCCATTTTGATATGTAGCTGTAAGAACTACATCTTTATCACTTTTAAAATGTGAGTCTAAATACTAAAGGGCATTATATTCTTGCTTTACTAACTCTATTGCTTCTTCTTTTGTCATGATAATTTAGTTTAAATTGAACGAACAAGTCTGACTTTACGCAGATAATGATTATCTGTAATTACACACACAAATTCACTTCTTTCTATTCTAAAATAAGTTGT
>JAJTDQ010000103.1 GCA_021300505.1 Cryomorphaceae bacterium
TGCATCAGCACGGAGTGATTTTATGCTACTCACGCGCTCAGCATAAAGGGAACGCTCATATTTTCTACGCATGGCTTTCAACAAGCGGTCATTTCCAGATTGTAGTGGAACATGAAAATGCGGCACAAACCGTTGGGCATCATTCAAACAAAACGAAATGATTTCATTGCTCAACAAATTCGGTTCGATGGACGAAATACGGAAGCGATCAATTCCTTCCACTTGATCCAAAGCTTGGACGAGTTGAAAGAAATTCTCTTCACCGCCTTGTCCGAAATCGCCAATGTTGACACCAGTAAGCACCACTTCCTTGATGTCCGTTAGTGCTATTTTTTCAGCTTCAATGATTGTTTCTGCAATGCTTGCATTTCGGCTTTTTCCGCGGGCTAAAGGAATCGTGCAAAAGGTGCAAAAGTAATCGCAACCGTCCTGAACCTTCAAAAAGCTTCGTGTTCGATCTCCATAGGAAAATGAAGGGATAAACTCCGTAGTTTCCTTAATGGAGGTATAACTTAAAATTGCTTGTTCTTGCTTGGTTTGAAGGGCATCGATGTGCTCAATCAAATTGAATTTCTCATTGGCACCTAGTACGATATCTACCCCAGGGATCTTACCGATTTCTTCTGGTTTCAACTGCGCGTAGCAACCGATGATGGCAACGAAGGCTTCTGGGTTGATTTTCATCGCACGTTTCACCAATTGTCGACACTTTTTATCAGCATTCTCAGTCACCGAACACGTATTAATGATATAGATGTCAGGTGTTTCTTCGAAGTCAACTTTGGCAAATCCTGCATCGTCGAAAAGACGGGAAATGGTGGATGTCTCCGAAAAATTCAGTTTGCACCCTAAGGTGTAAAATGCGACTTTCTTGTACTGATTCATGCACTGCAAATGTAATTAGATTCGAGCGCATCGCGAAATGAAAGGTCAACTCAAGGGAGAAAAAACTATTTTTGTGTATGATGAAAGAACACAGTTTTCAATATACCATGCTCAATTCTTACACAGAATTGGGGGCGGAGGATTTACAGCTTGTAGAGCGTGCATTCAACGCGTGCAGCAAAGCCTATGCGCCATACAGTAAGTTTCATGTCGGGGCATCCGTGCTCTTGGAGAATGGTGAAATCGCTGAGGGAAACAACCAAGAAAATATTGCATATCCTTCGGGATTGTGTGCTGAACGTGTGGCGCTTTTTTGGGTTGGGGCTAATTTTCCGGATACAAAGGTGCTCACCTTGGCCATCGTTGCAAAAGGGGATTTATTGCCTGTTGATCAGATTCTTTCTCCGTGTGGTGGATGCCGACAGGTGATGCTTGAAACGGAACTGCGTCAAAATTTCGCTTATCGGGTGATCATCGTTTCGCAGAACAACCGAACAATGATTTTTAATTCGGCAAAGGACTTGTTGCCTTTCTCTTTTGGTTCAATGTAAAGGGTATAATGATGAAGTGGATCAGTACATGGTGGTTTTGGTGTGGACTTGGCTTCTTGCTGTATGTCAACACCTTGAAGCATCAATATACAATAGATGATTTGATCGTTGTGACGTCAAATAAATTGACGCAACAAGGGGTAAGCGCCATTCCAGATATATTTAGCCACAGTTATATGTTCGGCTACAATGGCCGTGAAGATGAATCATATCGTCCTTTGACCTTGACAACATTTGCGATCGAGAAAAGCATGTTTGATGCCAATTCAAGTGCATCCCACTTCATTCAAGTGCTCCTGTATGCTTTGACGGTCTTGGTGTTGTTCCGCTATTTAGTGCGCTTGATGGGTGAAGATCGTTTGACCTTGGCCGCGCTCATTACACTTTTGTTTGCTGTACATCCATTACATACCGAGGTAGTTGCGAACGTGAAAAGTAGAGATGAATTGATGTGTGCCTTATTCCTGTTTTTATCCTTGAACTTATTTGCACGAAGTATTGATAACGCAAGCAAGCGCGACCTTTGGATGTCACTTTTCATATTTTTCTTAGCGACGCTATCGAAGGAAACTGCCGTGATGGGGGTGGTTCTGTTCCCTGCAACATATTACTTTAAACGCCATGACGGATTTATCTCCATGGTGAAAAACTCTTATTTGTTTAGTATTCCATTTTTGTTGTATTTCCTCATTCGTTCCTCAGTACTTTCTGATGTACTTATCGGAGATCCAATCGATCCGGTCGCAAACTCACTGGCCTTGTCATCTTCATTTTCGGAACAATTGAGTACCAATTTTAGCATTTTCGCCAAATACATTCAATTGATTTTAGCACCTGTTTCCTTGAGCTGGGATTACTCGACAGCGGTATTTAAACCTGTATCTTTTGGCAATCCGGCAGCTTTAATCGGATTAGCATTGGCTATCGGACTTATTGCCATCACGGTAGTAGGGTTGTTCAAGCGTTCATTCTTTGGTTTTGCTGGTGCAATCTTCATTTCCACCTTTATTCTAACGTCGAATTTTCTGTTTCTCATCAACTGCCCCTTGGGTGAGCGATTCATGTTTATTCCGCTTTTGGGAATCATCATAATGATCATCTTCCTTGCAGAACGAATCCCTTTTTTAAATGGAAGAAATAATGTGCTTCTTTTTAGTGGGATTGCCCTCGTTTTGGGCGTTCGAACGATCGCAAGAAATATGGATTGGAAAGACAACGTTTCAATTTATACAGCAGGTGTGAAGTCGTGTCCAAATAGCGTGAAAACGCGTTTCAACTTAGGGACGGCTTTTATTCAGTTGGGGAATGCATCAACTTCCGCACAAGAGAAAAAAACCTATTATTCCTTTGCAGTGAAAGAATTAAAGGCTGCTAAAGAGATTTATGCACCGTATGTCAATATCTATGAAAATTTGGGATTTGTTTACGCTGAATTGGCAAAGATTAGTCCAACAAAAAAAGATTCAATGGCTTATTTCATTAAAGGCAAAGAATCCTTAGATTATGCGATTTTTGAATTGAATTTGAGCAAGCCTACCTTGTTTCAAAATCAGTTTGCCATCTTGGATCAATTGATTTTATTGACTAAAAAACCGCACGATAAAGAGATGCTGATTGATGCGATGATCAATACCGTGCGAAAGGTAAAAAAACCATCTTCGGAAGAGTTGAAGCGTGAAATTCACTATTTAATTCAGCGCAAACGAACGGACGAAATTCTAGCACCTGCCATTGTCATGGCCAAGAAATTTCCTAAAGATGCGGCGTACCTCATGTTGATATCTGAACAATTCTTCAAAGAAGGTAAATTGGAGTTAAGTCTCGACTTGATGAAAGCCTATTGTAAAGGAAATCCATCCGATTTGAATGCGCAGTCTAACTTAGGTATGCTGCTTGAAATGTTGGGCAAGGAAGAGGAGGCTATGTTGCTTTATGAGAAGATTCTCAAAGCTGACCCAAATCAAGCCCACACGAAGGAATTGTACGACAAATTGAAGGCAAGAATAAAATAAAGTGTCATTTTGACACTAAGTTTGTATTTCGATTGATTTTCGCGAGTGCGATTGAAAGAGAATTTCTATATTTGCACGATTATTTTTATCAAAAGCAAGATGGCGGTAAAAACGGTAGCTAAACCTTCTAAGACAACAAAGAAGTCTGCATTGGCAGCGAATTCCAAATTTTCAAAAGAGACCTATATCAAGTGGTATAAGGATATGCTCTTGATAAGAAAGTTTGAAGAGAAAACGGGTCAATTGTATATTCAGCAAAAATTTGGTGGCTTTTGTCACTTGTACATTGGTCAAGAGGCTATCGTTGCAGGTACGGCTAGTGCATGTCAAGCTGGAGATAAGCACATGACAGCATATCGCGACCATGCTCATCCAATCGCGTTGGGAACTGATCCTCGTGTATTGATGGCTGAATTGTACGGTCGTTCAACAGGCTGCTCAAAAGGGAAAGGTGGATCAATGCACTTTTTTGATAAGGAACGCAACTTCATGGGCGGTCACGGGATTGTAGGTGCTCAAATTGCTATGGGTGCTGGTGTGGCTTTCGCGGAAAAATACAACGGAACAGATAATGTTGCTTTTGTTTCAATGGGTGATGGCGCGGTGCGTCAAGGTGCGCTTCACGAAACCTTCAATATGGCGATGATGTGGAAGCTTCCTGTAGTTTTCATTATCGAAAATAACAACTATGCGATGGGGACTTCGGTTGAACGTACTACCAACGTAACAGATTTATCAAAAATTGGTTTGTCTTACGAAATGCCGTCACGCATCGTGAATGGTATGCGTCCAGAAGATGTGCATGATGCAATCGAAGAAGCAGCAGCACGTGGCCGTCGTGGTGATGGACCAACCTTATTGGATATTCGTACGTACCGATATAAAGGTCACTCAATGTCCGATCCTCAAAAGTATCGTTCGAAAGATGAGGTGGCAGAATGGATGGAACAAGACCCAATCGAGCATTGCTTGAAGGTAATCCTCGATAACAAGTGGATGACTGAAAAGGAAATTGAAGCGACAGAAGAATGGGTGAAGAAAGAAGTAGCCGAGTCTGTTGAGTTTGCGGAGAACTCACCATATCCTGAAGCACATGAATTGTATGAGGATGTCTACATGCAAACAGATTATCCTTACATCAAAGAATACTAAGAAAATTTAATTCAATTTGACCTGCCCTTAAAACGGGTGAAAAAATAAATTACTATGGCGGAAATCGTTTACATGCCGAAATTGAGTGATACCATGACGGAAGGAGTGGTAGCAGAATGGACAAAGAAAGTAGGAGATAAAGTCGCTTCAGGCGAAGTTCTTGCAGAAATTGAAACCGACAAGGCGACAATGGAATTTGAGTCGTTCTTCGATGGCGTTTTGTTGCATATTGGTGTGGAGAAAGGTAAATCGGCACCAGTTAACTCTATTCTAGCGATTATTGGTCAGCAAGGCGAAGATATTTCAGCTTTACTGGCTGGTGCTCCTGCACCCGCACCAGCGAAAGAAGAATCAGTTCCCGCTCCAGTAGCCTTGGCTCCCGCTGCAGTTCCAACACCTGCACCTGTTTCTGCACCTGTTGCAGCGGCTCCTGCAGCTGTTCCAGCATCAAATACCTGTGGACGCGTTCTCGCTTCACCTTTGGCGAAGAAAATGGCACAAGAAAAAGGAATTGATATTGCGTCTGTTCCTGGATCAGGTGAGGCTGGTCGCATTGTGAAACGCGATGTAGATCATTATGTTCCCTACACTGCACCAGCATCAGTGCCAATGTATAGTGCTCCTGCAGGCACAGAATCATTTGAGGATGAAACAGTTTCTCAAATGCGTAAAACGATTGCTCGTCGCTTGGCAGAAAGTAAATTTACAGCACCACACTTCTATTTGACACTTGACATCGACATGGACAACGCAATTGCCGCTCGCAAGTCGTTGAACAGCACTGAAGGTGTGAAAGTATCCTTCAATGATATGGTCGTTAAAGCTGTCGCAATGTCTTTGCGTCAACACCCAGCAGTAAATAGCGCATGGTTAGGGGATGTGATTCGTCGAAATCATCACGTGCACATCGGTGTTGCGGTGGCTGTTGAAGATGGATTGCTTGTTCCTGTAGTGCGCTTCGCGGATACCAAAGGATTCCAACAAATCGGAAACGAGGTACGTGAATATGCGAAAAAAGCAAAAGACAAAAAACTTCAACCTTCAGATTGGGAAGGAAATACATTTACAATTTCTAACCTTGGAATGTTCGGAATCGAATCATTCACGGCGATCATCAATCCACCAGACAGCTGTATCTTGGCAGTAGGGGGAATTAAAGAAGTTCCTGTGGTGAAAAAAGGTCAAGTTGTTCCTGGAAATGTGATGAAAGTTACTTTGTCGTGTGATCACCGAGTGGTTGATGGTGCTTCCGGTGCTGCATTCTTGCAAACATTCAAAGGATACATGGAAAATCCTGTTACAATGTTATTGTAATCAAACTATTGTATATTTGCCTACTTACTTAAAGTACTAATTAACTACGCTTATGAATAAGAATCGAATTTCTATCGTTCGATCCTTGTTGTTGGCACTTTTCATTTCTTCCGGATTCGCGTTCGGACAGGCGACAATACGCGTTCGCGTCGTGTCAGTGCAAGTGACCAATAATGTGGATTGTGACGGTTTTTCAATTCCGTTTATCGGATACATTGGTGGAAACAGTGACTTCGTTTGGGAGTTTACCGCTACGGACAATACCTTGGGTAACTCTAACAATAATCCTGCTTTATTTGGATTGTTCGGATTCAATTATGCCTTTAACAACAACAATAACGGTCCGTATACTTTAACAGCTCCTGGCGGAGGATTCAGCCCAAACAGCGGATTGTTTTTCGATTATCAATATATCTGTGCGACAGATGTTCCATCAAACATTCAATTGCAGTGGGAAGCCTACGACAACGATGATGCAGGAAACTATGATATTGTTGGATTGAATAGCGGTCAAACTGGACTTCAAACAGTAAACATGCCTGTACCTGCTTTTGCGGGAACATCCAATTATACATTTACAGCTACAGGAAGTGCAGGATGTCAATCAACACAGACCTATGTAATCAACCTTTCTGTAGAGCGATTGCCTTTGATAGTGAACTACTTTGAAGATGCTATTTGCGATGCAACAGTTGCCGCGATGAATACCACCTATACCTTAGGATGGTGTGATTACACCTTGGAACCAAATGAGCCAGCAGCTAGCGATGTTCAAGCAGCCGGATCAACATGGGTGAAATTCGTAGCACCTGCAAGTGGTTCTGTAT
>JAJTDQ010000104.1 GCA_021300505.1 Cryomorphaceae bacterium
CCTTGTCGCGGTCAATAAACCCCATGGCTTACTGGTGCATCGTTCTCCCATCGCAGCAGACGCTTCTGAGTTTGCGGTTCAACTTTTAAGGGATCAATTGGGAATGAAGGTGTACCCTGTGCATCGCCTCGATCGAAAAACGAGTGGTGTTTTGCTTTTTGCGTTGAACGAGGACATGAACCGAATCATGCAAGAAGGGTTCATGAATAAAAAAGTGAAGAAAAAATACCTTGCTCTCGTGCGTGGATTTACTCCAGCATCAGGTGTCATTGATTATGCCTTGACAAATGAAAAAGGAAAAGTTCAAGACGCAATTACGCATTTCACTACATTGAAAACATATGAGCTGCCTATCCCTTTTGGGAAACAAGAAAGTTCACGCTATTCATTGGTAGAGGTAAACCCGGAAACGGGCAGGATGCATCAAATTCGTAAACACTTTGCCCACATTTTCCATCCAATCATCGGTGACCGTCCTCATGGTTGCAACAAGCAGAATAAATTGTTTTTGGAGAGGTGGAACATGAATACGATGCTATTGCATGCTTCTGAGATTACATTCGAACATCCCGAAACTTCTCAAAGTATAATCATCAACGCGGAAATTGGCGATGAATTCACCCGAATCTTGGGCTTGTTCGACCAAAACCGTGTTACAAACGTTTAGGTAGTCTTTCGTCCCTTGAAATCTGTGTGAGAGTGAGAGTGAGAGTGAGAGCGAAAATTCCATCAGCCGAAGTTGGATTCAAAGTCTTAAAATCTTGACATCTTAAAATCTTGAAGTCTCTCGTCCTTTGTCTTTTGTCTTTTGTCCTTTGTCTTTTGTCCTTCAACCCTACAACACGCCCCCAATAAACAAAGCCCCAAGCAACAACAAACAAACACCAACGATTCGTTTAATTCCATTCAATGTAGTTTTCTTCACTAGCTTTTTACCGAAGTAGGTTCCGATGAATGCGAAAACAATTCCAGTGATTAAAACACCTTTCATGCCTGACAGTTGTGTGAAATTTAAGGATACGGAATAGACCGTAATTCTGGAAATATCAATGATTAAAGCGATGGCGTTGGATGTGCCAAGAAATTGATCTTTAGTCAGGCCTGATTTAGTCAGAAAAGCAGAACGAAAAGCACCTTGATGCCCAGAAATTCCGCCGAAAAATCCACTGAGAATTCCCCCGAGTGGCATCCATTTTTTATCGACTTGCCAATCGCTGAATCGGGGATCAAGATCAAACCATGCAAAGAAAATCATGAGGCTACCAATCACTAGTTTCATGATACTTATTTGGCATTCATGATTCCCCAGATGATAACTATGAAGGATAGGCATTTTTCCAATCCATTCCAACAATAAACTTCCACCCAATGCAGCAATCAAAGCAGGAATTCCAAAGCGAATTAAGGTTTGCACATGAATATGCCGATAGAGCATTCCAAATTTGAAAATGTTGTTGGAAAAGTGTACAATCGCTGTAGCACCAATAGCAAGCGGTAAAGGGAAAAACAGGCTGAAAACAGGGAGCATAAGGGTTCCGAGTCCAAAACCTGAAAAAAAGGTCAATGTAGCACCGAAAAGTACTGTCAATGCAACGAGGATGTACTCCATATCCGTATTTTTACGGCAAAATAAGGATTTTTTAAAAGGCTAAAGGTTTCATTTACATTAAAAAATTACAATGTCTCAAAGAGAAATAGATTTACGCAGTGATACGGTAACGAAACCATCAAAGGAAATGCTTGACGCTATGTTTGCGGCTCCGGTTGGGGATGATGTTTTTTCAGAAGATCCTACAGTTAATGAATTACAGCGTTATACCGCCGATTTATTTGGTAAGGAAGCAGCACTTTTTTGTTCGTCTGGAACTCAAACGAATCAAATCGCGATCAATGTGCATGTGCAACCTGGTGGTGAGGTCATTTGTCATGAAGAAAGCCATATCTACAAATACGAAGGTGGAGGTATTGCGCGAAATTCAGGCGCATCTGTCCGACTACTTCAAGGAGATCGCGGAAGACTTAAGGTGGAATCGATTACACAATGGATCAACAATCCTGAGGATGTGCATTTCCCTTTGACACAATTGGTGAGTTTGGAAGATACTGCGAATAGAGGTGGGGGCGCAGTGTATGATTTTGAAGAAATAAAACGTATTCGTCAGTTCTGTATAGAACATAACTTACCACTTCACTTGGACGGAGCACGTCTAATGAATGCCTTAGTTCGCACTGGGATCGATCCTAAAGAATATGCCGCTCAGTTTGATTCTATTTCACTCTGTCTTTCTAAAGGATTGGGTGCGCCGGTTGGATCAGTATTGGTTGGTTCAACTGATTTTATTAAAAAGGCACGTCGCGTTCGTAAAGTCTTTGGTGGTGGTATGCGTCAGGCGGGAATTATTGCTGCAGGTGGATTGTATGCATTGAAACACAATGTGGAACGCTTATCCGTTGACCACGCCAATGCAACTTTAATGGAAGAAACTTTGAATCAATTGCCTTGGGTGAAGGAGGTGATGCCTGTGCAAACGAATATTGTTGTGGCCATTTTGAATGACGCAAGTAAACGTGATATCATAATTGAAAAGTTGGCACTTGAGCAAATCAGAATCATGGCCTTTGGTCCTGGAATGATTCGCATGGTGACGCACTTGGACAATTCGAGTGAAGACATTCAACGCGTATCAGAAGTATTGAAAAATCTTGAAGTTTAACATGAAGTTCTTGCTCATTTTATTCGGAATTGTCTTACTGACTGCTTGCGGAGGCAAGAAAGAAAGGGTCTTGGACATGGATGACATTAACCCGAAAGCATCAAACGATGACGAGGGAAAGAAAGGTCAAAAGGAAGATCACATCGATTATGGTTTTGATATTTGGCTTGCCGAAAAAGCGGGAATAACCGTGATGGAAATCGATACCTTGGGTGAGCCAATGTTTGTGGATCGCTTTCAGCCAAAATCTTTCAAAAAATTGAATTTACAGTTGAAAGAGGGTGTGGTTTTCTTGGGACAATGGACCTTCAAAGACTCATTGCGCACCATGAACGCTTTTTTCAATTGGCTGGATTGTTTTGGGCCAAACTGCAAAGCACACAAATACCTTGTGGAAGAGAAATACCAGTCAGATGCCATGCTGATATTTCTGAACGACACCTCATTCACCTATATTACTTCGTCACTTCCGCTTGACGAAAAGAAATGGCAGAAATGCTTGGCCTTGAACTATGGCAATGACTTTTGGGACCTTGTGCTGGTGCAAAAGAAACAACGAAAAGCGTTGTGGTACGAGTATAAAATCGAACCAATCAAAAAAGAAGATACTTTATTCATTAAACGAAAAGCAACATTATGAAAATCATTAACCGAGGATATTTGAGCATCACGCCATTGACACCGTTTCACGAATGGGTAAAAACCTTCGAGGTTGAGGATGATTTTGGTACAGATGAAGTAACTGAGGCGAACCTCTATCTTATCACTGAAGATTTCTTTGATACAGAGCCACTTGTGGAACAACACTTCAAAAAGATCTTTGCCAACGAATTATCGATGATTACCGACAACGAAGAAGACTGGCCGCAAGACCGAAGCATGAGTGTCTTTCTTGAATGGTTTCAGCTTGACTTCGGAACTACGGTTTTTGACTTGGAGAAAAGCGACCTGAAGTCGGAAAAAGTTTAAGTAGTTACGAATTACGAATGAGGTGGCTGAGGGACTCGAAGCCACGACATTGTGTCTAAACATTTCGAAGATGGATTACGTCCTTTGTCCTTTGTCTTATGTCCTTTGTCTTAAAGCGCAGCGGTCCTTCGTTCTTCGAAACTCAAGGAGCGAAGAAGTGTCCTTTGTCCTCAATGGTTACTTCGAGACTTCTTTCGGAACCTCAGCCACCGAAGTACCGCACTAGTCTTTTAGCGCAGCGGTCTTTTGTCTTTAAGTCTGGCTTGGCAGACGGTCTTTTGTCCTCTTAAGTCTATTTCACAAACTCCACCAACTCCACAACAATTTCATTGCGTCGTCCCACGACTTGATAAGGAGGATTGTAACCGAGGTAGCTGAATTTGCCGGTGAAACTTAATCCATTTGCTTTTAAGTTGGCCTTCAGCTTATTGGTATATTCTTCGATTTTTTCATCGTCAGCCCAGCCGCCAAATTCAATAGCTGCCATGATTTTCTGCTCTTGTTCTTCGAAATAGATTCGTCCGTTGTTTGGTTTAGGAAGGTCTTCTTTCTTCATGTCTGAAGGCACCATGAAAGACATGCGGGTAGTATCTCCAATTTCCATAACGACAGGTGAGGTCATTGCGATTTTCTCGTTTTTGTCATTCCCACCAAAAATGTATCCTGCCAAGGTGCGAAATCCAGTGCTCGAAATCGTTTCATAAGAATCAGAAACCATTTTCACACTTGAAAACATCGCTGGTGCATATTGGCGCACTTCAAATTCCTCAAACTTTTTCAATACTACATATTTATGCTGTTCGGTGCTGTTTGTACTTGTATAGATAAAAGCTTGAGCAAGAATCATAATTCCTAAAAGTATCGACGTGACAATGAGAATTGTTTTCATGTGAATGGTGTTTTCAATATAACAAATAGAAGGAGGAAAGGTTCGGGGAGTTATTAATTACGAATTACGAATTATGAATTACGAATTACGAATTACGAATTACGAATTACGAATTACGAGTTTGGTGCTTAGACATTCGAAGATTGAATAAGTCCTTCGTCCTTTGTCTTTTGTCTTGCAGCACAGTGGGTCTTTTAGATCCTTCGAAGCTCAATGAGCGAAGTAGGATTGTCTTTAAGTCTGCCTTAGTAGACGGTCTTATGTCATTACTAACATTTCTCCACCAAGCGCGCATTGTAATACTCCACATCGTGCGACACCTCTTCTGCGATCCATTCAGGAAAAGAAAAAACTTCATCTTCACTTTCGAGCTCAATTTCGGCCAGAATGAGTCCTTCAAGTTTTCCATGAAAGACATCCACTTCCCATAATTTTCCATCGAAGATGATCTCGTAACGGTCTTTGTCAATGACTTTTTCCGCGAATTGCAAGATCATGGCTTCAGCATCAGTAAGTGGGATTTCATAGTCAAACTCACTGCGGCTTATTCCTTTCGTCGGACCTTTGATGGTGACGAATCCCTTGTCTGCTTTAATGCGCACGCGAATTGTTTTTTCGGCTGTGTTGACCAAATACGCTTGAACAATTTTCTTTGGATTTGGCTTAATTACAGCATCCCAAAGTTCTTGGTGAATGAGAAATTTACGTTCGATTTCCATACAACAAAGATAGCTTTTCGCGTTGAAGTCAGTCATTGTTTGAATTGTCAGTATCTTCGAAGCGCATGAAGTTTATTTCTCGAGAAAACATTGATTGTCAAAAATGGGATGACCTGGTAGCGAAAACTACGGGTGCATCTGTTTTCTCTTTGTCTTCTTATTTAGATGAAATTGCAGAGAACTGGATGGTTTACGTGGATGAAAACTACACGAAGGGTATTGCAGTTCCTTTCGCCGTTCGATTGGGTGTAAAAACGTGTTACACACCAATTTTTATTACCAATCTCGAATGGTTAGGGGAAAATGTTGATGACTTGGTGCAATTTTCAATGGAGGTCAAAGATCTTTTTCCGATTGGAAACTTTTGCCTTCGTCAACCGCTCGTAGAACTAAATTCAGAGGAATTCATAGAACAAATTATTCCATCGGATTCAAATCTTAGTCTTGGGTCGCAGGCAAAAAGGATGATCAATAAATCAGAGAAGCAGGCTTATCGAATAACATATACTTCAAATAAAGCAGAGATTTTCTCTCTGATTCGTTCCGAACTCTTGCCAAAAATTTCAAGTTTATCGGAAGCGAGTATTCAACGATTGGAAAAGTCAATGGATAAGATGTCTGAGCGAGGTCATCTTCAAGTCTTGTCTGTTTTTCAAGGTGAGCAATGTTTAGGTGGACTTTTGCTTATTGATTTTAATCAAACCGTGTTGTACCTAAAAGGAGCTTTTACTGACGAGGCAAAAAAGAACGGCGCCATGTATGCGGCTATGAACAGTGCCATACAGCAAGCGAAATTAGCGGGGAAAAACTTCGATTTTGGTGGGTCTCGCGTAGAAGGTGTTCGTCATTTTAACCTACAACTAGGAGGTATGGATCGCGTGTATTATTACCACCAATGGGACAATTCCCCCTTTTGGTACCGGTGGGTTAAACAGCTTCGAAAGGCACTTCGAAACTGATGAAATTTCAGTTGAAGGAGTTTTGCGCATCGCACTTGTTGAAACTTCATTCATCATCAACTTTACTCTTAACTGATTTCTGTACCTTTGTGTATGTTTCGACTGCAAGCAAGCACACCACGATGGGTTATCGTACTGATGGATCTTCTGATTTCATTCGTTGCCTTAGTTTTTGCTTATCTCATTCGATTTGACCTTAAAGCTGACCCTGAATTAATCCGTCAGGAATGGCAGGTGTTGTCGAAATCAATAGGCATTTATTTCCTAGTGAAGCTTGTTGTTTTTCTTTCTTTCAAAATTCACAAAGGCATTGTTCGTCATACATCAACGGAAGATTTAAAACGGATTTTGTTGGCAACCTTGACATGTTCGTTTATCTTTTTAGGTCTTGGAATACTTCGCTATTACTTCGTAGATAAGTACTTTTTGTTTCCGACATCTGTGCTTATTATTCATTTATGGGGCAGGTATTTCGGGTTTAATAACGAAAAGAACAATTGAAAAGGATGGTCGTCTAAACTATAAAATTGTTGCATTCATTGACGACAATAAAAAGAAGGATGGCACCCGAATGGAGGGGGTGACCGTCAGTCATACAAGTAAATTGGAAGCACTAATTAAAGACGAGGGTGTCAATAATGTGATCATTGCCATCCAAAAGCCCAATGAGGAAAATAGACAACATGTTGTAGAGGTTTGTCTTGCCAATGGTGTGAAGGTGTCTAAGGTACCTACGCCAAAAAGTTGGATCAATGGAGAGTTTTCCACGAAGCAAATCAGTCGGGTGAACATAGAAGACTTGCTTGGTCGAAGTCCCATTGTACTGGACGAAAACCGCATTTCAAATCAATTGACGGGACATACAATCCTTGTCTCTGGCGCTGCTGGCTCTATCGGAAGTGGCTTGGTGAAACAAATTGCAAGATACAATCCTGGGAAATTGATTTTACTTGATCAGGCAGAATCTCCCTTGTATGATCTTCAAATTGAATTGGGTGCGAGCAATTCCGATTTGAATTTTGAAGTGGTCATTGGTGATATCCGAAGCGCTGAACGGATGGAAAGGCTGTTTGATTATTTCAGACCGAATTTTGTCTTTCATGCTGCAGCATACAAACATGTCCCCATGATGGAAAATAATCCATCAGAGGCTGTTTTGACAAATGTCTTAGGTACGAAGAATCTAGTTGATCTGTCCAAGCGTTTTGAGGTGAAGAAATTTGTGATGATTTCTACCGACAAAGCAGTGAATCCGACCAATGTGATGGGGGCGTCAAAACGAATTGCGGAAATCTATGCCCAGATGGCAAATAAAGAGGGGATTACTCGATTTGT
The DNA here is from genome assembly GCA_021300505.1 of Cryomorphaceae bacterium. Lineage (GTDB taxonomy): Bacteria > Bacteroidota > Bacteroidia > Flavobacteriales_D > Crocinitomicaceae > M0103. Next base: position 7,586 of record JAJTDQ010000104.1, read on the forward strand.
AACAACTCGATTTGGAAATGTCTTAGGATCGAATGGTTCTGTGATTCCTTTATTTCAGCGTCAAATAGAGCAGGGAGGACCAATTACGGTCACAGACGAGCGAGTGACACGATTTTTCATGACGATTCCGGAAGCCTGTCAATTGGTGTTGGAAGCCGGTTCCATGGGAGAAGGTGGAGAAATCTTTGTCTTCGACATGGGCGAATCGGTAAAAATCATTGATCTCGCCAAAAAAATGGTCCAATTGAGCGGTTTGCAACTCGGGAAAGACATTGAAATTCGAGTGACAGGACTTCGACCAGGGGAAAAGCTTTACGAGGAGCTTTTGGCTAAAGAGGAAAACACCATTGCCACACACCATCCCAAAATTTTAAAAGCCAAAGTGCGGGATGAAGATGTTGCGCAACTTGAAGCAATAAACACATTGATTGGTCTCTTTGAAACACAGAAAAACGATGAAATCGTGGCCAAAATGAAACAGATTGTACCTGAATTCATCAGTAACAATTCCGATTACGAAAAACTAGATAAAAAATGATTCAACCCGCCACAATTCAAGTGCGTTTCTCTGATCTCGATGTTCTTGGTCATGTCAATAATAACATCTATTTCAGTTACTTCGAATTGGCTAGGGTGCATTATTTTCGAGAACTTTTAGGCATAGATTGGGATTGGCGCCACCATGGCATAGTGCTCGTTAAGAACGAAGCTGAATATGTGAAATCGGTATTGATTTCGCACATGCCCGAGGTTTATGTTTTTACAGAAAATATTGGTAACAAAAGTTTCACACTTGGTTATGAGCTCAAAGTGAATGGCGAAGTTTTTGTCAAAGGGCGCTCTGTTCAGGTGTGCTACAATGCAGAAACTCAGCAAACGATTGCAGTTCCTGACGAAATGAGATCTGCCTTAATGAAACTTCAAATTCAATAAATCATGAAGCAACTTACATTTCTTACCGTATTTTTTTCCATGACCTTACTCTTTGGTCAAGTAGAGGGTGAAAAGAAAGCTCCTTGTTACGAACGTGGAAAAGCACAAGAAAAAGGATTTGGAGATTGGGAGTGTGGTAAACTCGCAGGTGTTGTTGATTGTAATGAAAAGTTGACGTATGACGAAGGTTCTAACACCGTTTTAGCTGGAAATGCAGGTAAACCTTTCACCGGAACATGCGAAACCTGCCACATGAATGGATTATTGGAAAGGAGAATCACTTTCGTGAATGGTAAAGAAAATGGCAACGATACTACGTATTATAAAACAGGATGCTTGCAGGTTGTGCGCAATCATATTCAAGGAGTGGAGTCAGGGACTTGGACATTTTACTACGACAGCACGACTTATGTGGCTTGGGAGATGAATTATAACCTCGGACAAAAGCATGGTGTTCAAACGTACTTTACACGTCAGGGCGATACGACAAAGCTGGAAACATACAGCAATGGTATCCTTAATGGCGTGAAGAAAACGTATTACCCGAAATCAAAATTGGAAAAAGAGGTGCACTATGTCAATGGCATTTTTGACGGTGCATTCAAACGATACAATACAGACGGTAAATTGCTTCAAGAGTTGACTTATAAGGCAGGCAAGAAGGACGGAGAGCAAAAATATTACTACGAGGATGGAACTTTGTTAACCACGGAACGTTGGACCATGGATGTAAAGGATGGAGAGTTTAAAACATTCTTTTACAATGGTACCGTTCAAACCATAGAAAATTACCGAAAGGGCCTGCAAGAAGGTAGCTTTGAAGAGTACTGGCCTGATGGACGTCCAAAACGCAAAGCGCTATACAAGAAAGGCGTGTTGATTGAAGACCATGTTTTCGATGAGCAGGGTAACGAAACGTATTCTTTTGGGGCTCCAACAACATCAGGTGATGAGGACGATGCAATGCCTACTGATCAAAAGAAAAAAGGCAAAAAGAAGAAAAACTAAATGCCGAAATCAATTGCCGTTATTGGGGGAGGTGCAGCTGGTTTCTTCGCCGCTTTAAGTGCGAAGTCTGCGAATCCAAACTGTCAAGTGTATATTCTTGAGCGATCCGCAAAAGTGCTCGCAAAAGTAAAGATTTCGGGTGGCGGTCGTTGCAATGTGACCAATGCGACTTTTGATATCGATTCACTTTCAAAAAAATATCCTAGAGGTGAACGCTTTCTTAGAAAGGCTTTTGCTCAGTTCAATGCGCAATCAACCGTCGATTGGTTTGAGTCTCGTGGTATACGCTTAAAAACCTATCCAGACAATTGTATTTTTCCGCAGTCAAACACTTCTCAGTCCGTTATTGATTGTTTCTTGCTTGAAGCGACCTCGAAAAATATTGAGATTAACTATCACTTTCATGTTCAATCAATTCACAAAGACCATGAAGGTTTTACGATACGCTCAATTTCGGGTGACGAATTGAAGGCAGATAATGTAATTGTTACCGTTGGTGGACAGCCAAAGCGCTCAGGCATTTC
>JAJTDQ010000105.1 GCA_021300505.1 Cryomorphaceae bacterium
TTTCGCTCTTTGGGTAAATACCCGTGAAATGTAAAATTTTGACCTGAAAATCCACTTGAAATGAGTGCGAGTAAAATGGATGAAGGCCCCACCATCGGTTCAACAGGAATTCCGTTTTGATGCGCCATTGCAACTACTTCAGCTCCCGGGTCTGCAATCCCCGCGCATCCTGCTTCGGATAAAACACCAACGTTATTTCCATTGCGTAATGCATAGAGTATTTTTGGTAAGTCGTCTACTCCAGCATGTTTTCCCAATGCATAAAACGTGCATTCATCAATAGGGAATTCTCTATCCATCTTCCGCAACAAGCGTCGAGCAGATTTAATCTCTTAACTGCAAAAAATCGAAGTGCTATCGTTTGTTTGATGACGTCATTTGGAATTATGTCTTGAAGTGTTTCTCCTCCGAGTGTATTGGGAATTAAATAAACGGTGCCTGTTTTCATTTGTGCGTCAATGTATGAATGATTTGGTCTGTTGCTCGATCAAGGAGCGAATAGACTTCTTTAAAGCCTTCATCACCGCCATAATAGGGGTCAGGGACTTCAAGATTTTTACCTGGTTCAATGAGGTCTAATATCAACGTGACCTTCTGCAAGTCTACATTGTTTCGTGCCAATTTGGAAACATTATGTAAATTGTCCTTATCCATGACAAAGATGCTGTCAAAGATGTCGAAGTCTTGTTCTGTAAACTTTCTAGAGCGGAGGTCGCTAATATCCAATCCGAATTGGCTTGCTGTTTTAATCATTCTATGATCTGGTTTATCGCCAGCATGAAGTCCAGATGTTCCAGCAGAATCAACGATGACAGGAAGATTTAATTTTTGAACTTTATCTCGCAGTAAACCATCCGCCAATGGAGATCGACAAATGTTTCCAAGACAAACCATGAGGATTTTCATGTTTCAAAGATAATAAAACGGCTTGGACTTGAGGGCTTGTAAAGCGTTATTCCGTCGAAACCAGTAAATATTCATTGGCTACTCACTTATATTCATTTACCTGCGAAAATTCGTTAATTTATTAGGATGTAAACCAACCAATGCGTACCTTAAACGTTATAAGATTATAATGAAACCAAAAATCGATTATTACCATGAGACAATTAAAAATCACCAAGCAGGTAACAAATCGGGAGACGGCGTCTCTTGATAAGTACTTGCAAGAAATCGGTCGCGTTGAGTTGATCACCGCCGAAGAGGAAGTGGAGCTCGCACGCAAAATTAAAGCAGGCGACAAAGCAGCATTGGAACGGTTAACGAAAGCAAATCTTCGTTTTGTTGTCTCTGTTTCCAAGCAGTATCAGAATCAAGGACTTTCTCTTCCAGACTTAATTAACGAAGGAAATCTTGGACTAATTAAAGCCGCTCAGCGATTTGATGAAACGCGCGGATTTAAATTCATTTCATACGCGGTATGGTGGATTCGCCAGTCAATTCTTCAAGCTCTTGCTGAACAAGCGCGCATCGTTCGTTTGCCCTTGAATAAAATCGGGACCATCAACAAAATAAATCGTGCCTTTTCGGAATTGGAACAAAAATTTGAACGTCCACCATCTGCGGAGGAACTCGCTGAATTTTTGGAATGTTCAACAGAGGAAGTGCGTCAATCACTATCAAACACGGGTCGACATATTTCTATGGATGCCCCACTTATTGAAGGTGATGAATCATCTTCGAGTATGTACGATGTGTTGACCAACGATTCACTTCCTGGACCTGAAAAGGAACTCGTAGTTGAATCGCTACGAAAAGATATCGAACGATCACTTTCGACACTAACACCTCGTGAAGGTGATGTTGTTCGACTTTACTATGGATTGAATGGAAAGCACCCAATGACTTTGGAAGAAATCGGAGAGCGATTTGACCTTACACGTGAGCGGGTGAGACAAATAAAAGAAAAAGCAATTCGACGGTTGAAACATGCTTCCCGAAGCCGGATGTTAAAATCATACCTTGGTTAAGCGGGATCGACGTCAACAATTAGTCGAATCGATTTAAATGAAGGAGCGCTATAAAAAGAGTCAACAAACTTCGCACAACTGGAAACTCTGGACCATTCACCCGCTCATTAAATACAGATCTCAAATTCTTTGCAAGTTCTGCAGCTGCCTGATCGACTAAATGCTCATCAGAATGTTTCAGCGTGAACTGAATAATCTTGAAGAAAGGTGGATAAAAGAAGTTCTTACGTTCGATGATTTCACTTTTGTAAAATCCACTATAATCGTGCTCAATGACTTTGCGAATTACCCAATGTTCGGGATCGCCTGTTTGTATAACCACTGTTCCTCGCTTGCCCTTTCTACCTGAACGACCTGCAACTTGTGACATCAAGTGATAAGACCGTTCAAAAGCTCTAAAATCTGGTCGATTGAGCATCATGTCAGCATCAAGAATCCCTACCAAACTGACATTGTCAAAATCGAGTCCCTTGCTCACCATCTGTGTTCCGATCAGAATGTCGATTTTCCTATTTTCAAAATCAGTTAAAATGGTTTCATAGGCATGTTTGGATCGCGTACTGTCCAAATCCAAACGTTTTATACTTACACCAGGAAAAATCAGTGACAACTCGTCTTCCACTTTCTCTGTTCCGAACCCAATCATTTTCAAACGATTGCTCCCACATGAACGACAAGTTCCAACCGGAGGTGAGTGGTATCCACAGTAATGACATTTCAATGAGTTCGAGTGCTTGTGATAGGTCAGCGATACGTCACAATTCGTACATTTAGGTGTCCAATTGCAAATCTCACAGCTCCATAGTGGTGTATATCCACGTCTATTTTGAAAGAGAATGATTTGTTCCTTTCGATTCAATGCTTCACGCATGTGCTCCACCAAAAAAGAGGTGAAATCCGATTGCATGCTTTTTTGTCTGCGTTCCTTTTTGACATCAGCACAGAATATTTCGGGGAGTTGAAGTCCACCATAGCGCGCATTCAATTCAACGAGTCCATATTTACCGGTTGTGGCGTTGTAATAACTCTCCATTGCCGGGGTTGCAGAACCAAGTAAAACTTTGGCTTTGTGGATTGTCGCTAAAACTATTGCTGCGTCACGGGCATTGTATCTCGGAGATGGATCATATTGCTTAAAACTAGATTCATGTTCCTCGTCAACGATGATTAGTCCTAAATCTCTAAACGGTAAGAAAACAGCTGAACGTGCACCCAAAACGATTCGGAACTTGTTTGGGTCGTTTTGTAGTACATGGTTCCAAATTTCAACACGTTCGTTCTGGTTGAATTTGGAATGATATACCCCGATTTGTTCACCGAAATAGGCCGATAATCGTTGGATTAGCTGCGTTGTAAGGGCAATTTCGGGCAATAGAAAAAGTACTTGCTTCCCTTTGTCGAGTTGTTCTTGAATCAATTGCACGTACACCTCTGTCTTTCCAGAACCCGTGACACCATGGAAAAGGGTGACATGATGTTTTTCAAAGGTTTGATGTATTTCGTCAAGCGCAGTTTGCTGTCCTTCGGATAAGGATTTGAACGATTGATCTCCCAAGCCACTTTTTGTAAATCGCGAAATTTGAACACGCTCCTGGCAAATGATCCCTTGTTTTTCTAAAGTGTTTAAGGTGGATTGTGAAATCCCTTTGTCGAGGAGTGTTTTGCGTTCAATCGGTTCTATGCCCAAGGCACTGTAATCCCCTTCTTGGAGAATCATTAAAAGTGTTTCAAGCTGTTGTTTTGCAGAAGGTTTTGCTTCTAAGCGTTGAATATGTCCGTTCAAGACATCCTCCGTTGTGCATTCATCAGAAAGTAAAATATAAACAGCAGTTTTTGCTGAAAATCGATCCTTCAACGCTTCGACCGAAATCACAATTTTCTTATCGATAAGTCGCTTTATGATTGGCTGAATCGTTTGGATACCAACAATTTCTGCAATTTGTTTGAGGTCGAGTTGTTCGCTTATTTCTAGACTCTCAACAATCAATGTTTCGCGTTCATCCAGAGATGTATTGATGAGATCGGCATCTGGGTGAAGTACCACTTTGGTTTCGCTTGCCAACTTAAAGTTAGCAGGTAAAGCGGCATTCATCACATCGCCAATGGGTGCCATGTAATAATTCGATATCCATTGCCAAAACTGATATTGTTCTTGGGTAACAATCGGTTCTTGGTCAAGGAAATGAGCCACATATTTTGCGGTATAAGCTGTTGGAGCAACTTCAGAAGTGCGAATGGCAATACCAGTAACAAGCTTCGAACGACCGAATGGAACGATCACACGACCACCGATACGAATGGAATCATTCATTTCGAAGGGTACGCGATACGTAAATTCAGTGTAGACAGGAACCGGTAGGATCACATCAACAAATAACGTTCTCCGTTCACTCATGATGTAAAGTTACAAGAATGATTGCCCCAAATGAAATTGTTGACACCAGTGCACGTCACCTCTATGGAATGGAATCTGCGTTGACCGATGGCTGCGTTATTTGTTGTGTTGTCACGTAATAACTCAAAGAAGATCTTCCCATTAGCAGTGAAAGATACAGATGGCGAACCATCAACAGTTTCTGTTTCACCAAGGTTCCAAACAAAAGATTTAAGAGTGTAGGTACCAGCCACGCGTTCGTAGAAGTTCACTTTCAACTTTGTGTTAATCACACGAGAATTACCTTTCGCAACAGCAACTCCTGTAGGTATATAGCTTCCTGGATTGTCCGCAAACTTGAACTGGAAGTTTTGCAAATCAACGGCGGTTGCAATAACTCCATTCACCAATTTCGTCTCACCATCCACAGTAAACTCGCCACCGTTTACAGAAACGTGAAGTTTGTAGGTCATTGAAGCATCTAATGGAGCTGAAGCTGAAGTTTTGAAGTAATATACCTTTTGCTCTGGTGCATAGAAGACGCCGTTCTCATCTTTGTTCTGAATAACAGTATCTTCCAACGTCCATTCGCGGTATACAGTTCCGTTTTTGGTTTCTTGAATCGTTGCATCCACTTGTTGGAAGTAACTGGAATCAGGAATTTGAGCGATTTGCAATGAATTTCCGGGTCCGATAAATGCACGTGTAATTTTTACATAATGCAAGGTGTCTTGTTGATCTAGAAGTCCAACGATTACAGCTGTTTCTTTAAAATCACCCACCAAGTTGATGTCCTCAGAGCAAGAAGAAATGCTTAATGCGACAAGGGCTACTACTGCAAATATGTATTTAAATGGATTCATTGGCTTGGGTAAATAGATTTCAAATATACTGAAATAAACAACGGTGTATATCGAATGATTTACCTTAATCGCGGACTTTATTCATACCCATGGCACGCAACATCCAGTTTGGTAAATATTTGCCTGGTTTTCTGTGTTTTAAATTGATGTACCATCCCCATTTTTTCATGACAGGAACTTTATGTGTTTCCACAAACTCAATCCATGTTCCGTCTGGATCTTCGATATACGAGAATCGACCGCCAGCCTCTCCCATGTCAAAAGTGCCTGCACTGTCAACCGTAAAAGGAAAGCCTTTTGCTTCGCATTCTTTTTGCAATTGGTCCATTCCTTGAATGTCAAAGCAAAGATGGATGAAACCCCAATCTCCCCAAAAACGATTTTCAAAAATGGCGCGAACGTCAGTGCGGTCAATGGATTGGATGAGCTCAATTTCAGTTGGACCTAATAATTTGGCGAATGGACCTCTACGTTCTGCGCTATGTGTCAATAAAACTCGACGGTATTTCCCCGTTCCGCCGAAACGATTTAAGTCCTCAAATTCTCCTGTAACGTCTGATTCAATTTGATCGTAACCTAAAATCCCTTGATATAAAGCCAACGCCTTGTCGATGTCGCGAACACCAATCACCGTTCCGGCTGCACCACCGCAAAGTGAAGCATGTCCAGAATTGGAGAAATAACCGCGTCCTTCCACAACTTGAAAGATGTTTCCATTTGGATCCTTGCAGTAAAATGTAGGTTTACCATTCGGTGCGGTATACATATCGCTCAATTCAGGCGCTCCGTTCTTTTTGAAATAAGCATGACTTTCGGCAACATTTCTTGATTTGATCTTGCAGATATACAAACCGGTATCACCTGGCTGTATGGTGAATGTCGCTTTTTCTGTAGGACGACTGGTGAACTGCCAGATTTCAAATCCTCCGCCACCTTCCATGCTTAGCGCGAGTGTAGCAGTGCGGGAATGTACTTTTCCGCCGGTATAACGTGTCATCAGTGGCGCCTCTGCAGCTTCTTCAAAAACGCGAACGTTTACACCAAAAAAGGTGCGGTACCATTTCCAAGCCGCCTGTACATCAGGAACACCGATTCCCATTTGCTGAATTCCACAGATAATCTTTTCCATAAACTTAGTTCAATGAGCGCAAAGATAATATTGTTGGCTTAACGAATCGCTCTTTCATTAAACAGAACGTACCCAAAACTTAACTGAAAACTGAATGGTGTTTCCTGTTTTGGAAAGTAATTCACGGTGGCCCGTATTGGCCCAGCAAATGAATGGTAAATAATGGATGCCGATGACATGTAGGTCTCTCCTTTAAAGGGTTTTGAATAGCCGAAAGTACCATCGCTATTTTGCTGAAGTGTGACAAACGGCTGATAGAAATAACCGTCGAAGCGCAAGTCAAGGTCCTTACGAGGCGATAAAATTGCATTGATTCCTACTCCAAGGTACTGTGGAGAACGGTATTCCTTGAAGAAATGCGTTTCGGCATCTGGAACCAAAGAAAATGAAGACAATGTGAGCAAAGAGGCCGTGTAATTGGTAAAAAGCGACTGGCTATTAAAGACTCCCTTACCATGAATACCAAAGTGAAACATAGGTTTATCAATGAAGAAACTTTGGAATTCTGCATTTAGGTTAATCCAACTATGTTGATTTTCAACAACTTCATCTGTCTGAGAAGTAGTGCCTGGTAGATATTTTTCATTTCCTGTAACATATCGTGCTTTGAAAATGAAATAATGTCCTGAGCTTGCAAATTGCTTGCGGTTTAATGAGTTCTGTACAAATTGCCAGCTGTATGTAAATCCGTTGAAGTTGGTAATATCCGATGTGTCTTTATTGCTGAAGTTCTCTGTTTGATAATAGTCGTCTTCTAACATGAAATAGCGTGCATCAAAGGTGCTTTTACTGTTGTTACCAATTGGATGATCAAAACGTGCGCCGTAGTACATTTCGTTTTGTATAAGAAATGAGGGTTTTACGTCCTCAAAGAAGGTTGCAAAACTTCGGAAGTAATCCCAACGATTCATGGTAAAATAACCAGAAAGAGAAACGGGATAAACAGAAGGGATATCGACAGTGTATTCGAGCTTAGCTGAACCATAGAATTTTCCAAAGTACGAGGAAGCTCGAATCGCTGAAGCTGTCTTACCAATAAAACGATAAGTTAAGCCCAAAAATCCAGTATTTACTGGTCTTGATGAGAAATGCCCGCCAACTTCTAACTTAAATGCTTTTGATTTTTTTGCTTCAGGATTCAGTTTATAGGTAGTGTCTTTCAAGGAAATCAATGGGTATAAAAACGTAAGTTGGCTTGTGGCATTAAGCCGATAATAGCGGTTTTCGAGTTGTCTTAATGAAAGCACTTCATTTTTCCGTTCTCGGATGAGTGATGTAGAGACAAACTCTACTGGGCGCTTGTAATTTGAGGTGGTTGTAATTTCACTTACTTTCAATGGGACAATTTTCTCACGAAATGCTTTTCGTCGTGCCGCAAGTTCTTCGGGAGTCACGCGACGTTCAACATGCATGGCAATGGAGTCTAGGTACAACAACGCATTTTGATAGCCATTTTCTATTGCCAACTTAACATCCTCGAATTCAAAGGTGGACACATCAGTTTTTGGTTGAATAATAATTCCAGCATCACAAGGCAGGTTATAGTCCGAGTAAGAGACAAGCATGTTGGTCAGCTGGCTGATGAGGTCGTCTTCAGATGGTGGTTTTGCATTGTTTGAAACGTTGCTTCCAATGATGTAGTCAGGGTTGAAATCGTTATACATCACATTTGCGGGGAAATTGTTGTACAGCCCACCATCGAACATTAGGGTTCCATTAACCCGAATTGGAAACAGATAAAATGGGAAGGTCATCGATGATCGAACAGCTTGATTCAGTGGGCCTTCATTAAATACGACACTTCTTTTATTTACGATGTCACTCGCTACACAGCGGAAGGGAACAAATAAGCTGTCGAAATCATTGTTATAGGAAGCTCCTGTGGTTCCTAATATTTTAAGCATTTCAAAATCAAGGAAAGCTGAAGAAATAAAGTTGGTGGGCAATGACTTTTTAATGATACTATCGCCTGAAAAGGAAATGTCGACCATCGAAGCATTGTACTCCTGCTCTTTGTAAAGGAACCGTTGAGTGCTCTTCAATTTTCCCAAAGTCATGAGTTGAAAATCATCACTCAATACGTAGGCTTCAATTTCTTCAAGACTAAAGCCACTTGCATATAAGGACCCAACAAGTGCTCCTGCTGATGTCCCTGTGATGTAATCGATAGGGATCCCTTTTTCTTCCAATGCCTTGAGTACGCCAATGTGTGCAAGCCCGGTTGCACCACCACCACTCAAGACCAGACCAACCTTTTGCGCATGCGAAAATCCGCTCCAAAGCAAGAGGCATAGGCAGAAAACATAGCGCATTATTGGGTTCAAATTCGTTCTTTTGTACAAAGTAAAAGGAAATTAATCATAAAAAGGCAAAGATGGGTACAGAGATGAAGGAGCAAGACCGTAAAATGGTGATTACACTGAAGACATTTTATGGTTTGGAGGAAGTTCTGAAAGAGGAACTCGAGGAATTGGGATACTCAGATGTTGTCATTTTAAATCGTGCCGTTCAAATCAAAGGGAATTGGAACGATGTCTATTATTTGAATTTACATTGCCGTTGTGCAATTTCCGTTTTGTTGCAGTTGGCTGTTTTTGAATTGAAAACAGAAGATGATTTGTACAAGCGCTGCGCGAAGATGAATTGGACATCACTTTTTGATAAAGACAAAACATTTGCTGTAAAGGGTGCCATTTTTTCTGATTTATTTCGCCATTCTCAATATCCATTTTTAGTGGTAAAAGATGCCATTGCTGACTCTTTCCGTGAAAAATATGGTGAACGTCCTGATGTAAATGTGAAGACACCTCAAGTGATGATCGATTTGTATGTCAATAACACAACAGCAACAATCTCTTTGAATACAAGTGGATTGCCTTTGTTCCAGCGCGGATATCGCGAATCAGTAGGGGAGGCACCAATCAACGAAGTTGTGGCGGCTGCTCTTATTCGTATGAGTCGTTGGGACCGTAAATCGACCTTTGTGGATCCTTTTTGTGGTTCAGGTACCCTTTTGATTGAGGCGGCACTTTTAGCTACTGGGATTCCATCAAACATTGAACGTCAGCATTATGCGTTCAAGAATCTATTGAATTACGACGCTGAGGTATGGGATGAAATGTATGAAGAGGCCAACAAGAAAGTGAGAAGCTTGCCTTGCCGAATCATTGGTTCGGACATTAGCGATGAGATGGTAACCAAGACGCGTCGCAATTTGCGGGGATTCTCCTTTGGACGCTTTGTAGAGACTTCTGTGTGTAGTTTTGATGAGGTAAAACGTCCTGAAGAACACGGAACGATGATTACCAACCCACCTTACGGGGAACGCTTGGATGTGAATGTAGAAGAAATGTACGATGCCTTAGGCACATGGATGAAGCACGAAATGAAAGGCTTTGAATGTTGGGTGATTTCTTCAAGCGAAGAAGGATTTAAGTCATTAGGCTTAAAGCCAGACAAAAAAATTCGATTGTTCAATGGAGAATTGGAATGCAGTTTCCGAAAGTACAGCATATACGATGGCTCGAAGAAGGTAGCTAAGCAGGATGGAGATCTGAGTTACTAATTACGAATTACGAATTACAAATTACGAGTTTGGTGGCTGAGGTGCGATAGCAGACTCGAAGCCACGAATTACGAATTTGACACCGTACGATTCGAAGATCAATTAAGTCCATTGTCTTTTGTCTTATAGCGTAGCGGTCTTTTGTCTAATTACAATTATGAATTTGGAGGCTCCACCGCAGCGGACACGTGAGGTGCGATAGCAGACTCGAGGCCACGAGTTGGACACTGTACCATTCGAAGATCAATTAAGTCCTTTGTCTTTTGTCATAAAGCGCAGCGGTCCTTTGTCTTTTGTCTTTAAGTCAGCCACGGCTGACGAGTCTTTTTTCTCAAAAAAAAAGCGCCTTGCGGCGCTTTTATTAACGTTTCGAAATCTCTACATAATCTCTCGGTGTTTCGCCAGTATAGATTTGACGTGGACGTCCGATTGGTTCTTTGTTTTCAGTCATTTCTTTCCATTGTGCAATCCATCCTGGTAAACGACCCAATGCAAACATCACAGTGAACATTTCAGTTGGGATACCAAGCGCTTTGTAGATGATTCCTGAGTAGAAATCTACGTTTGGATACAAGTTACGCGCTTTGAAGTATTCATCTTCCAATGCCACTTTCTCCAATTTTTTAGCAATCTCCAACATTGGATCGTTGATGCCCAATTTTGAAAGAATATCATCACATGCTTTTTTGATGATCTTCGCACGTGGATCGAAGTTTTTGTAAACGCGGTGTCCGAAGCCCATCAAACGGAAAGGATCTTCTTTGTCTTTCGCTTTAGCGACCCACTTGTCGACGTCTCCACCATCTTGGTGAATTTTCTCCAACATCTCAATTACCTCTTGGTTTGCTCCACCGTGCAGTGGCCCCCACAAAGCTGAGATACCCGCTGAAATTGTTGCGTATAAGTTTGCTTGCGATGAACCAACGATACGTACTGTCGATTTTTGTTCGTGGTCAGCATGTAAGATCAACAGTTTGTTCAATGCCTCAACAACAACAGGATCAACATTGTAATCTTCTGTTGGCATAGCGAACATCATGTACAAGAAATTCTTGCAGTAATCGAATTCATTGCGCGGATACATGAATGGATGACGCATCGCGTTTTTGTACGACCAGGCAGCCAATGTAGGCAACTTCGCTAGAAGGCGGTGAATAGTCAAGTTCTTCGCTTCAGCGCTGCGGTTTGGATCCAATGACTCTGGGTAGAATGTTGACAATGAACAAATCATTGAGGAAAGTACTCCCATTGGATGCGCTTTCGCAGGATAAGCTTCGAAGAACTGCTTCATGTCTTCGTGAACAAGCGTATGCTTTTGAATGCTCGTTTTGAACTCATCCAGTTGCGCCTGCGTTGGCAATTCGCCATAAATTAACAAATAGGCAACTTCTAGAAATGAAGCTTTCTCAGCCAACTGCTCAATAGGATATCCACGGTAACGAAGAATTCCTTCTTCACCATCAAGAAACGTAATCTTACTTGTTGTAGCACCGGTGTTTTTGTAGCCAGTATCGAGGGTTACATATCCTGTTGTATCTCTTAGTTTGCTAATATCGATAGCCTTTTCATTTTCGCTACCAACCACTACCGGAAATTCGTATACCGTGCCGTCAAGTTCAATTTTTGCAACGTTACTCATGATGTCGTCCTGTTATTTGTAAATTTTCCGCCTAAGTTAACAAAGAAAAATCAATCTTTAATCAAGCACATGAAGGGAATGTTAAAAAAAAACAACTTCTGTTCAACGATAGTTTTCAGACAAAGATTTAAAGATTATTCAAGGTGTAGTTCAACATCATGTTAAATAGGTGGTTTCGTGTGTTTCCGCCATAAATTCCATGGTTTTTATTCGGATAAATGAACAAGTCGAATTGCTTATCTGCTTTCACCAAGGCATTGATCATCTCCATCGTGTTTTGATAATGAACGTTGTCATCCGCCGAACCATGGATCAATAAATACTTTCCTTTCAGTTGTTTTACGAAGTTTACTGGTGAATTTTCATCATACCCACTTGCGTTTTCCTGAGGTGTGCGCATAAATCGCTCGGTGTAAATGTTGTCGTAGTATCTCCAACTTGTTACAGGTGCCACGGCAATCGCCATTTTGAACACATCCGATCCTTTCGTGATTGCTAGTGAAGACATAAACCCTCCATAACTCCAACCCATAATACCGATACGGGTTGGATCAACGTAGGAGAGTGCCTGAAGTGTTTTGGCTGTATTGATGATGTCTTCGGTCTCCAATTTACCCAATTGAAGGTAGGTGCATTTTTTGAACTCTGTTCCACGATACATGGTTCCTCGTGGATCCACCGAAACAACAATATATCCCCTTTGTGCCAATAATTGGTGGAACATGTAATCATTTCCGTCCCAAGCATCTGTCACTTCATTGTGACCAGGACCACCATAGATATTCATGTAAACAGGATATTTCTTTGTAGGATCAAAATTGGTCGGTTTAATGATGGAGGCATTCAACTTAATACCATTTGCATCCAAAGTGATGAATTCCTTTTTCGACAGGGTGTACTCTGCTAACTTTTTGTTCAAGGCAGTATTTTCTTCCAAAACACGAATAGCCTTTCCATCATTGCTGCAAAGCGTGTAGACAGGAGGGGTGTTGGCATCTGACCATGTCTTCACGAAGTACTTCATACCAGAGGTAAATTCTGCGCTGTTATATCCTTCTGCACTGCTAATTGCTTCTTTTCCTGTACCATCCAAGTTGATGCGGTAAATGCACTTGTAGATGGCACGATTGCCAACCTCAGCGTAATAGATTTTCCCGCTGGCTTCGTCGATTCCATAAAATTCCATGACATCATTCCCATTCGTAATCTTTGTGTTGGTGCCGTCAAAGGTTAATTTGTAAATACGGTTGTATCCGTCAGCTTCTGAAGTGCGAAGAATCGTATTTCCATCTTTTAAAATCAATAGGTTGTCGTCGATTTCAACGTAGGTTTTTGATGTTTCTTCAAAGAAAACTTTCTGTGACATTTTTTTACCAGTGAGATCGATCAAGTGGTATTTCAGTTGATTTTGATGGCGGTTTAATGTTTGAATGACCAATTGATTCCTTGTTCCTGACCATTGTAAACGCGGGATGTACTCGTACTCACCCAAAACTATTGGCGTGATTTTGCGGTTTGAAATAGTTACGATGTGTGCCGTCACAGTACTATTCGCCTCACCCGCTTTTGGATATTTGAAGGTATATTTCTCCGGATAAAGATCTTCGTAATACATCATTGTGAATTCTTTTACTTCTTTAGCTAAATCTTTGACATAGAGGTCGTTTTTATGAATGTAAGAGACCTTTTTTCCATCCGGCGAGTATTCTGCCAATGTTTGTGGTTGATGTGTATCATCTAAAGGACTTAGCTTTTTTGTTTTTAAGTCAAAGAGGTAATATACCGCGGTATAACTTCGTCGGTAAATCGATGCTGTATTTGTAGTAAGGAGAACTTTGGTTTCATCGTTATTGAAGAAGTAATCATCAAATTGAATCGATACACCGTTTAATACTAGGTCTTTTGATTCAAAAAGTACTTCTCCTTTGCCATTTTCTTCAGTGATCAAGTACTTAACAACAGCCTGTCTTCCGTCTTTTACTTCAACTTTCGTGTAGTGTAAACCATCATTCATGGAAGTGAAACCATCAACACCACTAGAACGGAATTCATAGGTTTTCCAAATTTTTTCAACCGTTAGTTGAGAGAACACGTTTAGGTTGATCAGTAAAAAGAGAGCAAGAATGCGCATAGAATTATTTTTTAGAAAGGCGAAGATAGGAATTGTTTTGAAAGCTTGGCTAGAGTAGGGGCAAACAAAAAGAGCCAGCTGTTGGGCTGACTCTTCACGTTAGTTTTACCTAATTATTTCACGAATACACGGAAAGTTTTGCCTTCAACTTGGATCAAGTAAAGACCACTTTTCAATGTGATTTGAGTTTGTTTTGTAGAAAGAACTTTCGCTCCCAATGTATTGTATACATCGATTGTTGCGTTGTTTGCGTTCTTCACGTTGATTACACCATTTGAAGGGTTTGGATAGATCACGATTTCTTCAGAAGCTTCTTCGTCAAGTCCAGCACCGAATACCAATTCTACATCGGCAGCGTTGCGCGGAAGGATTTTGAATGCAGCGAAAGAGTGATTCACAACACCTGTTACATTGTACACTGCACTAACCGCTGGAGCTGGAGCTGTCAAGTACATGAAGTCATCCACTTTGATTGGTCCAGTACCGTCGCTTACTGTCCACTCGTTGAATGAATCAGGAATTGCAGTAACAGCAGCATTTGATACTTTCACCAACATACTTTCATACATTTCAGCGTTGACATCTAAAGTTGAAAGTGTTAATGCAGGATAAGCAGTGTAAGAACCTACATTTGTAAATGAAGTAACCCCACTGATTTGTGTTGTTTTCTCAGTACTCGCTCCTGGTGCGTATTCTACAACAGATCCAGAAACCAATACACTATCACCAAGGGCTACAGCATTATTTCCAAAGTCATAAACATAGATTCCACTGAAACCAGATGTTCCATCTTGAATAAAGAATCCGCTTCCCACTTTGAATGCAGACACACGTCCACCAACAGTAACCAATTGACCAGCCATATTAGAAAGGTCACCTCCAGTTGTTGCTTGAACTTGTGCAATAGACATAGGTGGAGCTGTAACTCCATTTTCCAAAGCTTGGATATCATCTAACTCCCATGTTGCAGCTCCAGTAGTTGTACTTGCATAAACGAAAGCTACACGAACATTAGCTGTCCCATTGTAAGTACTCAAACTCACATTACCAGAGTTTACGAATGCAAATCCACCTGTTGAAAGTGCGCAAGAAGAAGTGATATCCGTCCATGTAGCTGTACTTGGTGCTCCAGCTGAATAGTTGGTAGATACTTTCACAGCGATTGGCAAGCCAGAATAGTTTTTCGCACTATTGAAGTTCAACATTGGGTTTGTTGCAGTCGTTAAGTTCATTGCCGGAGAAATGAACCAAATTTCAGCATTGTCTCCTGCCATTGTTGTGGCATTGTATCCAGATGCCTTCAAATAGTAATCCGATGGCGAACCAGTATTTGACACAGACCAGTTGTAGCTGCCAACAACTGCTTGATTGGCCCATCCACCAGAAGTCAATGATTGGTCTTGGAAATCCTTCAACGGAAGGTACGTTTGCGCTGATACGCAGTGCCCAAGGGCGATTAAAGAAACAAGTAGAACTTTTTTCATGTTTTGATTTTTAAATTATTGGATCAATCTTTAATTAGGATGTCATCGATTTCCCAAGTACTACCATTTGTACCTGTACCGACGTATTTAAATGCCACATGGACATTAGAAGATAAAAACGAAAGGAGGCTAATGTCTCCAGAACTTACCCAGTTCCATGCACCTGTAGACAAGTTAGCAGAAACTTGAACCCAAGTTGCTGTTGAAGGCGCACTAGAGCCATCATAATTTGTCGAAACCCAAACTGAGAGTGGAGTCCCGGCGTAGTTGTATGCATTTTGGAATGACAAGGTAGGTGACGTCCCTCCAGTTAAATTCATGGACGGAGAAATCAACCATGTTTCACATGCTGAATTTGAACCACCAATATAATTCGAGATTTGTCCGTAGGCCGATCCAAACACTGCTCCTTGCGTATTTGAAGTCCAACTCACACTTCCATTCACCATTTGTACAGACCATCCACCAGAAGTCACGTTTTGATCTTCAAAATTTTTGCTCGCATAAACCGTTGGCTGACAAGAAGGATTCGGCAATACGATGTCTGATGTTCTACGTAAATACAATTGTAAATCTGCATTGAAGCGACCGAGGATAGCGGTTACACTTCCATTACCAGCAGGAACGGTTGCACTCGCGAAATTCGAATATCCACTTGTTCTCATGATGATTGAATTTCCAGAACATTCCAAAAGGGTGATGTTTTTTGACGTCTGATTCGTTGCATTGGCGAAGGTGTTTCCAACGTCCATATAGCTAAATTCAACATTTGAAATACGCACCAAGCGTGACTCCAAAGATGGGTCGGTGAGTAACTGTGACATTGTAACATCAACAGGAGTTACTTGCACTCCAGTTTTCAACTTTACCACATTTTTGTTTACATCCACGGAATCCAATTGAAGAATCCCGTTGTATTCGTTCAAAATAGCACCGTTCAAATTGATTCGAATAGAATCCCCTTCGTACAAACCTCCAGAAGCCGTGATGCGCACATTCAATCCAGACTGACCATCTGTAACATATACATTTTTGTACAAGTTTCCGGAAACTTCATCGGCAGTCACTAAACAGTAAAGGTTTGTATCACCATCACCAAAGTGAATCGCAGTGCCTTGGTAAAGGGCACGGAGCTCGGTAACGTCAAGTTTGGCACTCTCAGGAATCTCCTTGTAAGGAGGGTTGTCGATTTCTTTGCGACAGCTTGACAAAGACAAAACTGCAAATAGGGCCATCATTAACCCGGTTATTGATACATGTTTCATACGCTTCATATTAAAAGAGATAAGTAACCATTAAGAAATAAGATGTTCCGTACATATAGCCATACTTTGGAGGGAAGCGACCAATGTTGTTTGAATCGAAACGCAATTGCTCAAAACCTCCCGTGCGGAAGTTTGTATTGTTCAAGATATTGTTCACTGATGCTGAAAGACGAATCATTTTGTCCTTGATCTTGATTGAACCACCTATGTACATGTCAAGTGTGTAGTTGTTTTCGAAGAATTTGTTTGTTTTCAATGTGTGAATGACTGTTTCACCCACGATTTCATTCCATTGAGGATCATCTGGCGTATATTTCGCTAAAGCTTCTTCGGTTCTGCGCGCAGGATTGGGATCGATGTAGATGTCCGTAAAGTAGTTGAATGATGCACCAACGAACCAGTATTTAGGTGAGCTGTATTTCAATCCAATTGAACCTGCTGTTTGTGGCATTCCTCCAATGTGGAAGTTCTTCAAATAAACGGTTTGATCTTGTGCAATCACAACAGGTGAGTTGTTTACAGTTACTGTGGCTACTGGACGAGAGCTATACAAGAATTGTCCCGTTCCTAAAGCTGCGCTTACTGTCCAGTCTGTTGCAATCGTTGCCTCACGCACTTGGTAATTGATATCACCAGACATAATTTCCATGTTCGTCATTCCATCAACCGTTTTGTCACGGTTTCTTGGTGAAATGTACACATTGTAGCTGTAAGGAGCCTTTGTCTGGTAAATAGCATTGATGTTGACGAAGTGACGACCAGTAATTTTATATACTAATCCAGCTTTCACGCCATAGTTGATGTAGTTGTGTTTTTGTCCAACCCCAAATGATTCATTTGGAAATTGTCCATTTCTCATGTTTCCTTCACGGAAGAAAGTGGTGTGTGACAATTCTAATGCAGCATACCAATCAATTATCTTTCCTTGATCCTTGATTTGGCCGAATACGTTTTGTGAGTTCACATGCATGTTGTAATCGTAGCCAAACGTTTCTCCTTGACCAACAAGGTTATTCGGCATATCGATGTTGTTCTGAGAAATGTTCGGATCTGCAAACGATTGTTCGGCAAACTGATTTACATCCAACCAATAATCACCCCCCATGAGGTCAAGCATTTTTCTGTAATTGTGACTTACGTAGCGGTCGATATTAATTCCTCCAGACAACAACATGTCATCACTCAAGCGGCGCGAGAAAATGGAGTTAATACCTATTTGTAGAGGATCGACGCGATACTCCTCCATGATGTAACGCGAACGCTTAAATTCGAGTGAGTTTCCAGCAACGCCATCAATATTCGTTTGTGTAAAGAGGTTGTTGTAATTGGAATTATAGAGAGCGTCCCAGTTGATTTGACTCACCGATTGATCGCTTCCCCACGCAGCAGCTGTATTAGCGGATGCAACAGGATCAGTCGTTGCTGTGTAACTAGGTAGGTATTTATAGTAGTCGGGACGTGGGTCTTGGGCATCGTTCCAATTCAAATTCGAATTTCCCGTTTTACCAAAAGTGGCATAAACTGCTGTATTTACAGAGGTGTTTTTATTTGGTGTCCAATAGTGATTAAAGAAAATAGACGGACGGTGATTGTTACGCTCGTGTGCATTGCGTTTTACTCTCTCACCAGTATTTCCATCTGTCTGCCAACCCCAATATGGGTTATAGTAATTATTTCCGGTTAAATCAAAGGCCTCTTGAATTGCGATACCAGAACGACCTTGAACGGTTGGAGAACCAAATCCTACAAACCCAAGACTGTGTTTCGCATTGATTTTCTTTTCAACGGAAAGGAAATAACTTGCCCCACTGAAGTAAGTGCCTTCCACATACCCTTCTTGACTCCATCGGTAAGAACCTGAGAATGTTACTGCCCAACCATTGGCCATTTGACCGGTTGAATGGGTGAACATCAAACGGTTCCTGTATGTACGATTCGTCATGGCATAGCTCACACGCGACTCTTTTCTATCGGCAGAAGCACGTAGATCCATGTTTGAAAACCCACCTAGACCACTGAAATTATAGGTTGAAGCACCTAATCCAACCCCTGACTCAGGATAACGTGTCACATCATTCAATCCTCCCCAATACGAGTAAATACCCCAACCCATCTCAGGGTCATTCATCGGTACACCATTAATCAATACAGAATATTGGTCTGATTCAAGACCGCGAATTTGATAACGCGCGTTACTAAAATTGAATCCCGCAATACTTGCAAAAACATCTCGAGAAGATTGCAATAATGTGGAAATATCTTGATTTTGCGCATCGGTCTCCAAGTCATCCGCGGTAAGACTGAAAACAACCACCTCTGTGGTATCTTTCGCTTTCACCGTGGAGTCTGGGACCTGTGTCCAAGAAGTTAAGGGAAGCAATAAAAGGATTAAACCTATAACTCTGCGCATCTGATGTTTCTTGTTAGCGAGGCAAATGTACCACTTAAAATGCAGAAATCTGTGGATTTCACAGGAATTTAAACTTAATCGTTTAAGTATTATTCCTGTGTGAATATCATGATACAATCCGATTTTATTTTGTTCTTTTGCAAGCATGAGAATGTGGTTTTTATTTAGCGTTGTTTTTGTTCAGATAGGTGTCGCATACGGACAGCAGCTGATTGATGGTCTTGTAGCGATGCCTTCAATAAAGGGTCGGAATTATAAAATTGTACATTACGATTCTCCAGACCGTCGAGGAGTAGATGTTGCTTTGCTTTATCAGGAAAAGTACTTCCAATACGAATCGTCAGCGCCGTTTACACTCAAGGATTCGAACGACACAACTTTTTACACTCGGGATCAATTGTTGGTTAATGGAAAAATAGGTGGTGAGAATTTTCATTTTATTGTTGCACACTGGCCATCAAGAAGAGGAGGGGAGCGCAGAAGCCGCCCAAAACGAATGCTTGCCGCTCAACTTGGAATGAGCATCATGGATTCTATTCGTAAAAGCGAACCCAATGCCAAGATCATTTATATGGGTGACTTAAATGATGATCCAGTAAGTTACAGCATTAAAAATGTGATGGCAACGGAAGGAGACATAACGAAAGTTCAAGCAGGTCAACTTTACAACCCTATGGAAAAATTGTTCCTTCAGGGCATAGGAACATTAGCATGGCGCGATTCATGGAATCTATTCGACCAGTTTATGTGTACATCCCCTCTGGTGGAAACTGGCAGTGAATTTTCTTCGTACAAATTATTCAAAGCAAAGGTCTTTAATGCTGCATACTTGAAAGGTGCCACCGGTAGTTTTGCGGGGTATCCTTTTCGAACCTATGTGGGATCAAATTGGCAAGGTGGGTTTAGCGATCACTTTCCTGTATACCTCTACCTCATCAAAGAAAAACAGTAACCATGACGAGTAAAACACTGCTTTTGGGTGTAGTTATTGCACTCAGTATTCATGGTGCTCAAGCGCAGGATACGATCAAATTTATGACCTACAACATCCTCAATTATCCTGATATAAACACGTCTCGCATCGCTTACTTGAAAACCATTGTCCAACATATCAAACCGGATGTGTTTTTAGTGAATGAAATTACACAGCCCGTCGGTGCGACGAACATCATTTCGCAAGCATTAAATCAAAATGGGATAACCTATTACGATAAAGCGTTGTATGTGCAAAGCTCAGATGATGAGAATATGTTGTTCTATAACACCCAGAAATTGGGGCTTGTGGAACAAAATACGATCACCACCTCATTGCGTAACTTCAATGAATACGTCTTGTATTACAAAGAGCCAGGAATGACAGCACAATCGGATACAGTCTATTTTTATGTTTATGCTGCGCATTTAAAGGCGGGAAATACAGCATCTGATATTGCTCAAAGAGGTTCTGAGACATCCATTTTGAAAAGTTATTTGTCGACAAGGGCTTATGCTGAAAATACAATCGTTGCCGGAGACTTGAACGTTTATAACAATACCGAAGCCGCGTATATTAACCTTACAGGGGCAACTCAAGCAAATTTGCATGATGTGGTGGGAAGTGGAGTTTGGCACTCAAACAGCTTCTATAAAATGCACTTCACGCAAAGTACGCGTATCGTTGCCATAGACGGAGGCGCGACGGGTGGGATGGATGACCGCTTCGATATGATTTTGTTTTCGGATGATATGCAAACAGGCTCAAAGGGCGCGAAATACATCCCCGGAACGTACCGTGCTGTTGGTCAGGATGGTTTGCGCTTAAATAGTTCACTCATTGATCCGGTCAATAACTCAGAACCAACAAATGTCATCAATGCACTTTACTATATAAAGTCTATCCTGTTCCAGCGAATGATTTGCTTTACGTTAAAGTTGATGCTGATGTGAAATCAATCCATTTGGTGGACTTGTCTGGCCGTACTTTAACCTTGTCCCCTGAAATCTCTGGGGATGTTCTAAAATTGGATGTTTCTACCTTTGCCGTTGGGAGTTATTTACTTCAAGTGGAAACTTCCATGGGGTCTTACACTGAACGAATCATCATTGAGTAATGCGTTTCGGAATCATTGTTCTGCTCTTATTCATCCTCGGTGCGTGTGCATCTACCGATACGATTGCAGTGCATCCCGAAATGATCAGCATTAAGGCGGATTCAATCCCAAACAATGAATTGTCAGCGATCATTGGTCCTTATCGTGATTCACTAAAAGGTGAAATGGATCGCGTTGTTGGATACGCTCCATTGCATATGATGGCTGCGCGCCCTTCCTCATCGCTCATGAATTGGGTAGCAGATGCGGTATTTACCGATCAAACACGTGCAGTTCGACTCAGTACACCAACGTTTTGTTTGCTCAATAATGGTGAACCCATTGCCAATGCACGTGTCGAAAAAGGAAAATTAATGGTCAATGGCATGCGTGACGGAGTTACTCATTTTTGGGTAATTACCTCCGACTATTTAATGAATGGTGGCGATAAGGCTACATTTTTTAACAAGCGAACAGAGGTAAACCGAACAGGACGCTTGGTGCGCGATGCGCTCATGAGTGAAATTGAACGTGTGGGAACCATCAGTGCAGACACTACTTTACGAATTACTTTTTAAAGATGGATAGAAGGTCATTTCTCGGAACTGGATTTTTAGTCACTGGAGGGGTTTTGTTTGCGCCATCTCTCTTGGCTGCCGAAAACTCAACGCGCCTCAAAAAGGTAACAATCCTTCATACCAACGATACCCATTCCAACATCGATCCTTTTCCAGACAATCATGCGAAGTTCCCAGGCATGGGTGGCGTAGAGAAACGTATGATGTTGATTGAAAAGATTCGTTCTGAAGAAGGGCATGTCTTGTTATTGGATTCAGGCGATATCTTTCAAGGAACGCCTTACTTCAACAAATACAAAGGTGTCTTGGAAATGAAGTGCATGAGTGCGATGGGCTATGATGCTGCCACGATGGGGAATCATGATTTCGATGCGGGAATGGAAGGATTTCTTAAGGCGACCGAGCATGCGGATTTTTCTTTTTTGTGTGCCAACTATGATTTTACAGATACAGTGCTAAACAAGAAGACACAACGCACTAAGGTTTTCAAAAAAGGTGGAATTAAAATAGGTGTATTTGGTGTTGGAGTAGAGTTAAAAGGCTTGGTGACTGATACAATTTTTGGCAAAACTCAGTATTTAGATCCAATAATAGAGGCCAATGCATGTGCCCTTGAATTGAAAAAGGAGGGCTGTGATTTAATCATTTGCTTGTCCCATTTGGGCTATGAGTATGGAGATGAGCAAGTGTCCGACAAAGTTCTGGCTGCGAATAGTGAACACATACACGTCATTTTAGGCGGACATACCCACACCTTTTTGGCAGAACCCACGCAGGTGAAGAATCGCATTGGGAACACGGTCTTGATCAATCAAACAGGGTGGGGAGGAGTGCACCTTGGACGCCTTGATTTTTATGTTGATGACCAGCTGTTGGCGAAAAAAGAAATGTTGGTGGTGCAATAAATCGATTGATTTTACATTAACTTCGTTACAAATTAAAAACAATCATGATAAAACAGTTGTCCGTATTTTTTCTTGCATCCCTTTCTTTTGGGGCTATTGCACAAGATCAAAAGGTGGTGATCATCGACAAAGGATCATCGTATAACTCGCCGAAAAAGCGTAAAGAACCACTCGTTACCAATAACATTAACATCATTAAATACAGCCCACTACAATTGTTGGTGGGGGAAATCAATCTTGGCTTCGAGCGTGTATTGAACGAAATGTCGAGTGTAGAATTCGAAATCGGCCCTACCTTGTCAAACATTCGCTTGAGTGTTCAAGGAAATCACTACTTCGATCCAGGTTTCGGCCCTAGTGTTGATAGAACTTCAGGTGTAGGATTTTTCTTTGGCACAGGATACCGAATGTATCCCTTGAGAGGAGGATTAGCGCCGAACTGGTTTTATATTTCTCCGGTGTTTAAGTTTCGCCAAATGAACTATGGATTTCGCGATTATTCAGGATTGCTTCCTAGCGTCAAAGGATCTGAAAAAGACTTTAACTTTTCATTCAACTTTGGATCACAATTCTGGTTGGAAGAAAAATTCTCTTTAGATGTTTTTGCAGGATTTGGTTTGGCGTTTGAAAGCTATAAAGATTATGTGATGACCAATGTATACGATGGAAATACTGGTCAATACGTTTTCGGTTGGAAAGAAGATAACTACAGTGGGGTACGCTTCTTATTCACTGGAGGTGTGAAGATTGGTTTGGCACAGTAATTTAAGAATTACGAATTACGAATTACGAGTTACGCGTTACGCGTTTTCGAAGAACGATCTAGTCCTATGTCTATTGTCCTATGTCTATTGTCCTTTGTCTATTGTCCTAATTTTTATTCTTAACATCCTGATGTCTTGAAATCTTAATATCCTTAAGAGCGTAAACATCGAAGTTGGCCCAAACTCGTAATTAGTAACTCGTAACTTTTTGAAGTCTCTTGTTCATCAGTGAAGTAGTCTGCATAAAAAAGGAGCGTGATATCACGCTCCTTTTTTTATGTGTGAAATATGTATTCTTACAAATGAATCACTTCACCGTATGCCGCTGCTGCTGCCTCCATTACTGCTTCTGACATAGTAGGGTGAGGGTGAACCGTTTTGATGAGCTCTTCACCTGTTGTTTCAAGCTTACGCACCGCAACACATTCGGCGATCATCTCAGTGACATTCGCACCAATCATGTGTGCCCCAAGCAATTCTCCGTACTTCGCGTCAAAGATCAATTTCACAAATCCATCTTTCACTCCGGCTGCACTTGCTTTACCAGACGCAGAGAATGGGAATTTACCAACTTTAAGTTCATAACCTGCCGCTTTCGCTGCCTTCTCAGTATATCCTACAGATGCAATTTCAGGTGAACAATATGTACATCCAGGTATGTTGTTGTAATCCAATGGCTCTGGGTGATGTCCTGCGATTTTTTCAACACAGATGATTCCTTCTGCTGATGCAACGTGTGCCAAAGCTGCAGTTGGTATCACGTCACCAATCGCATAATATCCTGGGATGTTTGTTTGGTAATATTCATTTGCTAAGATGCGACCGCGATCAACTACGATTCCAAGTTCTTCTAGACCAATATTTTCAATGTTTGCTTGAATACCGACAGCAGAAAGAACAACATCACATTCGATTTTTTCTTCGCCTTTGGCTGTTTTTATACTCACTACACAACCTTTGCCTGATGTGTCAACTGACTCAACAGATGCGTTGGTCATGATATTGACGCCCATCTTTTTGAATGATTTCTCCAGTTGCTTAGATACGTCTTCGTCTTCAATTGGAACGATCCCTGGCATGTATTCAACAACTGTGACTTCTGTTCCAATGGCGTTGTAAAAATAAGCGAACTCAACACCAATTGCTCCTGAACCAACAACCACCATTTTCTTTGGTTGCGACTTTAGGGTCATGGCTTGACGGTAACCGATAATTTTTTCTCCATCTTGTGGCAAGTTCGGTAATGCACGTGAACGTGCTCCGGTAGCAATGATAATTCCTTTGTTAGCAGCATGTTCAGTTACCGTTCCATCTTCTGCTGTTACAGCTACTTTTTTCCCTGCTTTCAATACTGCATTCCCCATGATCACATCGATCTTGTTCTTTTTCATGAGGAACTGAATACCATTGCTCATTCCATTGGCAACGCCGCGGCTACGGTCAATCATGGCACCGAAGTCTGCTTCTGCATCCTTCACCGTAATTCCATAGTCAGCAGCATGTGTGAGGTATTCGAACACGTTTGCACTTTTCAAAAGCGCTTTTGTAGGGATACAACCCCAGTTCAAACAAATTCCACCAAGTGACTCACGCTCAACGATTGCCGTTTTAAGTCCAAGCTGTGAAGCACGAATCGCAGCGACATATCCACCGGGACCGCTTCCTACTACTATAATATCGTAATTCATAATCGAAATGTAAATGTTGCTGCGAAGTTACATATTTTTCTTTGCCTTGCGACTTCATTATACAGAGGCAATTTCTGTCTCTTCAAATGACTCGTCGTCTTTAACCTTCTTTTTTCCAAAACGATCTTTCACACGGTCAACCATGTAATACATCATCGGAACAACAATAATGGTTAAAAACATCGAACTCGTAAGTCCACCAATCAGCACCCAAGCGAGGCCATTTTTCCATTCTGCACCCGAACCTGTTCCGGTCGCAATTGGAATCATACCAATGATCATGGCAATTGTTGTCATCAAGATCGGACGCATACGTTCGCGCACTGACTCAAGTAAGGCCATGTATGTGGACTTCCCTTCGGCTTTCAGGTGATTGGTGAAATCCACAATCAAGATGGCATTCTTGGCGACGAGTCCGAGGAGCATAAGCATCCCAAGCATAGTAAAGATTCCCATTGATGATGAACTCAAGTTGAGCGCAAGGATGGCTCCTACAAGGGAAACAAAAATGGAGAACAACACCACAAATGGATACACATAGTTGTCGTACAGGGCCACCATGATGAGGTAAACCAAGATCAAACCTATTCCCATTGCAGTACCCAATGCACCCATAGATTCTTTTTGACGTTTGATTTCACCACCCCAGAGCATACGGATGTTTTTATCCAAAGGCTCTTTTTCAAGGTACTTTTCAATGGCCGCAGATACGTTACCAGATGCAGTTCCAAGCACGTAACAACGAATTGTTGTGTTTGAAATTCTGTTTTTACGTTCTAATGAACCATTCCCGTTTTCAACGCTGATACTTGCAAATTGACTCAAAGCTACTTGCTTTCCATCGTTTGTTGTGAAGGTCATTTTGCGGATGTCTTCTACATTTTTACGGTCAAATTTATCGGTCATCACGCGGATGTCGTATTCTTGACCTTTCTCGTCGAATTGTGCATCATCATTCCCTGTCAAGGCATTTTGAAGTTGCATTCCAACCACCGCAATAGGCAAACCCATTTGTCCCATTTTTTCACGGTCAAGGTCGATACGTATTTCAGGTGTAACATCATCTGTTGAAATCGTTGGATCTTTCGCTCCATCAATTTCTAGAATGGCAGCTCTCAATCGACGTGCTTCACTCAAAAGAAGTTCTGGGTCATCTGAGGACAAGAAAATCTCTATCGGCGCTTCTTCTGATTCAACCATTCCGATATTCAGTGCTTTCACTTCAATACCTGGATATTTATCCTCAATACGTTTACGAATCTCGTTCATGTATTGAATGGTTGGATACGTTTTTTGCATGCCTGGTTTCATCTTCACCGTAAGTTCTGATCTGTTTTCAGAACCGAAAGAAGCAGCCCCCATACCTGAGCTCGGACCTCCAACATTGGCGAAAACGATGTCAACGACGTCTTTTTGAGCGAGAATCATCTGCTCAATCTCTAGGGTAGTCGCATTGTTTTCTTCGAAAGTGGTGCTCTTGTCGTATTTCAATTTGATCATAAACTTCCCTTGATCCCCTTGAGCCACGAATTCCTGACCAACAATTCCAAGTCCCATGGTCGCCATACTCGCAACGAAAATTCCGAAAATAACAAGTCCCATGATGAGTTTGTGGCGCAGCGACCACCCTACCAATTTCACATATTGCTCTGTGAAAATGGTGATTCTGCGCTCAAACCAAAGTAGGAATGCTTGGAATGGTTTTTTCGGATTCAATTCAACCTCTTTCGCAAAACGTGATGCCAACCATGGTGTCAAAGTGAAGCACACGAAGAGTGACATTAAGGTCGAGACCACAACCACAATCGAGAACTGGTGCAAGATATCTGAAATGGTTCCTTCGATGAAGACCACAGGAGAGAATACCACGACATCCACAAGGGTAATCGCCAAGGCAGTAAATCCAATTTCATTTCGTCCATCGAGCGCTGCTTGACGTCGTTTCTTGCCCATTTGAAGGTGACGGTAAATGTTTTCCAAGACCACAATCGAGTCATCCACGAGAATCCCGATTACCAATGACATAGCCAATAAGGTCATCAAATTCAGGGTGTAGCCCAAGAGATACATCGCAACGAAAGTAGAAATCAACGACGCTGGAATCGAAATCAATACGATGAATGCATTTCGTAAGCTGTGCAAGAAAAGAAGCATCACCGCAGCGACCAACAAAACAGCAAGTTCCAAATCATGGATAACTGCATCTACAGAGTCTATTGTTGGAATCGAAGTATCTGTCGCTTTGGTCGCTTTGGCCATGTCCACCGCATTGGCATCACTTTGTTTCTTGATGCGCAAACCAACACCATTTAACCCGTTCAAACGGCTGATGGTGATTTGATCTTTCGATGCATCCGTAACACTAGCGACATCGCTCAATCGAATAGTAGACGTTCCGTTGTTTGCAAGGATCAAATTCTGTAAATCTTCCACTTTTTTGAATTTTCCAGAGAAACGAACTGTCATTTGTTCCGATTCATCCTTTACTTTACCTGTTGGGAATTCCGCATTTGCTGCACGAATGGCTTGATTTATTGCTCCCAATGAAAGTCCGTAGAGACGCATTTTTTCCGTGTCCACATTCACACGGAACTCGCGTTTTTCGCCTCCAATAACTTGTACATCACCAACACCTTTGATTTGTTTGATCTGCGGGATGATTTGATCATCCATCAACTCCATAAAGGTGCGATCGTCCAAATTCTTACTCACGGCACTTACCTGAAGTACAGGAGATGCATTGGGTTCAATTTTCGAAAGTACGGGCGTTTGAGCTCCCTCTGGAAGGTTATTGCGTATGTTGTTTACTTTCCGCTGGGCATCTTCCAAAACTTTGTCAATATCTGCAGATTCCTTGAATTCAAGTAAGAGAATAGACGCATTGTCCAATGAAAAAGAAGTAACCTCAGAGATGTTCTCCAATCCACTTAAGGCATCCTCGAGGGGCTTTGATACTTGACTTTCAACAGTCGCTGGCGATGCACCTGGATAGGTTGTCGTTACAGTGATGAGGGGAGGTGAAAAGTCGGGCAGTAACTCGACACTCAACTGATTGTAGCACAATAGTCCACCTCCAACAAGAATCGTGAAGATCACGATGATGAAGGACGGACGTTTAATTGATAATTCCGTAAGAGTCATGTCAGTCCTATTTTGAAGTTTTTACGTTTGATTTATTCTGCAGATTGACTTGACCTTTCACTACGATGCGATCTGATTTAGAGATACCACTAATCACCTCAATGAATTCACCATCTGATGTTCCTGCATTAAATGCTGTAAGGATGGCTTTCCCATTTCGAATCACATAGACCTGTGGGTTTTTAGAAGAACCTACCAATGCTTTACGCGGAATTGCAAGGGCGCGAACACTTGATGTGTTTTGAAGGTTAACAGAACCATACATTCCTGCCAGTAACTCGCGGCTTGCATTTTTAACAGTGATTTGAATCTTGAAGTTATGTGTCTTGTCTGCTTGAACACCAATGTTAACGACTTTTCCGTCGAATAAACGTCCGCCATAGATATCTGCCCGAACAGAAACCGTTTGACCCAATGTGAATTTCAAGATGTCTCGTTCAGGAACACTTACCGTCAATTTCAATGAAGAGATGTCTGTGATTTCAAATAGGGGAGAACCTCCGCCAATCACTGATCCTAAATCCACCATTTTCTTTGTAATGACACCAGCAAATGGCGCACTTATGTTCGTGCTTCGCAATTGTTTTTGCAATTGTTTTTTCTGTACTTCAGCTGAGCGTAACCCAAGACGGATTTTTTCTACTTGCATCTCAGGCACTGCATTGTCTCTAGACAAGTTGCTGTAACGCTTGTTATCACTGTCTTTTTCTTCAATTGAAATTTCAGCGTTTTCAAGTTGAAGTTGTAACATTTCGTCATCCACTTTTGCCAATAACTGACCTTGAGAAACAGCATCACCTTCTTCTACCGAAAGTCGAACGATTTTTCCTTGAGCATCTGAACCAATGGTATTTTGGCGAATAGGTTCAAAGATTCCCAAATAGGTGAAGGCACTTTCGAACGTATGCATCTGTGGAGCTGCCGCGTCAACAAGAACGGCCGCTTCAGTATCGTGGATGTAAATTTTCTTTTCTGCTTCCGCTTTGTTTGAAAGCAGTTTCATGATGGTAAGTCCAACGAGGAGAACTGCGACGATTGCGATGGTAATGATTCTTTTGTTCATGATTTATGTAGTTGCTATGCTTGAATTTATTTAATGCTTCCGATTGATTTAAGGTAGTCTAGCTCGGCCTGACGCAATTGGATGTATGACGCGACAACCGTTGTTTGCGCTTGTTGCAAAGCGTTGTCCGCCATGATGAGGTCATTCGAACTTGCCACACCTTGCTCAAATTTTGTAGCGGTTTGGTTGTAGATGTTATCTGCAAGTTTCAATTGCTCTTGAGCTATTTTTAGCGAAGTAGTTTGAATACCAATCTGATTTAATGCATTTGATCTGCGCAAATCTAGTTGCTGTTGAGTTTGCTCCAATTGGTTGTTTAGCTTTTCAGCGTTAAATTTATTAGCAGCTTGCTTGTGCACTTTTTCAAGTCCATCAAATAATGTCCAATCCAAACGAAGACCTAAAAATGCACCTTCGATCCCAACACGGTAACTGTCTTCAGGTTTCATGTTCACACTGTAGTTGTATGTGCCATAAAATGAAAGGTTTGGAAGATAGGCCATGTTATTCCCCTTGCGCTCCTCCTTGTTCATCATCATCTGGGTTTTGATGAGTTCTAGTTCAGGGTAACTGGTCTCGCCAAGTTCAACAAGAATAGATTTTTCCACCATGGCATCAGGAGCCAAGCTTAGAGGTGCATCTGCATTCATTCCAATTAGAATGCGCAATAAGCCCTCTAGTTGAAATTTTGTGGCTCTTAATGTTTGATCGGTATTCTGCAGGCTCAATTGGTTAATGGTTAACTTATCAACATCCGTTTGAAGCATTATTTGTTGCGCAACCATTGCTTCCATGTTGCGGATTAGTTTTTCCATGTTCGCTAAGTTTCCACGTACAAAGGTGAGTTGACGGTTCACTGCTTGAAGGTTGAAATAGGTACTTGCGATTTGATGACGTACTTCCTGTTCTGTCATACGCATTTGAATGTCAACGATTTGATTGTTTACACGTAAGGCTGCCAAACCATAGTTGAGCTGCGTATTGAAAAGAATCTGTGTCAACTGTACATTGTTGCTCAATACGAAAGGAACCCCAAATTGAACTGTTGAAAAGGTTCCTGGAGGACCACCAAAAAATGCAGCAGGTACAACCTGGCCGGGAATAATCGCATTGTACTTGTAATCCCCAGTGAAGGAAATCTGTGGCAATCGTGCCGACAGATAAGCATCGCGGTTTTTGTCCGTAATAGCGATGTCTAGCCGTGCATTCCGCAATGTGAGATTTGCTGTGTCTGCCATGCGTAGGCATGTTTCCAGGTCCAGTTGCTGTGCATGAACTGGAAGCGCTGAAATCAGGATAAATCCTGCGATTAGTCGTTTCATTTTTGTGTTTTTTGATTTGATATGCTGCCGGGAAATAAATAACCGATGAGCATGTCTGTGACTATTTGTTTATGTTGAACAAGCTGTTTTTCGTATTGTTCGTCGCTGATGCCATGCACCTGCTTGATAACTGCCGCGGCCATGAACGGAAATTGACAATTGGACATCATAAGCACAGTGATGCTTGTAATATCGATTTCACGCATTCTTCCAGCCGCTTGTTCTACCTTGCATTCAGCGAAAATCCCTGTATGTTCGATGCATTCAAAAACCGCGGTATTGTCAATGTGAACACCATCTTTTCTTCCCATTTCATTGATGATGAAGCTTGGAATTTCAGGATACTTCGCTAAAAACTCATATTCGCGATCAAGATAGTTACGCAATTTTTCTTCAAGAGGTAAATCGGTGTTGAAGACATCAAGCATAGAAAGCAAGAAATCTCCCATTGCCGCCTCAAAAATAATTTTGAACAAGGCAGTTTTTGATCGAAAGTAGTAGTTCACCAGGGCCACATTCATTCCCGCTGCTTTCGCAATTTCTCGCGACGTACAACCAGAAAAACCTTTCGCAATGAATACTTCCTTCGCTGCGTCTCTGATTTTTTGCTCTGTGGAAGAATCTGCTTTCAATTTCGTCAATTTGAGCACAAAATTAAGCAGCAATTTTAAACAAACGTTTAAAACAGAGTATTAAAATTACTTATTTTTTTAGTTGCTTGATTTTTAATGTATTGAATAGATTCAAGGACAATGGACCGCTTACGCTGATAGAAGATGGACCGCTTCGCTGATAGAAAATTGATTGATCCATATTCTATGCTCCATGCTCCAAAAAAAACCGTTTCGCTCAAAGACTTAAGGTAAAGACATCAAGATGTTAAGTTTTCAAGATGTTAAGACTTGATTTCTACAGAAGTTTTGACTTAACTCGTAATTCAGTAACTCGTAACTCAGTAACTCATAACTCGCAACTCAAGACTAAACCGCCACATTATGCTCTCTGAGCGCGTCGTTCAATGAAGTCTTGAGGTCGGTTGATTCTTTTCGTTTTCCGATGATGAGTGCGCAAGGCACTTGGAAATCACCAGCAGGAAACGATTTCGTGTAACTGCCTGGGATCACCACACTGCGTTCAGGGACGAATCCACGGTGTTCGATAGGTTCTGGACCGCTGACATCGATGATCTTTGTAGATTTCGTTAGGACTACATTTGCACCGAGTACCGCTTGTTTGCCAACGTGAACGCCTTCCACGACAATACAACGAGAGCCTATGAAGGCGTCGTCTTCGATGATCACAGGTGAAGCTTGCAGGGGTTCTAAAACGCCACCGATTCCAACGCCACCCGAGAGGTGAACATTTTTTCCGATTTGTGCGCAAGAGCCCACCGTAGCCCATGTGTCTACCATTGTTCCGCTATCTACAAAAGCTCCAATATTTACATAGGAAGGCATGAGAATTACTCCCGGAGCGATGAACGCACCATAGCGCGCTACTGCATGCGGAACAACGCGAACACCAAGTTCTTTGTAGTTTCTTTTTAACGCCATTTTATCGTGAAATTCGAAAGGTCCAACTTCAATGGTTTCCATTGTTCGGATTGGGAAATACATGACAACAGCCTTTTTAACCCATTCGTTTACATTCCATCCACCTTCTTCATTTGGTTCTGCAACGCGCAGTCTGCCTTTGTCTATATCTTCAATCACTGCTTCAATGGCAGCAACTGTTTCTGGTTGTTGTAATAGGCTTCGGTCGTCCCAAGCAGCTTCGATAATGGATCTCATGGCTTTTTTTTACAAAGATAAACATTGAAGTGAATTTGAAATTGCTTGTATCTTTGAGGAATGGGAAAAGCAATAGCGATAGATTTTGGATTGAAGCGATCAGGGATTGCCATCACGGATGATCTTAAACTGTTTGCTTTCCCTCATGAAACAGTGGAATCGCAAGGTTTGATGGGTTATCTTGAGGCTATTGTACCCAAAGAACTGGTGGATACCATTGTGTTGGGCGAACCGAAGCGCATGGACAACAGCGATACCCACATTACGGAGAATGTGCGCTTGCTCTATGAAGCCCTTGTGTTGAAGTTTGCAGAGTTGAATGTGGTGCTTATGGATGAACGATTTACCTCTAAAATGGCTGTTCAAGCAATGATCGCCGGAGGTATGAAGAAAAAGGACCGCCAAGTCAAGGGGAATATTGACAAGATTAGTGCAGCAATCGTTCTTCAATCCTACCTTTCTGCCAATAATCATTAAATCGAAGAAATTAGATGCCTTTTCGCTTTACATTTCCTTTAAATGAGCGTAATTTTGCACTTAAATTAATGACATGATCTTACCTATTGTTGCATACGGTGATCCAGTCCTGAAAAAAGAGGCTGAAGAGATCGATAAAGATTACCCGGGCTTAATTGATTTGATAGCCAATATGTTTGAAACAATGTATGATGCTAGTGGTGTCGGATTAGCCGCACCTCAAGTCGGGAAATCCATTCGCATGTTTGTCGTCGACGGTTCACCATTCGTTGAAGATGAAGAGGACATCGGTGAAGACGGACCTGATCCAAAAGCTGTTGGAATGGAAAACTTCAAGAAAGTCTTTATCAACCCTGTCATTGAAGAAGAAGAGGGTGAAGAATGGGGCTTTTTTGAAGGATGTTTATCTATCCCAAAAATTCGTGAGGAAGTCTATCGCAAGGAGAAAATTCATATCAGTTATTACGATGAAAACTGGAATTTTCACGAAGAAACCTATGATGGTTATGCGGCACGAATTATTCAGCACGAATATGACCATGTGGATGGAATCTTATTTACAGACCACCTATCACCATTGAAACGACGACTATTAACAAAACGACTTCAAAATATCTCTAAGGGGGATGTTCGAGTAGATTATAAAATGAAATTTCCATTGATTAAAAAAGGTAGATGATGAAACAGAATAGTTGGATAACCATGTTTGTTTTTGCGCTTGGACTTTCTCTCATGTATGCTTGTGGAGGAGGTTTGAATGAAGATGAAGAAGGAAAAGTAGGCCGTGTGGAATTGAAAAGTCGAATCAAAGAAATGGAAGATTCGATTCGTGATTTACAGGCAAGTTTGCCACAAACCAAGACCATCCCTAATCTCACTCATTTTGAGTTAATTAACCGATTGTTGGATTATTACCATGCCTATCCAGAGGATGATTATGCAGCCGAATGTTTGGATAAAGTGCACATGAAGTATGCGGGATTGAACATTTTGACACGTGCCGTTCAGTATGCGGACACCTTGCTTCAGAAATACCCGAATTACATCAATCGTGCGATGGTACTCGAAAGATTCCGTTTGCGTCACCTCGACTTGACATTTGAAGAGTTTATCGACTATCAAATGAATGAGATTTCGAAACGTTAATTGTCGCTGTTAACGATGTGTTAAAAATAATTTGAGCGGCTTTTACAAAGGTATATTTGACTCTATTAAGAAACTAAAAAAAAAAGATCATGAAAAAAGCACTTTTATCTCTTGTAGTCTTGTTTGTTGCCTCTGTTGCGATGAACACTGCTGTTGCTCAACTTGAAACTGGAGCAAAAATCGAATTTACAAAAGACACACACGACTATGGTACTGTGAAATACGGTGCTGACGGAACATGTACGTTTGAGTTCAAAAACACAGGAAACGAACCATTGATTATCTCGACGGCAAAAGGATCTTGTGGATGTACAGTTCCAGAATGGCCGAAAGAACCAATTGCACCAGGAGCAAAAGGAACAATCACGGTAAAATATGATACTAAGCGTCCAGGCGCAATCAACAAAAGCGTGACGATTACTTCAAATGCAGTAAATGAGCCAACGAAGGTGATTCGCATTAAAGGTAACGTTCTTCCTGCGCCTGAAAGTGGCACACCAGTGAACAACTCTGGAGCACCAACAAACAATTAATTCGGAAAGGCGTTTCTTCGCTGACTACATACATTTTGAATTCCGCCTTCAGCTTACGTTGAACGGCGGAATTTCTTTTTTATGGTTCTAGAAAAGAGCATTCAACACCCCAAAAAGTTTCCGCCTGTTGATATTTTTTAGGTTAGATTTCATGACCTTATTCGTACATTTAATCGCTAACTGCAGATTTTCATGTACATCATATTCGATACCGAGACAACAGGACTTCCGAGAGATTGGAAGGCCCCCATTTCTGATACGTCAAACTGGCCACGCGTCGTGCAAATTGCATGGCAAATTCATGACGAAATGGGGCGTTTGGTCGAACAAAAGGATTATTTAATTCGTCCAGAAGGTTTTGATGTTCCGTATGATGCCGAAAATATTCACGGGATCTCCACAGAATTGGCAACAGCCTATGGTGAATCACTAAAGGTTGTGCTAGAAGCTTTCAACAAGGCCCTTTCCATTTCAAAATTTGTTGTTGGACAAAATGTAGGCTTCGACCGCAACGTGCTTGGCTGCGAGTTTATTCGCTGTGGGATGGATTCTCCAATGCTCGATATGCCCGTCTTGGACACATGTACCGAGCGAACAGCAGAGATGTGTCAAATAGCTGGAGGACGTTACGGTAAGTTCAAATTGCCAACACTTACCGAGCTTCATGATTTCCTTTTCAATCAACCTTTTGCAGAGGCCCACAATGCAACAGCAGATGTGGAGGCAACGACGCGTTGCT